>JACQHE010000010.1 GCA_016199185.1 Candidatus Gottesmanbacteria bacterium
ATACCTTCTCCAAACATAAAAGCGAGGAAAGCCGCAAAAAAGAAAAGCATATTGAAGAAGTAATTCTTCTTACGACGCCACCAAAACTCAACGCGGTTGCAGCCGGTATCAGTCGGGGAGAAACCGTAAGCCGCGCAGTCGCGTTTGCCCGCGATCTCGTTAATGAGCCTCCTTCTGTTACGACGCCGACGCACCTTGCCGAGGCGGCAAAAAAGATCACCAAAGGCCAGGCAAACATGAGCTGCGAAGTGTTTGGCCCCAAAGAAATGAAAGCGCTGGGCATGGAAGCTATCCTTGGTATTGCGCGCGGGAGCGATGAAGAGCCGAGGTTTATTCATCTTTCTTACAAAGGCGGAGCGGGGAAAACAGTTTGTTTGGTTGGGAAAGGGATCACCTTCGATACCGGCGGGCTTTCCATCAAAGACGCCAAGAACATGGAGACGATGAAGCTTGATATGGCAGGCGCAGCGACGATACTGGGTGTTTTTTCTGTCTTGCCTATCCTCAAGCCGAAGGGTAACGTCGTAGGTCTTATTGCCGCCACGGAAAACATGCCAGGTCCCAAGGCCGTCAAACCTGGCGACGTGGTGACTGCGATGAACGGGAAAACCATTGAAATTCTCAATACCGACGCGGAAGGACGGGTTGTACTTGCCGATGCGCTTTCCTACGCCGGAACCAAGATAAAACCGGATGTGATCATGGATATGGCGACGTTAACCGGCGCGTGCATGGTGGCTCTGGGCGAGGAGATCGCGGGGCTGTTTACCGAGGATTACGAACTGGCGAAAGCGCTGAAAGACGCCGCATCTGATTCAGGCGAACGCATCTGGGCAATGCCGCTTGCGAAAGAGTACAAAGAACTTCTCAAAAGCGACGTTGCCGACGTCAAAAACATCTCCGGCAGCAAGTACGGCGGGGCGATCAATGGCGCCCTGTTTCTCCAAGAGTTTGCGCCGTCGGGCGTCCCGTGGGCCCACCTGGATATTGCCGGTCCTGCCTGGGCGGAAAAAGATGCGCCGCTTACCCCCAAAGGCGGGACGGGCTTCGGGGTGCGGATGATTCTTGAGTGGCTATCGGAGTAAAATCCAAAAGAATGCCACGGTGGCAATTTGCGTAAAAATGCCCAGGGGAAACTGGGCTTTGGCGTGGAAGGCATTGGGGATTTTGTAAACAGCGTAGGCGATGCGCTCCAAGATGCCGGCGCGGGGCCCCGGTTCATGCTTCTTCTGATGGGCAAACAAGATATACCATGGGGTCTCGAGCCAATCAGGCAGAAGCGAGGCGACCGTCACGATGGTGATGGGGACTACTCCTACCTTCCCTGCAAACAGGATATATGCTACCGTAAAAGCGGTTATGGTATCAGCTATCGCAAGCATTCCCGTCGTTGTTTTTGACCGGGCGCGCCAATTGGTGCCGAAGTCCCAGTGGGGGATAGAGTCCATGATGTAGTGAGAAGCGATGGCCAACATGGAGGCGGTAGCTGTGTCCGGAACGGACTTCGCGATGACGCCGGCAACGAGTGCGTGTGCAGTAGCGGTCATGGTATCCTATGAGTGTATCGTATGATGCGATATAATACAACGTGCTATGCATCCCGTATTATTCTCGATCGCCGGAGTTGGGCTCTCAAGCTTCAGCATCTTTTTCATCCTGGCGTGGTCGGTGTTTTCCTTCGTCTTCTGGAAGTCGCTTCGGGATGAAGGGGTGGGCGAAGAGCACATCTTTGATATTACTTTTTATTCTACGCTGTCAGCTTTGGTTGCTTCGCGTATGGGTTTTGTCGCATTTCACTGGGATCAGTTTAGCGCAACACTTCTAAAAATCGCAGCCCTTTGGGTATCCCCGGGCCTTTCCCTCCTTTCCGGAGTTTTGGCGGGCTTTGCCACGATGATTATCCTGGGAAGACGGGTAAAGGCACGTATGGGTGTCATATTGGATGCGTTTGGGCTTGCTCTGCCCGGTGCGCTCATTGTGGGTACCGTGGGTTCGCTTTTAGACGGAAGCGACGTGGGGAAGGTGGCTAGCGTACCTTGGTCGATACGGTACATAGGATTGCCCCAGCTTCGTCATCCGTACCAAATCTACCAGATTGCCTCCCTCGTGGTAATACTATTGGTCGTGGGATATATGACAAGTCAGGCGCGGATGAAAAAATGGGCGCTTGGCTCTGTTGGCGTCGTGTTTTTTCTTCTGTGGGCAGTGGTACTTTTTGTACTTGAATTTTTTAAGGATTCTCGTATATACTGGTATACGTTAAGCGCCAATCAGTGGGTAGCGCTTGTTTTGTTTTCCGCAGCCGCTGGCGCATGGTACGCCTACGCCGGTGGTAAATTTATTGTTCGGCAGTTGTGGAGGTGGCTCTATGCAAAGTTTCCCAAGCGACGTTCTTAATGAGGTGAGGAAGGCTCTGGAAGAAGAAAAGAGCAGAGTTGCCGTACGCGTCGCGGAGCTTTCCGCCCAGGACCCGTTTGCAGATCCGGACCGGGTCAATGACAACGCAGCCTCCGACGCCGAAGCGAGTGAAGAGAACAATCACGACCGTTACGCGGCGATGGTGGATGAGCTCAAAGCGCGCGTCTGGGCGCTGGATGAGGCACTCATGCGTGTGGGAAGCGGGACGTATGGATACTGTGTACGCTGTGGGAATATGATTGACACCGACCGGCTAAGTATTGTACCGACCGCAACCTTGTGTTTGGACTGTGAGAAAAAGAAGAAAAAGTAATGTGGATATCCCTATCCTCTACGAAGACGAGATACTTCTTGTGATCAATAAACCCCCCGGTATCGTCGTGAATCGGGCAGACACCGTGTCCGATAGAACGGTCGAAGATTGGGTAAGAGACACCTATCACATCACGATAGACCGTGCGGGCATTGTCCACCGGATAGACAAAGAAACATCCGGCATCCTGCTTATCGCCAAAACACCCGAAGCATTTGGGGAGTTGCAGCGGCAGTTTAAGGCCCGCGAGGTAAAAAAGACGTACCTCGCGCTTGTGCACGGCAACCTTGTGCCGGCCCAAGGAGAAATCAGGGCACCGGTCGGCCGGCTGCCGTGGAACCCCGAGCGGTTCGGCATCGTGCCGGGGGGGAAGGAAGCAGTGACGCGGTATAAAGTCGTCAGTCGTCAGTCGTCAGTCGTCAGAAAGTCTGAAAGCGGAAAGCTGATAGCTGATAGCTCTTTCGTTGAGCTTTATCCCGAAACCGGCCGTACGCATCAGATCCGGGTCCATCTCAAATACATCAATCACCCAATTATCGGTGACTACCTCTATGCCGGACGAAAGGTAAGTAGAAGTGACCGCGTGTGGGCGCCGCGCGTCATGCTCCACGCATGGAAGATATCCTTCACCCATCCGGGAACCGGTAAGACCCTTGCATTCGAGGCACCGATACCCCAAGATATGAATAGAATTATTCAATCCGACCAATCCGACCAATAACCCAATGAATGAAGGAATGACGCAATGGTTGAATCATTGTTGTCATTTGTCCATTTCAACATTCATTGGTTGGATTGGTAAATTGGTCGGATTGTATCATTAGGATGTCACCTCACAGTCTCTCTCTCATCACCACCTTCCTCTTCGTATTTGCTGCGGCCATCGGCGGCGGGACGATCGCGCGGGTCCTCAAGCAGCCGACGATCGTCGGATATATCGCCGCAGGTGTGGCGATCGGCAACCTCGCATTTGGCGTCATCGACCACCAGACCCTGCGGCTCATCGCCCAAGCAGGGGTGACGCTTCTCCTTTTTACCCTGGGGGTAGAGTTTTCGTTTCTCCGGCTCAAAAAGGTATTGCGGTCGGTCCTTCTGCCGGCGGTCTTCCAGATAACTGTAAGCACCATCGTGTTTCTCTTGCTTTCCATGGGACTTGGGATGGGCATGCTTCCGTCATTGTTTCTTGCTGCGGCGTTTTCGCTTTCCTCGACGGCGGTTGTCGTGAAAATCCTCTCCGAACGGGGCGAGCTGGAAACGGTACCGGGCGAGGTGGCCACCGGTTGGCTGGTGGTGCAGGATATGGCGGTCATTCCCATCATGATCCTGCTTCCGGCGATTGTGCGGGGCACGGTGCTCTCTGTCGTGGGAGGAGTTGTGGCGTCGGTGTTCGTCGTCGGCGTCGTGATCCTCTTGGGTCGCGTGGGGATCCCCAGGCTTCTCAAAGCCGCGGCAAGTATCGGGAGTCGGGAAATTTTACTCCTGACGACGGTTGCCGTGGTGTTTCTCGTAAGCGTCATATTCTCCGCGACCGGGTTTTCGGCCCCTTTGGGCGCGTTTATCGCCGGCCTTATCATCGCCGAAACCAGCCAGAACCATGCTATTTTTGCCGAAATCCGGCCGCTGCGGGATCTGTTTGCGGTCGTGTTTTTCGTGACGCTCGGGATGAGTGTCCCGTTGCCCGTGATCCTTGCCCATTTTTGGACGATACTTTTATTGCTTCTTGTCGTTATGGCCGTCAAGTGGGTTTTGGTATATGGGCTGCTACGGCGTTCGGGCTACCACCAGAAAACCGCGTTTCTCGTGGGACTTTCGCTTACCCAGGTATCGGAATTTGGTTTTGTTATTGCGGGAGTGGGTAGCGGTCTGGGCGTTCTTTCTTCGGACTCTTCCGCGATTCTGGTTGCTGTTATTTTCGGCGCGTTGTTGGTCAGCACGCCCGTTCTTGCCTCCGGACACGCAGTATACTATTGGTTGGAAAAGCGCATCCCATGGTTGTTCACTCGGCAGGGCGCAGGAGAGCCATCACAAGAGCAATACCCTATGGAAAAGCATATCGTCATTTGCGGCTACGGAAGAGTGGGGAAGTATGTGGGGCGCGCCCTTGAGATGGCGGGGTTGCCGTTTCTCGTCGTGGATTACAATCATCAGACCGTCAAAGCGCTACGAGAGCGTGGCATTCATGTGGTGTACGGCGATCCGGCGGATCGCGACGTCTTGGACTACGCGCAGGTGGATTTGGCGCGTGCCGTCGTCATCGCCATCCCGGACCGGCATACCCAGGAGCTCGTCATCGGCCACGCCCAGACGCTCAACCGCCGGGTCACCATCATCTGCCGCTCTCATCACGAGGAAGATCAGGCGAGGCTAAAGTCTTTAGGAGTGACCACCATCATCCAACCGGAGTTTGAAGCAGCGGTGACAATCGTTGAGCGTTTGCTTCCTCAATTTGGCATCACACCGGAAGATATGGGAGGCAAGATCTCCCGCCTCAAAATCGAGCACGGGATGGGGTGAGGGTGGTGTATAATACAGGTATGTACAATTGGTCGCACATCGACGAAGAAGCAATGAAGCGGGAGAACCCGGAGAAATACCGCCTCTGGCGGCTTACCCAAATGATCAATTATGATCTTCAAGGAGAAAAGCTGGATCGCAATGAGGTCATGGATCTTTGGTCGGAGATTAAAGGAAAGATTGATCCATACAGACGTCGGTCAATGGAGTTTCTTTTATGGGGCAAACGATACTCACTCCCCACCAATCTGACGTTATGGAACAAGCGGCCAACGAGCCGTCCATAACGGGGCGATATTATTTTACCGGCGGAACCGCACTGGCGGAATGTTATCTCTACCATCGGTACTCCCAGGATCTAGATTTTTTTACGAGCCACAGTGTTGATGAGGGCCCCCTCGACCACTTTTTTGATCGCATAGCCCCTGTGGTCGGGATTACGGCCATAGATAAGAAGAAGCATTATCAGATGATTTTTTACGGGATAACGTTTGTTGACGGCAGTACGCTGCGAATTGATTTCGTCGAAATGGATTATCCTCAAATAGAAAAGGGAATACAGTACAACGGCACGCCTCTTTGCGTCGATAGTGTTTTTGACATTGCGCTTAATAAGTTTCGAGCAATTTCTGACCGAGGAACGGCCCGTGACTTTGTTGACCTCTATAGCATTGTAACGACGCAAGGTATTTCTCTCGAGCAGGTCTTTGGGCGAATGTACGATAAATATGCACCATTTAGCTACGAAGACGCATTACATAACGTAGATCGTCTTGTTTCCGTTTTAGATGTTGTTTCTGATTACCCAAAAATGCTCGTGCCATTTGACCGGGCGGCGATGGTCGACTTTTTCCTCGCCGAGGCTGAAAGGTTGGAGGGAAAGATTTTCAAGTGAGGTCGAGCACGGGATGGGGTAACGTCAGTGGGATACATTGTTTCGGGTATTGACATACGTTAAAAAATATGTTATACATAATTTATTATGTTATACCCTCGGGTACAAATGATATCGGTAAAAGGACAGGTGGTATTGCCGGCGGAGGCGCGGACGGCGCTCGGTATGACACCCGGAAAAGCGGTGACGGTGATACCAGACCTAGCCCGTAAGCAGGTGGTGATTGTACCGCTTGGACAGGAGAATCCCGTAGAGCGGGGGTACGGTCTTTTGGCCGGAAAGGTTCCATCGTTAACCCGGCAGCTTATGAAAGAAAAAATCCGTGAAGCGGCGTTTGAAAAGAAAAAATATGGCATTGTACGTTCTGGATAGTTTTGCGCTGCTTGCATTTTTACAAAAAGAGTCGGGGAGCGGACGCGTGAATGATCTCCTTGAGAAAGCGCGGAAAAAACACGCGACGGTTCTGTTTTCAGAAATCAGCTTGGGAGAAGTGTATTATATTCTCATTCGTGCGTTCGGGTTAGAAGAAGCCAACGTGATGCTGGCCCATATCCTTGCATTACCCATAACGATTGCAACAGTTACTCGCGACAGCGTGCTTATGGCGGCGCAGTACAAAGCACGCGGCGCCATTTCGTACGCGGATTGCTTTGTGGTAGCGCTTGCCGGAATGTTGCACGCAACGGTTGTGACTGGGGATCGGGAATTTTCAGCGTTTGAAAAAGACGTGGATATAGTATGGATTGACGCTCCATAATCAGGCCGGATTGTGTGATAAAATGATATTCGTATGGATCAAACGACGCTCCTTCGGGCCATGAGCGGGAGAGCCAGGCTCGAGCAGGCCTTCAAACTATCTGATTTTGTCCGCGAACTCGCCCTCAAAAATATCCGGCAGGGAAGGAGACTAAGCAAACCCCAGGCCATGAAGGAGCTTCGCAGACGTATCTATGAAATCGGTACTCTTGGGACAACGTGATCTTCTTGTCGACGTTGCACGGTCGCTCAACGCACATCGGGTGCCGTACCTGCTTTCCGGCAGTTTCGCATCTTCTTACTACGGGTTTCCACGAGCGACGCATGATATTGATTTTGTCGTGGAGGTAGGTACAAAACAGCTGAAACAACTTGCCGGTACGCTACGGGGATTAGGGAAAGATTTTGCGCTCACCGCGCGTACCTTGCCCACCATCACATCCCCTCAGATGGTGAATACGTTCCATAGTGGAACGAGTACTAAGGTAGATTTTTGGATTACGAACACGGATGATTTTTCCCTCAAATACAAACGGCGAAGAAGCGTGACAATTGGTAGAACGCGTGTGTCCGTTATCGCACCGGAGGATCTCATCCTCACGAAACTTGCGTGGTGCAAGGAGCTACGCAGTGAGCGACACATGGGGGATTGCGTCGGCATCTGGCGCGTGCAAAAAGGGAAACTCGACGAAGCGTATGTGCTCCGTCGCGCAGGTGAGCTTTCCGTTACAGCTCTTTTGAAGGAGATCGCCTCACAACAATTTCAAGAAACGTAGAGGACGGTGTATTTGCACCTACCGACCAGAAGTCGTATTTACACCTTCAGACTGTTCACCATTTTCGTTCCTTGCGGTGTCGCTCGTGATAGATTCTGTATGTTCCTTTCTCCGGCTCGACGACGTCATAGTGACCAACGAACGGTAGGTCATACATGGTTTTCGGCGCGTCTTCGCCAGGTTCGTTTCCGCCGGTTGGCCAGACGACTACACGCGTATCTCCGTCAGTCAATAGAAGTGTGAGTCCTGCAATGGCTGCATGTTGGAGATCAACGGCGTGAAATCCACATTGGACGGTTTCATACTTCGTTTTCCGATTATCAAACTCCACGGTACGCCAACTCACCCACTCGTCTTGTCCTGCTCTTCGAAACAGTACGATTGCATTACTCATATTAGAAACGTGAGACTACCGTTCTTTGGCAGGAAGCGCATCAATAAATCCGCTAAGACCCTCCATTCCGGCTTCAGGATTAAATCTATAGTCTCCGTACCCCACTTTTTCGCTACCGGCAGTGGTCGTTGCGATCGTGGTGACCTTTTCAATGGCTGCTTTAATCTTTCGTTCGGCTGCTCTGCCTACTCCTCTCGGATCAGGTGCTTCCCCGTCATCCCAAGGAGCATTATTGTCGAGGGTTGCCACTACTGGTTCTGTAGGTAAAGTCCCTTGTTTCAAATGCGCTAAAAATCTTTCAAGCTCATTGATAGACCCTGCTTCGCCGATGACGATATGACCACCAGATTGAAGATATTCACGAAGAGTTTTCCGTAAATCAGCGTTATCATCAAATATAATTACGGAAGCGTTTGGCGGCATGTGGTAGGAGTATAGGGTCTAAGTAGTCTCGCGCTTGACGGTGTTTCTGACGGATAGTTGTCAGGATGACGCATATCATTGCCTGTAAAAATCTCCGGAGTGGCTTGTCTGTGTTGCAGGCAACGTGCTCCACGTCCGGAGATTGTATTCAGTTGTCAGGAGGCGTAGCGTCACCTTCGTACGTGGCCCTTCCCGCCACAAGTAGAACACTTGTGGAGGGTTTGTCCGCTGCCCTTACACACCAGGCACTCACCGTGACCACGCTCTGGCGGGGCTTGCCCGGTGCCCCTGCACCAGGAACAAGGCCCCGGAGTCCAACCCCCGCCGTTACACGTCGCGCAAGTCTTCTTCTTCATGTTCGTCTCCCATGATTTCAGCCTTGTGGTGATAGTAGCGCCCGATGAAAAATCCGACCCATCCTGCTCCCAACGGGATCAGGCAAAGCCCCAACGTGGGAAATGGAAAGAGCAGAAGAGTGGTTGCTATTCCAATCCCTATGAGGATCTTTTCGGCCCACGACGGGAGAATCAGGACGAGCCCCAGCCACCCGCCTAAAAGCAGAAGCAGGATCATGCCCCAGAAGGGTGGCGTCCACGCGATCAGCAACAGTACCCCCATGAAGTCTTGTAACATCGCTCTCTCCTTTCTAGATGTGAAAAACGCTCGGTTTCGCAAGTAATGAGTTACTTGCCCAATGGAGCGTTTTTCGAAAGTTAAGGGAGAAACATGCCTCCTGACTGTTAATGTGCACTTGTGTTGTCTCCGTTTCGACGCGATGTGTCAAAGAGAGCGTAACAAAAGCAAATTCTTAATACGCGAACAAACAAATATGCGCTTGACGGTGTTTCTGACGGATAGTTGTCAGGATGACAAAAATGCAGTATACTTGGCGCTTACTGCCTTCGAATGTATGTCCGTTTCGGCACCTACACCGCTTACAGAAAAGACAATAAAGCAATTATTCACGCGTTGGCGGGAACCCTTGGATCGGGGCGAAAATGCGCTCATCATGGCCGCGCCTAAGATGGATCGTTCGTATAGAATTCCGGAGTTTATACAATTCCTCGGAAATGGTTTTGATGTGCTCATCGTGAGTTTCGAGACCTATAAGATTGAAGACATCGATGACTGGAATCGGATAGTTAGAATTCAACAGAGCAGCAGTAAAAAGAAGCGCTGTTTCCTGGTTTCTGACGCAGAACTCCTTTTTCAGGATCGAAAACATCTTCTTTCGGGTCTTGCATCGCAGTATGTTCAAACGAAGATCCCATTTTTACTATTTTCTGAAACGTTTCCTTACCGGATGCTTCCCCAGGTTTTTTCACAAAATAGAATATTTCATGCGCTGTATGGCGCCGAGGATGTAACCAAATTTATATCGTATTTGGAAGATAAATTTGGCACCCAGGTTCCGGCGTCTTTACAAAATCGCATCGTTAAGCGCACTGGCGGGCATTTGTGGTTGGTGAAGGAAATTGTGCGGCATGTAGCCTTCCGAAAGAGTGGTGACCCGTTTGATCACGAAGATTTATGGTGGAAGGTGGGGGAGGTCTATGGCGGGTTTGCCATGAGAGAACAGGATGTATTGACTGATCTAGCATTGCAAAATCCGGTTAAGGACGAGGAAGCAATGGTTTATCTGGAAAAGACGGGAGTTGTCCGTGATGGTCATATCGCGATTGGGCTAATCGAAGATTACATCAAAAAATTGCTAAAAAAACGAACGCAGCTATTTGTGAAAAACGGGTCGGTATCGGTCGGCGGGGTTCCCATAGATGCAGCATTAAGTACACGCGAGAAACAAGCACTCGTTTGTATTCTTTCCGGGCAAGGAAAGACGGTATCGCGTGACGCACTCGGAAAGGCGATTTGGGGCGATGATGGCGACTTTACCGATTGGGCACTTGACCAACTCGTGATGCGTCTGCGCCGGAAGCTCGCCCGGTTTGGCATACCGCAAAATTTTGTCCAAACCGTTAAAGGGAAGGGGTATTATGCCGGCAGCTGAAAGAGGAATGATTGGTTATTTAGATCTTGATGACCCGCGTCTCTATTTCCCTCGTTTTCTTCCGTTGAGAGGGACAGCGTTACGTCTACAGGATGGAGGAGTTGAGACAGTTTTTAGGTATGGGTCTTTTCCTGAAGTGTTCTACGCGTTGTTTCCTCACCTTGCAGAGACAAAAGTCGCGGAAACTATTGACGATATTGCCGGACAAGTTGCTACTCTGTGTGTGCCGACGTCACACGTTGAGTATGACCGTGCCAAAGTACTTATCACCGGAAGCCTTGGAAAAATGCTAGCAGCTAGTCGGCTTCCGGAAAGATTTTATAGGCCACGTAAGATATTTGGTCAACTTGCAAGGGAGTATCCCGGAATCGATACATTTGGCGAGTTAGCCTCTCCGGCTATAGACGTGGATCTTCGTTTTCAGTTACCAAGAGGTCTAGAAATTTCTTATTTGGAAGCTATCGTCAGAGACGTAGCGCAAAAACGGAAACTTTCACTTCCTGTCACTGTGGTTAATCGTCATATAGGTTCGTACAGAAGTTTGGATACGCAGTTTGGAGATTTGGTGAAATTGGATCTCGGAGAATTGCCGGATTATTCTGAACTTGATCCATGGCTAACCAACACGCGTATGGCTTTTCCTGGTTCAGTTAAAGATCAGTATTGTGTGGCACAGTATACTGGATCCGGTGTTGAGGTTTCTGGATTTGCTCGCGTACTGTTACAGGGTGAAGATGCATCGATGGCAATTGAAATGGCGGATATACCACAGGCAATGGTCGTAGGACTACGGGCAAGTTTTAATAGAATACTTTTTCCTCCAAGATTTAATTTTGTACTTCCAGGGACTAAGGCGCTCTGGCCATATTTGGAAGATGAGCACCATTGGGATGCTTTTCAGACGCATTCTGTCGGCAGAGAACACATGGTTGCCGCGGTACAGCCACAAGTGACGAATGGTTTACTTCTCAATATCCTTTGTTGTCCAAAAAGCCTTATTCTTTTAAAAAGAGTTCATATTCTCGATCAGATACCTTTGGGTGAAAGGCTTACGGGTGAAGCAATAGAAACTTTTCTAGAATCTGTACGTCCTGATTATGACGCGATATTTCGTTACGGAGGTCTACCCATGGAGGACTCCGGGCCAGCAATATTGGCAAGATTTTTAAACAGAGAAATTCCAGATTTAATACCGCTTATGCAACTGCAATGACCGATACTCCATTTGTTATACAATACACTTCTATGCGTAGTTTTCGATTTCGGATTCTTGAGAAAGACAAAAAGACGAAGGCCAGGGTGGGGGAGATTGCGACGAGGCATGGGGTCATTAAGACACCGGCGTTTGTGCCGGTGGGGACGCAGGCATCCATTAAATCATTGACGCCCGACGAGATGAAAGAGGTCGGTGTCCAGCTTTTCTTCGTCAATACCTATCATATGTATCTCCGGCCGGGGATTGAGGTAGTCGAGAAGCTCGGGGGGTTACACAAATTTATGGGGTGGGACGGGCCGATCATGACGGACTCCGGAGGATTTCAGGTGTTTTCGCTTGGACGAAGCGACCTTACAAAAATTATTGAGGAGGGTGTAGAGTTCCGGTCGCATTGGGACGGGACGAAACATTTATTCACGCCGGAGTCTTCCATGGAGTGGCAGTGGCGGATGGGAGGCGATATCCACATCGCGTTTGACGACTGTACGGGTTACCCCGTGACGCACGCGGTGGCAAAGAAGTCGATGGAGAGGACGCACCGGTGGGCAAGCCGCTGCAAAGCAGCGAATGTCAAATGTCAAATGTCAAATGTCAAAATGGGGAGACCGTATCAAGCACTCTATGGTTCGATTCAGGGGAGCGTGTATGAGGATTTACGAAAGGAATCGGCGAAGTATATTAGTACTCTTGATTTTGACGGCATTGCCATTGGCGGGGTGTCCGTGGGGGAGACGAAAAAAGAAATGGTGAAAGTTCTTGATTGGGTTGTGCCGATTCTTCCCGAAGAAAAGCCGCGCCATCTTTTGGGAGTAGGGGAGATTGATGATATTTTTGCCCTAGTAGAGCATGGTATTGACACCTTTGATTGTGTTATGCCCACGAGACTTGCCAGAATGGGAAAACTTTTGGGAAATAAAGAAATTGATATAACAAAAAAAATATTTGCGGAGGATAAAAAACCGATTCATCCTCTGTGTCGGTGTTATACGTGTACTCATTTTTCCCGTGCATATGTCCATCATTTGTTTCATGTAAAAGAGTTGTTGGCGTATCGATTGGCCACGATCCATAATCTGTGGTTTATTCATCGGTTCATGGATGATATACGGCAGTCGATCGCTCGCGGTACGCTTGTTGCATTGAAAAAGAAATGGATTTAAAATGGTGATATATGGGAGCATTTGGTGGGTTTTATAAAGGCGATAAAAAGAAACTCAAGAAGGCGACCCTTGAGAAAAAGGCGCAGAAGCAAATGGGCAGCGATTCCCCGTGGCAACTGCCGCAGGTTGAGATTATCAAAAAAGGGAAGAAAGAGTGGTAAGATAGGAGAATGGGGCGCGATCGAATCCACGAACGCATCGGCAAACGGCACCTCCCCCGCGTCATCCTGGGAATCCTCTCTATCCTTTTTATCGGTGGAGCAGCCCTCTTATGGAAGATCGCCATAGCCTTGCCGTCAGAGCGCACGACCATCGCTCAAGACGGCGATCCGGTGCGGATCATGAGTTGGGACGAAGCGCGCAGGCGCTTGACGGTCATGCCATTGCCAGGAGATCTTCGCATTGACGGCGCCTACGGTGTAGGGAGTTTGCCCATCGCTTCCATCCGACGGCTCGAGGTGCTTGATTCTAAGAAGAAAGGCGTATTTATCGCAAGCCTTTCGGATGCACTTGCCATCCCGATCGTCGGCCTCACCGATGAGGTACCCTTGCCGCTGCGTCTCCGATTCTGGTGGATTATGAAAAAGCTCCGTCCGGATGCGATCACGACGTTTGATCTGGATTCACGCGGCGTGTTTTCTACTGACACATTACCGGATGGAGATCAGGTACGGGTATTTGACGTCAACCGATTCGATGCCGTTATCGGGGGAGAGTTGGAGGTTGATAGTATCCGGCGGGAGGGCGCCCGCGTTCGGGTGGTCAATACCACGGACGTTGCGGGCTTAGGTAACCGCGCCGCGCGCTTCTTAAGTCACGCAGGAATGGTGGTCGTGGCCGTTGAGAGCGAACAGGGGAGTCAGAAGGGGTGTACCCTGCATGCAAAGGAAGGCGTTTTGCGGGACGATTCCGTACGGTTTGCCAGCGCTGTGTTCGGCTGCGTGCCTACGGGGGAAGACACCGAGGATCGGGTAGATATCACGGTTCGCCTTGGGTCGGACTATCGTTTTGTTCCTCGTCCTCGCCGGTAGCAAGCGTGTTGGGTTTCTCTTCACTTTGGTCCACGGGGGGAGCATGCGCCCCACCTGAAAGAACCGTCCGCTGCGCCGTGAAGCTGGGCTGATTGGCAAACTTTTTGCCGCGGACTGTCTCCCGAAGCATGATCGTCAGTGATTTTTTGGCGACCCCTTTGACGATCGCCTGATAGCGGTTGCCGGAAGCGATCAGTTTAATGAGTTTGAATGATACGTCATCGGGAAGGGCGGCAACGTACGTGTTGGGGGCAGCGCGCACTTCCACGCAGTGGTTCCTCGGTTTGAGGATAAGCTCCGATCCCGGAGAAAGCGCGCCCAGCGTCTGCGTAGGCGCCAGGTGAACGCAGGAGACGAGTTTGGTGACCCCGGGTTCTTCCAAAAATGACAGCGGCGTGACGTGGTTGGGCGGACCATCGCCGATTGGCTGTTTTCGTGCGGATGAAACATTCTTGATATGCTTGTGCGCGATTTGATTGTACGGGTCCAGTTTCAGCACGCGTCCGAATGTGGCTTTGGCGATAGTGCGTTTCCCCATCTGTGCATAGGCAAAGCCCAGGCGGTTGAGAGTGGCGATATCGTTTTTGCTCTCTTTGAGGATGAGGGTATTGATACGGATGGCGTCTTTCCAGTTGTGAGAAAGTGCGGCGGTGATGGCGGCTTCGGCAGTGGGGGAGTCAGCCATAGGATGCAATGAGGCAGTGTAGCGGGTTTGGTTGAGAAAAGTCAATAGAGGAAGTAGAATACTAGCTGTCAGTCGTCAGCTTTCAGCTGTCAGACGATCTGATAGCTGAGGGCTGATAGCTGAGGACTTTTTATGAGCGGGCACTCAAAATGGAGTAAAGTCAAACATCAAAAGGCCGTGAGCGACGCGGTGAAGGGAAAACTTTTTACCAAGGCGGCACACGCTATTGCCATCGCCATACGTGAAGGCGGGGGAGTGGGCGATCCCGTGGGCAACTTTAAGCTCCGACTCGCCATCGAAAAAGCCCGCGCGGTCAACATGCCCAAGGAACATATCGACCGCGCCATTGCGCGCGCGATCGGGCAAGGGGGAGAGGCGCTTGAACGGATCACCTACGAAGGGTACGGACCGGGAGGAACGGCGCTCCTTATCGAGACGGCGACGGATAACCGGCAGCGTACTGTTTCGATTATCCGGAATATGCTTTCAGCCCACGGTGGGGGACTGGGATCGCCGGGATCAGCTCAATACGCGTTTGAGGAGTCAGGCGATGGCTATCGGGCAAAAATTGTCATACCCGTATCGGATGATCAACGGGAAAAGCTTTCGGCGATGGTCGATGCGCTTGAAGCGTTTGATGATGTTTTGCGTGTGTTTGTCAACGTATGAATGTCCTTCGGAAATACGCCCGCCGGTGGGAGCGACGGATTGTTCTCACCAAGCGCCAACAGTTCGTCGTTATAACGCTTACTCTTACGGGAGGACTCATCGTGACCCAGGTCGTACCGACGGAACTTCGCTACCCCTTGGTTGGGATTTTTAGCATCGCGACGTACCTTTTCTCCGCCTTTGGCTTGCGGGAAGATTTGCGCGGGGCCGAGTGGGTGACTCTTCTGACGTTGCCGACGCTGTTTACCGCGGCGGCCCTGCTGTTCTATTTTCTCCTGCCGGTGCGGTGGTTGACCCGGCTTCCGGTGGCGGCCGCTTACGCCGTCGGGATGTACGCGCTGCTTCTGACGGAAAACATCTATAATGTGGCGGCGCAGCGTAGCATCGCCCTTCTTCGTGCGGCCCGTTCCGTAGGGTTTCTTCTCACACTGGTCACGTATTTTCTCCTCGTCTCCACGATACTTTCGTTTCGGCTCGCCGTCGGGTGGACGAGCGTTGCCGTCGGCGCGGTCACGTTCCTTCTTACGCTTCAGGCTCTATGGGCGGTTGAACTTGAACCGCGGGTGAGTGCTCGAGCGTGGCAGGTAAGCGGGGCAATGACGATAGTCATGAGCGAACTTGCCTGGGTATTTGGCTTTTGGCCCGTGCAACAGACCCTTATCGTGCTTTTTTTGACGACGATGCTGTACTGCACGGTGGGAATGGCCCAGGCGTATATAGAGGACAAGCTCTACAAAAAGACGGCAATTGAATTTGGTAGTGTAGCGATCATCGTATTTGTCATTCTTTCGATAGCAACAAGATGGAGAGGGTTTGTGTAGGGGAGAGGGAACTGATATAGTTTGATATTATTAACTATAGGACTATGTGGATAATTAATTTCACGACATCCGAAGCTACTTTTCACAAAGTATACTTCGCATCCGTTGAACACATAATGTGTGCGTAAAAATTGTAGTTTAGATTGTTACTACGCTCTATATCATAACGCACCATACACAAATAGTCTCCGGATTCTAGCTTCGAAAATTGGAGTGTGGAGCATAAGAACAATCTAAATAAGACCGAAAACGGTATCAAAAAACCTTGCGAGGTGGTATACATTAGCCTCGAAAGTATTTGTTTGGAGCATAAGAACGGTCTATCTTGAACACGCTATAAAACACCCGAAAGAGGATTTTGAGCGTAGCGAACCGGCACCGATGTTTTTGCAGAAAGCTGCACTACGGTGCAAAAAGACTTCGACGGCCAATACAAGGCGCGTCCGGCAGAGTGGTCGTTTGACTTCCCTTACCGTTGACCGCTTGCCAGCGATGTTCGGTAGGACAAGGAAGGTAGGGTGTAAAATCCATCTAGTCGCACAATAATACTTTTACGACGTCACGGTGTGACGTTCGTAAAAGTATAGGCACATTTTACGTACGTCCTTTGGACGTCGTAATAATGTGCCTTTAAATGTTTCTTATTGAGACATATATTCTTCTATCTCCTCCCAAAACAAGCCGTCCTGGGGCACTACAGAGGCTCTGTTTTGAGGCTAATATCCCAGGGCTTCGGCGAGGATGTTTTGGGCCAAGAAGTAGTTCTCGGTATGGTATCTGTTGGGTTCGGTTAGTATCCAGACATCGTCACGACCTGTAAACAATCGTAGCAGTTCTATCATTTGTTTCTTGTTCGGGACTGCTTGGTTCGTATCAAATAACGGATGATCAAGCGTGTTGTGAAAATCGGTTCCGTTGTACGGCGGTGTCACAAATCCCATATGGATGAGTCGTGTTTGTTTTGCCAATCGTTGTGTTTTGCCCAGGAGATGATGCCATACGGTCTGTTGATTATTAGCGGCGATTGCTGCCGTATGCCCAAAGTCGTTGGCAACCCACAGTCCGGCTTTTGCCGCGGCTTCAATGGCCTCTACCGGCAATTCGTAAACATTCGTTATTTTATCTGGGTCGTTTCGAGCAGCGTGATCATACCAACCCATAACCACACGCGAGGGAACGGTCTCGATAGTAAAAACGATACCGTGATCCTGTGCGTATTCATCGAGTACTTGAGCATTTTCGACAAACAGCGGGATAGCTTGGTCAAACGGTATGGGTGCTGATCGAAGATCCATTCGGTTCGCATCAAAGTCTATGCTGACGCGTGCGGCGCATCCGGGGTGGACATTGACGTATTGGAAATCGTGGTGTGCTGCGATATCTATAGTTTTTTTCATCATGGATAGCGATTGGTTGACAAGATCGGGGTCCGGGTATGCAATATTCGTCCATGTGCCGTCAGGAAGCGCGCCCCAGAAATGCAAACCAACCTGCATACGACGGCGTTTGAGTTCGTCAAAAAGCTCTGTATAGTCATCTGCCCGTGAAATGTTAAACCAGACCTCGGCAAACGGAGCGCGGGTTTGCTCTAAATCCAAGAAACTCTGCTTCTGCGGCCCGACTTTGATACCTAACGTCATTGGCTTAGTATATCAGACTTGACAATCGGGCTACGTCGTACAATTATGGATATATGGATCTTTGGAAGCTTTTGAAAGATTTCCTCGAATACCTTGAATTGGAACGCAATGTTTCCAAGCTCACTATCCGTAATTATAAGCACTATATGGAGCGGTTTTTGGCTTTCCTTGGCTCCCAATCCCCTACTCCGGCCATGATCACTCCGGAAAAAATACGCGAGTATCGCCTATTTCTATCGCGCTACGTGGATCCCGCGGGCATCAGTCTTAAGCGGATCACGCAAAACTATCACCTGATTGCCCTTCGCAGCTTCCTCAAGTTTCTCATCAAGCGCGGGATTAAGGTCGTGCCGCCGGAAACCATTGAGCTGGGGAAAGCGGAGAGCAGGAGTATCAAATTTTTGGAGAGAGAACAGATCGAGCGGTTATTAAACCAGCCCGAGACTGCCCGCGATAAAGCCATTTTAGAAGTGCTCTTTTCGACGGGACTGCGAGTTTCAGAGCTGGTCAAACTCAACCGCGATCAAATTAATTTGGAACGCCGCGAATTTGGCGTTATTGGTAAAGGCAGACGCCCAAGGGTTGTATTTCTGTCCGACACGGCAGTTAGTTGGCTTAAAAAATATCTTGAAAAACGAGATGATCTATGGAAGCCCTTATTTATCCGTTACAGCGGGAAAAAACCATCGGAAAGCGACGAATCCCGAAGGCTGACCGCGCGAAGCGTCCAGCGGCTCGTGGAAAAATATGTGAAGAAAGCCCGACTACCGGTAAAAATTACCCCGCACGGACTCCGACACAGTTTTGCGACGGATCTTCTCTCAAGCGGGGCTGATCTTCGGGCGATCCAAGAACTCCTCGGACATAAAAACGTTTCGACCACTCAAATCTATACCCACATTACGAATCCACAACTGCGAGAAATACATCAGAAATTTCATAGAAAATGAACATCGTCGTTTTATACAGTCTTCCTACCCGTCGCGCTTTGGCTACTCCGTTTAAGGCGACGGATGAGGATACGAAAGATTCAGCAGAAGAGGTTGCGGCGGCTCTGACGACAAAAGGCGCTCGCGTCGTCCTGGTTCCCGTCAGCGAAGACACGATTGAGACGATTGAGGGAGTGAGCGCCGATTGTATCTTTAATCTCATCGAATGGGACGGCCTGGACACGCCGCTTTTTCTTAAAGCATTGGGTCTTGTAGAGGCGCGCGGCATCCCGTTTACCGGTCCGGGTTTAACTACGATGACCAAGCTCACCGATAAAGTGAAGATGAAGGAAGCATTAGATATCGCTGGTATCCCTACGCCGCGCTGGCAGCTCTTCACGAACGGCAGTGAGCCCGTGCGGGGTGGTTTTATCTACCCCGTCATCATGAAGCTTGCGTGGGAACATTGCAGCGTGGGGCTCACGAGAAACGCAATTATTGATCGACCGGAAGAACTTCCTCCAAACGTTATGGAACACATCGGTACGTTTCACCAGTCGGTGTATGTGGAAGAGTTTATCGAAGGCCGCGAGTTTCAGGTGACGGTGCTTGAGGAAAACGGCGTACCGGCCGTGTTGCCGGCAGCGGAGATTGTGTTTGTTAAACCCGGGAAGGATAGCTTCTTAACATTTGAGAGTCGGTGGGATGAGGAGCACCCGGATTATCACCTCTCCCGCGTAAAAAAGGCAGACGTCTCGGCGACCCTCAAGACTCGTCTCGAGGAAATCAGTCTCGCAGCGCATCATACGCTCGAGTTTCGCGATTACAGCAGGATGGACATTCGAGTCAGAGGCGAGAACCCCTTTATCCTAGAGGCCAACGCCAATCCGGGTCTTGGAGATGACGAAGACTACGGCATGACGGTCTCCTACAAAGCCGCAGGAATGACATTTGCTGATTTTATCTGGAAGATTGTCAAGTCGTGCCTGCACAGATCTACGAGTGTGCGATAAAACGACCCGTATGACCTTTGAGTTCTTCAAACTCGCGACGACTCGGCGTAGACGTTGCAAGTCTGCCAAACATAGCAAAAATTTCTGTGCGGTGCTTGCCCATACGAAGTTTGAGCCGCCGCTCAAGGTGTAAGAGCGATTCCTGCATTTTCTTATCCTGACGCCCCTCCATGGCTTTGAGATCCTCTTTCGTGGCATACTTTTTATCCTGACGCCCCTCCATGGCTTTGAGATCCTCCCTGGTTGCAAATTGCTTAAGATCCTCCTTGGTTGCAACGCCGAGGTCTTTGAATACTGATTTGAGGTCGTCTCTCGTGAGGGGTTTGGCGTTTGCCATAGTAGGGGCAGTATAGAACAGGGCATCTTGGATTTGCAATGATCAGTTTTCCCGAGGCAGAAAAAGTTTTGCTGTGGTCGTTTTGAACTTCGGGAGATTGGTCTCGTCTTTGGCAATCACCATGAGGAGCTGCTCCTGCCAGCGACGGACGAGCTTGAACTCTTTCATCCCCTTTTTGATCTTTTTTCTTTTGAGATCATAGTCCATCCAGCGGTCGCGAAACTCCTTCCACGGGTAGGACTTTTTTTTGCCGCTTGCGCTGTCCAGAAGGACGATCCGGCTGTTGCGCGCGGAGTAGCTCGTGACGACTGCCCAGTGGCCGGAGTCCGGATGCGGATGTTCTTTTGCGTCCAGATCGTAGAGGTACGAGACGAGTACCGCCCGCGGCGCGTTGGGCGAGTATTTAAGCGCCCCTTGGAGATGGTGAAGTGTGGCGAACTCTACGACGAGTGTCCCAAACCCCAGCTTGGTGATAGCGGCGACCATGTTTTTGGTCGACGTTCCGTTGCGGTTGGTTTTGCATAGTTCGATAAGCGAGTCAAGCGATTTGCGTTTCCCTAAAATTGCCAGCGCAGACTTAAGAGCCGCCGGCCCGCAGGTGGTGTCATCCGGTTGTCGAATTGGTGTGACGTGCGTTCTTCCCATAGGAAAAATAGAGCGCGGGATTACGATAATTGTACGCTTTCGGGGAGTGCGAAACAAGACCTATAGAGGTTAGCCATGAGACAGGCGACGTTGACCGGGCCGACTCCCCCGGGCGTGGGGGTATAGAAAGAGGCCATCTCCTGAATGTCATCCTCTTCATAATCGCCGTGGAGCTTGCCGTCACTATCCCGCCAGAGGCCGACGCTGATGAGAATAGCCCCCTGTTTTATATTATCACGTCGCACAACATTCGGTTTCCCTACGCAGCTCACGACAATATCAGCATTTTTTGTTATCCTGTCGGGATTTGGCGTTTGTGAATGGATAACGGAAATCATGCAACCCATTTTGATGAAGGTATCGGCGATTGGTTTTCCGGCGGTCTCTCCCCTGCCGATGACGACGATATGTTTGGTCGTTAATGCGTTGATGCGTGAATGCGTTGATGCGGAAAACGTGCTTTCCAGAATTTTCAGTACTGCCTCGGCGACTGGCACGGGATATGGCGAGTTGGGAAGGAAGCCGTCGACGTCTTTTGACAACAGTATGTTTGGTGCGCGAAGAGCGTCCGGCAGCGGCCGTTGAACGATGATTCCGTGGACCGATTGATCATCACCGTATTGTTGGCTTATGTTTTGTAATGTCTGAAGACTGATAGCTGACGACTGATGACTTACGATAAGTTTCGCTCCTATATACTCCGCTGCCTTTTGTTTCTGCCGGATGTATGCCGCGGACCCCGGATCATCCCCGACCTGAATGACGGCAAGGGTTGGAATTACTCCTTTTCGTTTGAGCGCGCTGATTCGTTTTTGAAGACCCGAGAGGATTTGATCCGCGATTGCTCTTCCGTCAATTTTCATTATCAGCCAGTATACCAGGTGGCGGGGTTTTGATCACGCCGACAAAATAATGCTCGAGCATTATTTTGTCGGATGTTGAGGCGAAGGCCATCCTCATTGCCTCAAGCCCCATTTCATGAAAAGGAGTCAGGCGGCGGTTCCCCCCAAGGTTTTATATCTCCCCAATCTTTAGCCCACTGGTGTTCGATTGCCGCAGGTCCGTCATCCAGACTACCAATACGCATTTCGAGCGTGCCTATGCGAATAGAGGCGGCAAAGAGAATTTGTAGTAAGTGATGCTTCTGGGGAGTGAAAGCCGTGGTGTTGGACAACTCACTGATCAGTGCAAATTGTTCACATACCTCACTTGCAGTCAAGGAACCGACATGCCTAACGAGATGAGCGTATTGCTCTTCTTCTGGCAGTACGGCTGCTTCATCAAGAACGTGTTCGACTTTTGGCATACGACGGGAGTGTTTACATGATTTTACTTAGTCAGGCAGGTGGCAGCGGCTATGGTATCACTTTTATCGGTGAAGCGCATGAGGATGACGCCGCTGGTGGCGCGGCCCAACCTTGGGACGGAAGTGATGGGGAGCTTGACGACCTGGCCTTTGGTGGAGGTGAGTATGACGCTTTCGCAGTCAGTGGGCACCATCTGGCTCACGACGACGTTACCAGTTTTTTCTTTAATGATTGATACTTTTACGCCCTGTCCCCCGCGCCGCTGTTTAGGAAAACCTGAAACCGGCGTCTTTTTCCCTATCCCCTTTTCCATGATGGTCAGAAAATCTGCTTTTTTTGCTTCACTATCGATAATTCCCATGTTGACGACAAAGTCGTTTGCTCTCATACGTATTCCCCTCACCCCCATGGTGTCGCGGGCAGTTGGCCGTACTTCACCTTCGGCAAAACGGATGGACTTACCCTCATGGGTGACCAGGAGTATGTCGTCGCTGCCGCTTGTCAGTCGTGCCCAGGCAAGTTCGTCACCGGATTCCAGTTTGATGGCAACGATGCCGCTTCGTCGTATATTTTCGTATTCCGTGAGCTTGGACTTTTTCACCGTGCCGTTTTTGGTCGCCATCACGAGGTATGCGATGCCCTCCTCCTTCTGCTCGGCCCGCTTGAGCGAGTAGGTCAAGACACTCGTCACCCGCTCGCCGCCCTCAATATTAATGAGGTTGACCACGGCCTGACCTTTACTCTGCCGACTCCCCTCGGGTATGTCCCAGACGCGCACCTGGTAGACGCGGCCGCGATCGGTAATGAAAAGCATATTGTCGTGTGTTTGGGCGGCAATCAGCCGATCGATCGTGTCTTCTTCCTTGGTGGCCATGCCGATCACTCCCTTGCCGCCGCGCTCTTGCATCTTGAATGTACTTCGCGGTACGCGCTTGATGTAGCCGCTCTCGCTCATGGTAATGATGATATCTTCGTTGGGGATGAGCTGTTCGTCGCTAAATTCGCCCACGCGGCTTTTGAATACTTTCGTTTTCCGGTTATCGCCGTATTTTTCTTTGAGGCGGGTGAGCTCATCGCGCGCCACCTTAAGTATTTTTTCCGGATGGGCGAGTAAATCCGTAAGGTAGCTGATGGTCTCCCGGATCATGGCAAGCTCGTCTTCGATCTTCTGGCGCTCGAGGGCAGCTAAACGCCGAAGCTGCATGTCCAGAATCGCCGTGGCCTGGATATCCGAAAGCTTGAAGCGCGTCATGAGCTTGGTCTTTGCCTCGTCTGCATTGGCGCTTTTTTTGATGATGGCGATGACTTCGTCTATATGATCCACGGAGATTTTGAGGCCTTCAAGGATGTGCTCGCGGGAGCGGGCCTCCTTCAGCTCAAACTCACTTCTCCGTCTGACCACATCGTGGCGGTGCTTGACGTACTCTTCTAAAATAAGCTTCAGGCTACACGTCTGCGGCGTGTTGTCAACTAAAGCCACCATATTGACCGGAAACGTGGTCTGGAGGTTGGTGTGCTTCCAGAGGTTATTCATGACCTGCTTGGGTTTGGCATCTCGCTTAAGCTCGACGTACACTCGGATGCCGCGACGATCTGACTCATCGCGTAAGTCAGATATGCCTTCAATTTTTTTCTCTTTGACGAGATCGGCGATTTTTGCGACAAGAAGCGCCTTATTCACCTGGTAGGGAAGCTCGGAGATAATGATTGCGGATTTTCCCTGCCCGATATCTTCAATTTCGGCGCGCCCGCGCATGACAATCTTGCCCCGGCCGGTGGCGTAGGCGTTTTTGATCTCGGCGATGTCGTAAATGGCGCCCCCGGTAGGGAAATCCGGGCCCTGGATGTGTTCAAGAAGATCGTCAAGGGAGATGTCAAAAGAGAATCCAGGGTGAGAAGTGATACGTGATACGTGAGAAGTCAGAGAGTTTTCTTTTTCTGTCTTACTTATCACTTCTCGCTTATCACTTATCACAATCTTAGTCTTCCCAATCATCGCCACGATTGCATCCACTACTTCGGAGAGGTTGTGCGGCGGGATTTTAGTGGCCATGCCCACGGCAATGCCTTCGCTTCCCATGAGGAGGAGATTGGGAAGCTTTGCCGGTAAAAACGTGGGTTCGTTGATGGTGTTGTCAAAGTTAGGAGCGAACTCGACGGTTTCTTTCTCGATATCCAGAAGCATTTCAGCAGCGATTGCCGAAAGGCGCACTTCGGTATAGCGCATGGCAGCCGGCGGATCGCCGTCTATACTCCCGAAGTTTCCCTGGCCGTCCACAAGCATGTAACGCATGGCGAAGCTTTGGGCGAGCCGGACCAGCGCCTCGTAGACCGGCGCGTCGCCGTGGGGGTGGAACTTGCCCAGCACCTCCCCCACGACTTTGGCTGATTTCGTATATTTGGCGCCGTGGGAGAGCCCCATGGCGTGCATGGCGTAGAGGATCCGGCGGTGCACGGGTTTGAGGCCGTCGCGCACATCAGGAAGAGCGCGCGCGACGATGACGCTCATGGCGTAATCCAAATACGCGCGCTGCATCTCTGAAACAATCTCCGATGGGACGATTTTGCCGATGTTCATGAGAGGCTCTTCGTAATGTCTTCCATCGCGGCAGTTTTATCTTTCCAGTTCTTAATCTTCACCCACTTGCCCGGCTCGAGCTCTTTGTAGTGCTCAAAAAAGTGCTTAATTTTATCTTTGATGGCCTGGCTGATTTCGGAAATGTCGCCATATGCTCCCCAGTCCGGATCTACTTTTTTGGTAGGCACGGCAATGATTTTGGTATCAATCCCCTCTTCATCTTCCATCTCCAGCATGCCGATGGGAGTTGCAGGAAGCACCGTGCCTGCCTGTACGACTTTATCGCACAGCACCAAAACATCCACCGGATCCCCGTCGGGAGCCTTCGTGCCCGGCACGAAGCCGTAGTTAAAGGGATAGCGGAATGCCGTGTAGAGAAAGCGGTCCACGAAGACGACGCCCGAATTCTTGTCGAGCTCATACTTTATGTCCCCGCCCTGCGGAATCTCAACGAAGACATTGATCTGTTGGGGCGGGTTTTTACCAGCTGTTAAGTTTTTCATAAGACCTCCTTGTAATATTTATAATGACAGGAGTTACGCAGTCGATATAAGTTTAGGTTGTCATTTCGAGCCGAAGGCGAGAAATCTAGCGTGAGCGCTTTGCTAGATTTCTCACTGCGCTGACGCTCCGTTCGAAATGACGTTGCGTAAGTACTGTAATGATTATAACAATTATAACGGTTATATATCCAACGTCGCATTTTTTGCATGTGTCTGGATAAAGCGTTTTCGTGGTGGTACGTCGTCGCCCATGAGCATGGCAAATACCTGATCGGCCGCCGCTGCGTCGGCAATCTCTACCCGGCGCATGACGCGATTGGTCGGATTCATCGTCGTTTCCCACAGCTGCTCCGGGTTCAT
>JACQHE010000011.1 GCA_016199185.1 Candidatus Gottesmanbacteria bacterium
CATCAATATAGGGCTCGAGCGCATTGTACGCATACGGAAGATCGGGTAAAGTAAACATAGGAATCTCCTTTCTTCAAAATAGCTATTACCGCTTAGCGTCACGATTCAAATATGACATAAAAGCCACAAAAAAAATAAGGGTGCTGACAATCATAAGGATCACAGAAACTTCTGGTGACATTACCGTCCACCTCCCTTCATAAATCGAACGGCAAAGACGTATGCTATGACAATAAGTGCAAATCCAGTTGCCGCAATAAGGGCATTGACTCTCACTCCCGGAACAAATTGCGTGATCACCAATCCAATAAACACCAAATTCCCCCACTCCATAATCTTCTCTGCCACCCGTCCCCGCTGATCTCCCGTCAACCGTTTCGCCATACCCTCGCTCGTACCCTATTCATACCACGCCACTGTATAAATTGCAACCACCCCATTAGGGTGTGACTTGTGTCCACCTGCCGGGTGGATTAGCTTGACACCTCTCCTTCTGGGGGTCATTAACAACCAAAATATGGAACATATAAAACACCTGGCATTTGATGCAGAAGAATAGGTGCCAATGTAGTCCACCTGCCGGGTGGATTATCATTCCACAATGGCGAGTTGTTTCATGAGCGTAATCGCTTATGGACAGAAAACGTCGCCAACGTTATCGGCATATCTAGCCGTTTCTGCCGGGCAAGCTGTCTTACTATGCGTAAGTCCTTTACCGAAATGTGACTTGCTTTATATGGCATTTCTTCGAGTGCATACGGACGCATGGTTCTTTCCCATACAGAGTCAAAGTTGGTCTTAGAATCTTCCGCGATAATATTATAAATTGGTAACACTTTTTTCGTGTAGGCACGTAAAAAATGAATTACCTCAATAGCTGTGGCCACATTGGCGAAACGGCAAATGTTGCGTGCAAGCTTTGCGAGTGTTGCTTGCGGAGGCTTACCAACATAAGTAATTTTTCTGCCCATCGCCAGTAAAATGTTTCTATTTGCCTGAAACGTTGCCTTATCGCCTTCAACGACGAAGTGGATACAACCTTCTCGAGCTGCCGTGGCGCCACCGAACATCGGAGCAGAAAGAAAATCAATAGACAAATGCTTCAGTCGTTCATAAAAATCAACAGCCACTTCCGGTGTGAGCGTGCTTGTCTCAATCAACGTCTTGTTTTGAAAATTGCCTTGTACTATTCCAGTGTTTCCGAAAATAACTCTTCGAGAAATATTCGGGCGAGGGAGGCAAAGAATTACTATGTCGCTTTTACTCGCCACATCAGCAGGCGTTTTCCCTATTTGAGCTCCAAGTTCAACGATGCAATCCAGTTTTTTCTTATCTGTATCAACAGCGACGACAGAGAATGTATGTTTGAGTAAATTAGCAGCCATGCCAAATCCCATCTCGCCAACTCCGATAAATCCGATTGTCATACTCCATCCTCCTTTACCGTCTCATATCCATGAGCTTTCCAGTCCGTAATGCCCCCGGCGTACTCTTTGAGATTTGTGTAACCCAGAGCCTTTAGATTCTCATAACAGCGCACGCTTGCGTCAAAGGTAAACCCGGAGCAGTAGGTTACGACAATTTTATTTTTATCCGAAAGCACCGCGGGCGCTTTATCGACAACCTCGCTCCAATGCGCATTTATGGCCCCGGGAATATGCTCCTGCCGATATACTTCGGCTCGGCGACAGTCCAAAAGAGTAACCCCCTTCCCGCTATCAAGAAGATCTTTAAGCTCTGTCGCAGTTATTTCATCCATACTACCTCCTTGTATCTGACAGCACACCATCAATAAAGCTTTTCATGGCGATAAACGTTTCGCGTTTGGGTCTGCAATAGAGAAACTTACCGTTCTTTTTGCACTCAATGAGCCCCCCGTTTTCTAAGTCTTTGATGTAGCTTGACGCAGTTGATTGAGGTATCTTTAAGTCCTTCATCACTCCGGTTACACAATTACCTGAGTACCCCTTCTGACTATCCAAATCACAGTCACACCCCTCTCTGGCTATTTTCATAAAAATAGCAAACCGCAACGGGTTTCCTAAAAGATCAAATGCCTGCTGGACTGTTTTGAAGATCAGCTGCTTATTCATATTGTACTTCTGTGATGTATTATATATCACATTTTTAAGATGTGTCAATAGAGAAATAACATCCCGATGAGTTCGGTATATAATGGGTACCATGGCCAAAAAATTTCGCCGCTACCTCTTCTGGCTCCTGCCAGTGGGCTTTATCCTCGTCTCTTACCTGGGCATCCTCAAAGACCTCCCTTCGCCCACTAAACTTGCCAACTACGAAGTCCCCCTGGCAACCAAAGTCTATGATCGAAACGGCACATTGCTTTTTGACATATTTGCCGACCAAAATCGGACACCGGTACCACTCAAAGACATCCCAAAATATGTCCAACAGGCTACCATTGCCATCGAAGACAAGGACTTTTATAAACACGGCGGCATAAGTCCTGTGGGCGGCATGATTCGGGCAATTTGGGCAACGCTCACCCGCAATAAACTACAGGGCGGCTCGACCATCACCCAACAGCTGGTCAAGTCTGCGCTTTTGACTCCCGAGCGCACGGTGACGAGGAAGATCAAAGAGATCATCCTCGCGTTTTGGGTCGAAACCCTCTACTCCAAGGATAAAATCCTCGAGCTCTACCTTAACCAAGTCCCCTACGGCGGCACTGCGTGGGGTATTGAGACGGCATCGGAAAAATACTTCGGCAAATCCGTCAAGGAACTCACCCTTGCGGAGGCGAGCTTGCTCGCCGGCCTGCCGCAGGCGCCGACGCTCTATTCCCCCTTCGGGGCCCGTCCGGAACTCGCCCGCGCGCGCCAGAAAGAGGTGCTGCGCCGCATGGTTGAGGACCGCTACGTGACCCAAGAGCGGGCGGACGCGGCGGCCAAAGAAGAACTTACGTTTAAAAACGCCCCCAATATTAAAGCGCCGCATTTTGTCATGTATGTCAAGCAAAAACTCGTAGACCGCTTCGGTGAGGCGCTCGTGGAGCGCGGCGGCCTCAAGGTAACCACGACGCTCGACTGGAATCTCCAGGAATACGCCCAGGCAACGGTCGCTGCCGAGGTCAAAGACCTTGTGAAGCTGCGGGTTACCAACGGTGCGGCACTGATTACCAAGCCTGCCACGGGCGAGATACTTGCGATGGTGGGATCGACGGACTACTTTGCCTCTCCCTCGGGCAACTTTAACGTGACGACCGCGCTTCGCCAACCCGGATCATCCATCAAGCCGATTAACTACGCCATTGGGCTGGAGAAACGGATCGTCAACCCAGCCACCATGTTTCTTGATATACCCACGTGCTTTGCCAACATCAACAAACCCAACTACTGCCCCAGAAACTACGACGGGAAATTCCACGGACCGGTGCAGCTCCGGCTGGCGCTGGGCAACTCCTACAATATCCCGGCAGTCAAGATGCTCTACCTCAACACGGTCCGCGATATGGTGGCCTCCGCAAGCGCGTTTGGATTGGACACGCTTACTGATCCGGATCGCTACGGCCTATCTTTAACGCTTGGTGGCGGCGAAGTGCGCATGACGGATATGGCCGAAGCATTCGGTGTATTTGCCAACAGCGGGATACGGAAAGATGTAGTGGTAGTCCTTAATGTCCTCGATAAAAACGGCAAGCTTCTGTTTGAGCATAAAGATCCCAACATGGATCGGGACATCCCCTCCCAGCTTTTGCTCCAGGGGCCTCGCGTGGTCAGCCCGGAAACTGCATTCCTCATCTCCCACATACTTCTGGACAACAATGCGCGCCAGGACGCCTTCGGCGCGCGCTCCAATCTCTTTATTCCCAATCACGCCGTCTCGGTCAAAACCGGCACCACGGATGATCTCCGGGACAACTGGACGATCGGCTACACACCGCAGGTTTTAGTCGCGACCTGGGTGGGAAACAACGATAATTCACAGATGAACCAGGCACTGGTCTCCGGCGTCACGGGTGCAGCCCCCATCTGGAATAAAATCATGAGAAAAGCCCTCGAGGATAAGCCCGACGTCTGGCCCAAGCAACCCGACGGCATCGTGGGAGCCCAAATATGTTCCGTTTCCGGACTTCAACCGCCGAACCCCGAGGGGGAAGATAAGGGATGCCCAACCCGTTTTGAGTACTTTATTAAAGGAACTGTGCCTACCCAACGGGAAAATATGAAAAAACAGGTACTCATAGATAAAACAACCGGCGATCTCGCACCTACCAGCCAAACGGACAACGTAGAAATGCAGGAGCATCAAGTCCTCTCCGACGAAGTCGCGACCTACTGCCTGGACTGCCCGCACCCGGAGGGTAAGATAACGCTCATAAAATAACGGCTACTCCCACATCGCGGAGAGTATTTCATCTTCACCAAATCCGTGCTTTTTGAGTGTTCCTCGTATTTTCCTCTGCGTTATCGAATCGTACTCTGATTTTGCTTGAAGCACCTCAATAAATGGCCGTTCTCCAGCTTGGTGTTCTTTGGGACATCGAAACTTTAAGTGTCTCGACCCGACTTGCGGTTGTTGAACAAAATGTAGGTGCTTGAGGCAGCGAATCAGTTCTCTTGACCCGAACGATTTCATGACGACGCTATGGAGTACGCACGGCCTGGGTTACTGTCTCTGATAAATCGCTGTATATCGAATTGTTTCTCAATCCTTTTGGCTGGGCTTTTTGCTATTTCTACCATCGTTTTTTGAGCGTGCAAAGAGGGAATATACCGGACGCTCTCCTGCTGTTTTTTCGATACGTCAAAAATGGTATAAATCAAATCATTCACATTGAAGAAGAGCTCGATAAGGTCGTTGCCTTCCGTAACGGCGTCGTATTCGTCAAGCGTGGCAACAAGAGCGCCCGATTGGCCTTTTTGTACGTTGACCGATATTTGAACTGGCAAATCCTGCATGCCTTTTTGTGTCATAGTGTTTCCTCTTATTGTTTAGTGTATCACAGTTTCTTAAAAAATGTTTCGAACTTGACAACGCCCCTCTTCCCTTCCTACACTAGAAGAAGAGAAACACGTATGAATATCCATCGGCCGTTTGCATTCTCCCTGGGCTTCCTCGTGGGAGTAGGAAGCCTTCTGGCCGCCGCATCCTTTAACGACAGAGCCACACACACACACCTATAGCCTCGCGCGTTGAAGCCACGGTGGGCGACGTGACCATAGACCAGTCCGCAGGCGGCACCTCCACCCTGGGGACGGTCACCCTCCAGAAGATGCAGGACAGTGCCAACTCCGCCTACTTCCTCGATCCGGCCGCCACGGGAAACAGCCTGGTGTTGGCAGGAACAGCGACGGCTTCCGGTAACCTCACGGTAGGCCAAGGCAGTACCATCCGTTCCGCCTTCGGTCCCCTCCAACTCCAATACAAATCCGCCCTGGATTCCTGGGCAACCGGCCTGACCCTCCAAGACACCACCGGCAACGTCGGCATCGGGACGACTAGCCCCTCAAACAAGCTGCATGTCGTGGGAACTGTAAAAATTGAAGGTAGTCAATTGGATTTAAATGATGCCGGGACATTCATAATCAGTCAAAATACTGCAAGCTCTGCGCTGCTTCTAAGGGCTGCCACAAACTCTTATATACGGTTCGATACCAATGGTGCAAACGCGCGGATGACGATTGATACAGCTGGCAACGTCGGCATCGGGACGACGAGTCCCTCAACAAAATTAGATGTTGTGGGAACCATCACCGGAACTACCAAGAATTTTATGATTGATCATCCGACAAAACCTGGCATGAAACTGATTCATTCTACGCTGGAAGGGCCGGAAGTGGCAGTCTTCTATAGAGGAGAAGCACGGCTTGCGGCAGGGAAAACGGTTGTTGTTCTACCGGAGTATTTTGAAGCCTTAACCAGAAAAGAAGGCAGAACTGTCCAGTTGACCGCCAAAAACGGCTGGAGCCCTCTCTCTGTGAACGGAGAGGTCACAGGTGGCAGGTTTACGGTGAAGGCAGACTCCGGCAACCCCGGCCAGGAGTTTTACTGGGAAGTGAAAGCAGTGAGAAGCGATGTGGATCCTCTGGTAGTAGAAAAATCTGTACAGTAACCATGGAAAATCATCTCACGAACTCCGCGGCATCCCCGGAAATCTCCGAAAGTCGTGAGGTTTCACCCCATGAGCGTCGTGAGATGAACCGTCCCGCAATGGACTCGTTATCCTGTCCGTATTGCGCCTCCCCTGCTTTCGTCCGGCGCGGATTCCGGGTAAAACTGCGGGAGAAGGTCCAACTCTACCAGTGCGCCTCCTGCGGCAGAACCTTCACCGCCCACTCCACCCGCGGCAAACAATACCCGCTCTCGGTTATGTTTGACGCAATAAGCATCTATAATCTGGGGTACTCGTTTGAAAAAACCGTGAGTATTACCGGTCAACGACATCAAGTGTCATTATCTCCTTCAACACTTGCCGAGTGGATTGCAGAAACTGCCGACCTCTGCAGGTATTCGCGCATGAGAGAATTTGCCATGAAAAAGTATTCTCCGAGGGAAATGGTCATCACCGCTACCCTTGCCCACCAGCAATTGTACCGCTACCGTTTTCACCGCGGGAAGTGCGACCTTATGATCCGGGAAGAATACGAACACCGCAAGTTCACGCCGCTCAAAGAGTTTTTGGAGATGGTCCCGGCGGAGTGTCCGCATCAATATTTTCAGGAAGGTCTTCGCGCCAGTGAGACGCCGTTGACCTTTTCCAAAAAACAGATGATTGTCCGTGCCAAACAAAATTACGCCACTCGCCTGGCTGCCTTTGTGTTGCAATCGGTCAAAGACAGGAAACTCCGTCATGAAGCTCTCCAGAAGTTTTTCCTGGCCAATGACTCGGTGACTGTGGCTACTGAAGTGCCGGTCTATTTGACGCGGGATGATCTGGAGCACATGAAAACGCAGCTGGGGTTTGATATATTTAGCCGAGCCGAGAATTGTTCCGAAGTTGTTCTGCCGAAGTTAATCACGGGGCACATCGACCTTCTCCAAATCCGTAACGGCCAGATCCATATCCTCGACTACAAGCCCAGGGCGGAAAAAGAAAAACCCATCGAACAACTCACGCTGTATGCTATGGCTCTTTCCCGGCTCACCGGACTGCGGCTCTACGAGTTTAAATGCGCCTGGTTTGATGAAAAGGATTACTTCGAGTTTTATCCCCTGCATGTTCTGTATAAACCGAAAAAAACACGGAGACGCAGGAAGGTTACGACCATGGAGGGTGTGTACACGATCAACCAGGAAACGGAAGCGCTGCGATACATCCTCCCGATTATTGTCGTATGACCTACTCCTATCCCAAGCGACCGATCAAAAGTTTCCAGGACCTGGAAGTCTACCAGAAAATCCTGGGTGTTGCCGTGGTGGTCGCCAAACGGCTGGCTGCGGATAGGGACCAACGGAAGGAAAAGAAAGCCGACAGCCTTTGGGGAAACGTCGCACAGATCGCAAGAGGGATCACAGACGATCTCCTAACACTCCCCATCCTCATTTCGTCTGCCCACTCCATCCGTTTTTCCGCACCAGAGGCGGCGACGACGAAACTGGAGGAGGCAATGCTTCTTTGTAACACCACGGTAGTGCATCTGGAACAGTACCGGGACCTTGGAAACAGGACGATAGAAGCAGAGTTTTTTGAAGACCAGATCAAAACCATCCTTGCCCTCCGCATAAGAATCCTGCATCTGGCGCAGTCCTGGAAAAAATTCATTTCCGAAGGGAGGACCTATGGAACCAATCATCCCACCCCAAACCGGTAATGCCGTACCCGTAGCAAAACGGCGCCGCCGCATCGCGCTCGTTATCCTTGCCGTCGTTGCCGGCATCCTCTACCTGGCCGGCAACGTCTGGCTCTTCCTGCGCGTGAGGAAACCGCAACCAACGGTGCCTGTGCCTGCGGCCATACGACGGTTCTACGAACAGGAGAAAAAGAGTGCAGATACGCCCACCCCGATGGCAACGCCCACGCCTACCCCTCGCCCGACCGGCCCGGGGAAGTACGCCTGCAGCGCCGAGGGGGACTGCAATTTGTATAGCGACGAAGCCAGGAGACAGTACTGCACCACTACCTACGCCGACTCCCTGTGCCTGGATCAGTGCGCTGATCCTGCCACGCGCTGCGGCAAATAACAAACAACATGTACGTTGTAACCCGCGACCGCTACTCATAACGTACATGCAATATAGTGATCGCTTTATTGATCATTTTAGTGATTGACAAAATGTGCAGCTTGTGATAGAGTGATGGCATGCCACAGACGATTTCTATTGACGATATTAGCCAACACCTCGTTTCGATCACCGATTTTCGCCGAAACGCGGGAAGCTACCTTGATCGAATCCACTCGGTCGGTTCGTACGTGCTTGTCCGCGATGGAACGCCGATAGTGAAAGTAACACCTATTAAGAAAGCTGATACGTTAAGCACAAAAGATAAACTCTCAGCACTCAAACGTCTTGTTGGGGGGTTCAAACTGGGTATAGGGCTAACCCCAGAGGAACTCAATGAGTCCTACGACAGAATGTATGACGAAATGTTACCTCGATAGCAACGTCCTCATTTATCTCAAAGACGAACACTCTCTTGGGTTTGAACAAAGTAGTGCATTGATCAGACACTTAACAGCGCATCGCGTCAGCCTCTATGTATCAACACTATGTTTAGACGAGTTTCTCCACGAGTTTGGTAAAGCGCTTCGGAAAAAAACGAAGGAAAACGAATTTTTTGATTCTCTAGAAGAAGCACTCACGTCTATTCTTCAGTTTCCAGAGCTTCTTATCGTCAATCCACCAAGCGATCCGGATAGTCAAACCCGGGTTATCTCACTTATGAGAGAGTACTCACTTCGCCCGCGCGACGCCTATCATCTGCTCACCATGCAGGCCAACGACATCGACGGATTCGCCACGTTTGATACCGACTTTACCCGCGTGTTTGCCGCCAAACTCCTCGTAAAAGCGTAGCTTGGGGCTTGTCCAAGCCCCATAGTCTATGGTATAACGCTTCCACGATGCGAGCGCGATCCAAAAAACATAAAAAGCCGGAAGTAAACCTGTCCCGTAGGGTTATTTTCTTCGTATACCTCGCCTACCTCCTCGTGGTATTGGGTGATGGTGTACGCGTGGCATTTCGATGGATTATCAGAGGACTCATCGTGTCCTATAAAAAAATATCTGTCTTACTCCGTGCAGCTTGGATAAATATGCGCGTAGCAGTCAGCGTGCGGATGCTCTCCTTGAAACAACGGGTTCAACGCGTAACTCCCCCCTCACCCCCTCTTATCATAAGAGGGGGCAGGGGGAGTTACCGTAATCTCATGATGAGGCGTCGCGGGCGGGGCAGACCCCGCCAGTTCCGCCTCCATCCGATCCTTGCATTCTTTTTGGGGTCAGGGGCAACCATCTTTTTTCTCGTCATTCCGCTCGTTGCCTACCTGTGGCTGCGGGCGCTTCCCAACCCTCAACTTCTATCTGTCCGGGATATCGACGTGACCACGAAAGTCTTTGACCGAAACGGCGTGCTGTTATATGAAATCTACGCCGATCAGAATCGAACCCCCTTGGCTCTTGCAGATATCCCCAAATATGTCATCCAGGCCACAATCGCCATCGAAGACCAAAACTTCTACTCCCACCAGGGATTCTCCGTCCGCGGTATCGCGCGGGCTGCCCGGGAAACCTTCGTTGCCGGCCGCGTCCAGGGGGGCTCTACCATCACCCAGCAGCTCATCAAATCCGCGCTCCTGACCCCGGAAGTGACGATCTCAAGGAAGATTAAAGAAATTGTTCTCGCATTTTGGGCCGAGCGGCTCTACACCAAGGACCAGATTTTAGAAATGTACCTCAATCAAGTCCCCTACGGCGGCACGGCATGGGGTATCGAGTCGGCAGCTCAAACATACTTTGGTAAATCCGCCAAGACCTTAACCCTTGCGGAGGCGGCTATCCTCGCCGGCCTTCCGGCTGCCCCCAGCCAGTACTCGCCGTTTGGGCATGTTGACCGCGCGTTTTCCCGGCAGAGAGAAGTCCTTCGGCGCATGACCCAAGACCGTTATATTCGTGATGATCAAGCGCGCGAAGCCCTCGGCCAGGAAATCCGCTTCGCCACGCCCCGCGTGGGCATCCGTGCGCCGCACTTTGTCATGTACATCAAAGAGCTTCTGGAGACGCGGTATGGGCCGAGGCTTGTCGAGCGCGGGGGCTTACGGATCAAAACATCGCTCGATCTGGGTCTTCAGGAGCGGGTCGAAGATATAGTCCGAACGAACGTCGATAGACTGACAGGGCTTCGGGTGGGAAACGGCGCGGCACTCGTCACTAACCCAAAAACCGGCGAAATACTTGCGATGGTGGGAAGCCGCGATTACTTTGATGCTGCCCGTGAAGGCAACGTCAATGTGACTGTGGCTCTGCGCCAGCCGGGATCAGCCATTAAAGTCGTCACGTACGCGACGGCGCTGGAGAAAGGATTTACCGCCGCTTCCATCCTGGACGACAGCCCCGTGTCCTATCCGCAAATCGGCAGTCCCGTTTATGCGCCGGTCAATTACGACAGTAAGTTTCATGGATTCGTGCCGCTGCGGTACGCCCTGGGCAATTCCTATAACATTCCGGCCGTCAAAACCATCGCCAGTATCGGAGTCCCGGCAGTGATTGATAAAGGCCGGGCGATGGGTATCACCTCCTGGATTGATGAAAACCGCTACGGCCTTTCCTTAACGCTGGGCGGAGGAGATATCACCATGCTTGATATGGCCAAAGTCTTTGGCACCCTAGCTAACCTTGGGACCAGAGTGGATTTGTTGCCCGTTGTAGAAGTAAGTGACTATACAGGCAAAGTCCTCGAACGCAACCAGCCAAAAGAACACGGCGGTACAGTAAAACCCGAAGTTGCATGGATTCTTGGAAATATGTTAAGCGACAATAATGCACGAACCGCAGCGTTTGGGCCCAACTCACTTCTGGTTATCCCCGGAAAAACCGTGTCAGTCAAAACCGGTACCAGTAACGACAAACGGGATAACTGGACCATAGGTTACACACCAAGCGTCGTTGCCGCGGTTTGGGTAGGAAACAATAATAATGCACCCATGGATCCCTACCTAACTTCGGGCGTCACCGGTGCCGCGCCCATCTGGCATGACATTATGGTGGAAATCCTCAAGGATCGCCCTGATGAAGCGCTCCCTCGGCCGGAGGGAGTCGTTGCCGTCCCCTGCTACTACGGCCGGCCGGAATATTTCGTGCGGGGCACCCAACCCGCAACCGGCCAGTGCGCGCCCCTTCCCACCCCGCGGCCAAGCGAGAGCCCAACACCTACTCCGTAACCACCACCGTCCCGGTGTCTGATGCCTGGACATGGTTGTGATACTTCCACGTCCCTACTTTTACAAACGTGTACTCGTACGTGCCGCCTATCGCAACACTTCTAAGCTGGTCAAACCCCGGCAGCAGCTGGTGCGTCGGGTGGACAGCTGACGCAACCCACATCCCGCCCTGGCTCTGGTTGGTCCAGACGACCGTCGTACCAATCTTCACCGTCACGGTGTTTGGCGCAAACCCGCTTGCTCCATAAGAAACAGAAACTTTACCCATTACGGAACTGGGCTCGCCGCCTTTTTCCATGGCAGCCCCCGTAGTCCCGGTCGAGGCGGGTTCTGTGGAAAGCGTCACCGTCGGTTCCGTCACCTGCGTCGTCTCCGTGACTCCTACATCTTGCTTCATCTCTGGTGCTGGTTTGTTGCCTTGCAAAAAGTACCAGCCCGCACCGACTCCGACCAACAACACCACAAATCCCACTACTACTTTGCTGTTCATTTGTTATCACCTCCCTCGCCCGCCGACCCGCTTCGCCATAGCTTCAGCGAGGCGAGTCACGCGCTCTTTGCGACGTGTACGAC
>JACQHE010000012.1 GCA_016199185.1 Candidatus Gottesmanbacteria bacterium
CTCTAGCATCCCGTACTTCCTGTACCTTTTGTACCTCCTGTACTTTTTCTATTATACCTTTTCTGTCACCCGATACTCCAGCCGTTTCCCGAGCATGAGGCGCGTGTGGGCGTCCAGTCCAGGCAGCGCCGCCAGGAAAAACGAAACGATGGGCAGGGTAAGCCACTGGAGGTAGAGAAACGGCAGTTTCCATGTGGCAAACTCCTTCGGGCGCGGGGGCTTGATGCGCAGGTCAATGATGATGACGACGAGTAAAAATATAGCAGAAAGTGTGAGTATTCCGGAGGAAATTTGTGCGAGATTGTGTCCTAGGACCGTGCGGCTGAAGGCGGAATTGAGGAGGGGCGGGATCGAGCTTCCAATCGTGAGAATAAACCAATTAGACGGCCAGAAAATGTGGTGCTCCAGAAGAAATACGAGCCGTCGCAGCCGATCACCCAGGGCTATCTGTCCATTGAGGATGACGCCGCGGATGACGTAGGGGATGTCTGACACCCCCCAGGCCCAGCGTTTGGATTGCTCATACTGGTTGACGAGCGTTCCAAGAAGCGTCCTGCTTTCCGCCGCATCTACGAGGACCGGCAGAAATATGCCGCGCGTGGCCACCTTTTCTCCCATGGTAAAGTACACTTTGAAAAACAAGTGATAATCCTCCGGGATGACGTCCACATCCCAGTAGCCGACTCTCGCTGCTGTAGCAAGCGGCAGGGAGTATGTCGAGAAGTTGATGAACCGGCTTTGTTGTGAGAGGAGCGCTAAGTTCCAGATGCTTCCTAGCGTATTGAGAACCCTGGTGGGTAATGGGATGCGCCAGATGTTGGAATAAAAAAGAATAGCCCCCTGGTAAAAGTGGTATGCACGGTCCGGATCAGTGAGGAAGTGATACGAGAGCGCGGAGAAATATGTTGGGTGCAGAAGCGCGTCTGCGTCACAGGAAGTGACCGTCACCTGATCCACGGATATGTTCCAATCAGTCAAGGCAGCCACGAGTCTTTTGGCAGCCCAGGCCATATTGCTTGATTTTCCGGCGACTTCGCCGTGATGGAGGACGTGGCGCGTGACGAGGAAGTGACCAAAGTGGCTACCAAATTCTTGTTTGAGGAGTGAGCCGGTTTCCCGCGCATGCGGATCTTTGTCTTCTGTTGCCAGGACGATAATCAGGCGTTCATGCGGAAAATCCTGTTTCGCAAGATTTTCAAGTGTGCGGCGCAGAATATGGATGGGTTCGCGGTACTCGGGGACGATGATGGCGTGATAAAGCGTGTCAAAGCCGGGGCTTGCTCCCGCTTGCGCGCGCCAGTCTACTTTAACGTGGGCTTGGAGCGTGAGAAAGGCTCTGGTGGCGTGGATGGCAAGCGTAAAGGATTTATAAAACCAGTAGACGTCGAATGTGATGATGAGGTAGGCAACCAGTGCGGGATGGGAGAAGGAAAGCCAGAGTGGCATCGTGATGAGGAGCCAGCTTAACCCTGGCACGAGAATTTCGAGCATGCGGCGCGTTTTGTTGGGGAAGCGGGTGAACAGTTGGCGCATGGTGAGTCTCGTGATTGTATCATTTTTCCTCACATTCCGTATGGTACAATGCCTTTTATGGGTGCGTATCGGCAGGTTATTGCGGTGAAACCCTTTGCCCACCTTTGGTTCGGGCAGATATGTTCTCAACTGGCGGTCTCCGTCATGCTGTTCGTGCTGGCCATCCGGGTGTATCAGATGACGGGAAGCAACACTGCGGTATCAGGACTTTTTTTAACCTATGGCGTCCCGTCTGTCCTGTTGGGTATGGCTGCCGGAGCTGTCGTTGACCACCTCGATAAACGGCGCGTCCTTATCGTGTGCGATTTGCTTCGAGCCGGCATGGCGCTTGGATTTATGCTCACCCCCTCCAACCTCCTGTACCTGTATCTGCTCTCTACTGCCAATTCCATCGTGACGCAGTGTTACATCCCCTCCCAAGCGCCAACCATACCGCGATTTATCAAAGGCCCGCTTCTGGTGACCGCAAACGGCCTGTTTTCCTTCACGTTTTATACGAGTCTTGCTTTGGGCTCGATCATTGCCGGGCCGCTCCTGCGTTGGTTAGGGCCGTATGGCACGTTTGTGGTGATCAGCGCGCTGTTTGTCGTCGCAAGTTACCAGGCGTCACTATTACCCAAACAGATCGCGCCGCCGGCAACCGTCCGCCGCCAGCTTCCTACTCTCGGCCATATTTACCTGCGGGTGAGGGCTGATCTTCAGGAAGGCGTGCGGTACATTTTGCGCTCGCCACGTTTGCGTCAGGCACTTCTCCTTTTGACCGGCACGCAAATAGTTCTGATGATTTTAGGTACGCTCGGTCCCGGATTTGCGGATCGGATGCTCAAGGTTGACGTTCACGACGCATCACTTCTCATTCTGGGACCCGTAGTTTTGGGCATCATCGCTGGTGCGCTCTGGGTAGGCTGGGTCGGTACGAGGCACGCGGCGTCATCGCTTATCGAGAAAGGAGTGTTCGGCGTTGGGGTCATTCTCATACTCATCGCCCTGACGGTACGGTTGAAGTTAATGATTTTGCCGCTTGAGTTTCTCCTTTTTATAGCGCTTGGCGTGGCCAACAGCATGCTGGATGTGCCGGCCAACAGCATGCTGCAGAAAGAAACGGATGAGCACATGCGCGGACGCGTCTACGGCATACTCACGACGGCTATCGGAGGGGTGGGGATCGTGCCGGTGGTTATCGGCGGCGTTCTTGCCGACGCAATCGGCATAGGGAAAGTGATATTTTTTTTGGGCGTCGTCATTTTGCTGTATGGGTTGTATTACCGTATATCCGGGAAACCGATTTTATCGGCCTTACGGTAGATAAAGTAGTAGAAGAATACTGAAAAACTTCTGGAAATTAGTTGCCAAAACCCTTCAAAACCCCGCCTGCCGGAGGCCACGACGAAAAAATTTTGACTGAAGACTATTTTTCCGGTGGACATGACACGCCGGGCAATTTCAATATCTTCGGCAATTTTGAAGTCTTCGGGGAAGCCTCCCGCAGATAATGCGTTTGTACGGTAAAATGCCATATTTTGACCGGTTGCAAAGGGGACGGTAAACATCGCATAGGTGAGCGTATTGGCAAACGGCTGAAATACATTTATATACAGGCGGTACCACCAGGGTCCATCCGGCACGCGGAAGCCGCCGAATACGCCTACGGCGTGGTCTTTTTCGATGTGACTGACGATCGTCGAGAGCCAATCGCGAGGCAGGATCGTATCGGCGTCGGTATAGGCGACGATATCGCTTGTTGCCGCTTTGAGTCCTTTATTTCGGCTGTAGCCGATGGAGCGACGGTCAACGGTGATGATTTTGGCGCCGAAGGATTTAGCAATTTCTGCAGTTTTATCCTCGGATTGGGCGTTAACGACAATGATTTCATCCGGCTGGCGGTCGAGCGCTTTGACAGAGGCAAGCGTATTGGGAAGATATTTTTCTTCGTTGAGTGCCGGGATAATGAGTGTGATAGTCATAGCAATTATCCAATTATCCAATTATCCAATTATCAAATCAATGCAGGGAAAAACTTTTTCGCGTTGGACGTCGTTTCTTCCTCAATTTTTTTGACTGATACCCCGTGGAGTCTGGCGATTTCGCGGGCAATCAGGGGGATGTACTTGGGTTCGTTCCTTGTTCCGCGGTGGGGGACGGGAGTGAGGTATGGCGCGTCCGTTTCAAGAAGAATCATTGATAGAGGAATTTGAGGGACAATGGTTTGGAGATGTTTGGAGTACGTGACATTGCCGTCGATACCGATCATAAAACCGCGCCGTTTGGCCTCGCGAACTTCCTGGAGCCCGCCGGAAAAACAATGAATTACGCCTTTGGGTTGCGTGGGGAGAGTGTCGAGTACATCGAAGAAGTCATCAAAGCCGTCACGGCAGTGGAAGATGACGGGGAGATTGTGCTTGAGTGCAAGATCCAGTTGATCGGCAAACAACCGCTTCTGTTTGTCCTTTTTGCCCAACGCCTGCTCCCCTTTGTATTGGTGATAATCCAG
>JACQHE010000013.1 GCA_016199185.1 Candidatus Gottesmanbacteria bacterium
CAGACCGACTCCATGTAACTCCTATCCATAGTCTTGTAAGAGTGGGCAAAGTCCACCCATCGGCCAATGCGCCGGATCACTTTCTCCCAATCTTTGTCAAAACGAAGGATGGCAGCTCTGCAGGCTTGGTTAAATTTCCCAATTCCCAGCTCCTCAATTCCCTTCTTTCCTCCCTTAAGCTCAAGTTCTTTTTCAATCATGTTTTCGATGGGGATCCCGTGGCAGTCCCACCCCCACACGCGATCTACACGAAAACCTTTCATGGTCCAGTACCGCGGAATCGCGTCCTTTATAACGGACGTTAATATGTGCCCGTAATGCGGCAGTCCCGTGGCAAACGGCGGCCCGTCGTAGAAGACGTAGCGCTTCTCCGGTGGTCTCATCTCCACGGACTTCTCAAACGCCTTCGTCTCATCCCAAAACGCGAGGACTTCATGCTCCAGCTTGGCGAGATCTACTTTCTCCTGCGGATTTTTGATCTTCAGTGACGTCATGTTGTTATTGTATCACGATTTTATAGAGCCTTGCGGCGGCCAAAAACTGTTCACGTTTAATTTTCCCTGCCTTCTCCATGTTCCCGATGGCCTCCACCCACTGCTCATTGGTTACCAGAATTTGCGTCAACCATTGGTCGGGGCGGGTGTCCACCACAAGATACTCTGCGCGTTTATCAAAATCCAGCCACCAGCAGCCTGCGTGTCCGCACGCAGTCCCGAGCGAACTTGTCCCGAGCGAAGTCGAGGGAGTCGAGGGATCAAAATCATGCATCCGGGGCCAGACGAGGTAGATCTGGTTGCGGTGGGAAAGGTGCGGCACGAAGTTCTGCTGTGTGGCAACAGCAGCATTTTTGGGCACGCGCACAAACAACTCTCGATTATCACTCATCCAAGCCTCCTCCTTCCAATACTCTGCCTTTACTAACTTATTGAGCGGCAAGTGCCACAAGTATTGGAACATCAAGGCAACACTCAACAATACGAGCGGCGCTGCTTTCCATCGTTTGAGCACTACGAGCGCGTCAAGCGTGCCAAGCGCGAGGAACACTCCCAAAATCGCCCGGTGATGTTTATACGGCGTCCACATCTGGACGAAGAAATTGCCGGTGACGAAGTATTGCGCGAGGTCACTGACGACCGCCAGGAGCGCGCCGGGTGAGAGTAACGGGAGAAACGAAAACGATGCAAAGCTCCACCACCACACCTGCCGTTTCTCCGGGTGGTCGAAAAATCTCGTGAGGAGGACCCCCGGATCAAGCGGTATCTCCGGCTGATATTCAAATCCAACGGGAGAAAACGCCGCGACGACCCGTGCGGCTACAAGACTTGCCGCGATTCCGGCGGCAACAAACACGACGGCGGTTTTCCGATACTTCTTTTGGAATACATATATGAATCCCAATCCCGCAAGCGCGAGTCCCATATTTTCTTGCGTCAGAAGAAGGAGAATAATGGAAGTGATAAGCCATCGGGTCTTACCCGACTCCAAAAAATATGTCGTCCACGCCAGGAGCCCCACGCCAATCACCACCGGATGAAAATCAAAGTACACGAGGTACTGGATGCCGTAAAAAAGACTATAAACGACGGCGATACAAAGCGAGCCAACTGGCGAAATCTTTCGAAGTATGGCAATCTTATAGATTGCAAGCACGGAAAAATTTATCCACGCTGCCTGAAAAATGAGGAGCATGCGCACGTCGCTCCAGAGCCAGAAAAGGGGCGCAAGAAGCGGCAGGGTGAGTGTCAGGTGATCGCCGAGGATCAACCGGTCTTTGATAGTATTGTACGGCCACTGGAAATTGGCATACTGCCAGACCGCCTGATCATAAATCCCCAAATCAAACCCACCGGATTGGAAGTGATTATGCCGAAGGATGGAGAGCGTTGAATACAAAACTGACAACAATATGATCCAGATGACAAGGAGTCGCATCAAGCCCCTCTCTATGCTTTCTGACGTATCCGTTCGATCGAGAATGAATCTTCATATCTCTCAAATACTATCTTCGCCATGTCAAAAAACGGATCTTGCCCGATAATACACTGCATGTCTGAACGGCCACCAAAATAAACCGGTACGTTGAAATCGTTACCATCAATTTCTATTGTTACCGTCCCTGGATAACATTTCGTAACAACATTGTTAAAACCTCGTATGTCTAAACTCTTTTCCCTATCGACCTTCATACCCAACCATACGGCAAGATCAAGAGGAGCAAACGATACCGATGCTCCGGAATCTATGAGTGCTAAAACAGGGGTTGTACGTTTTGTCTGGTGTTTATAGATTACTCGCAAAAGCGGCACGCTTGCCATCCTGGGATAACCCGGAGCCAAATAGTACGGGTGTTTCATGAAACGTAGTTGTAATAGTTATCGAACGCCTGCACAACAACTACATTTTTTTTGTTTTTTACTTTTTTTTGTATATCTACAAATTTTTTTGCGTGAGCGACCACGCGGGTGTAGTCCTCGGTCACTGCTACCCATCCTGATTTATTTTTCTGAAGTAATGTTGTAAGATCAATCGGTTTCATACAAAGGTATTATCCCACACCGGTCAACTTTTAGCAAAAATTCCAGTCACGCCCGCGGTGAAACTCTTATGTATATTGCCGCAGCCTGATCATAAATCCCCAAATCAAATCCTCCGGATTGAAAGTGATTGTGACGAAGGATAGAAAGTGTGCTATAAGCGATGGATAACCCAACGATCCAACAGATCAACAGCTTCAATGTCCACTGACCTCGAGCCATACCTACCCAGTATAGCTGATCCATCGCTTTTTCCATCAACTCCATCTCTCAACAAACGTTAACTTCTCTGACGGAGGAGCCGGGATGTCGAATTCGTCTTCTTCCGGCGGGAGGTTGTCGGCGTCACTTGCCATTAAATCAAAATACACTTTCCGGTAATTAAATTCATCCAGCATCAAATTTTCTATAAAGCACTGATCCAGGCATTACAGGAGAAGTAGCTATTTCTCCGGAATTTGGATCAAGAGGCGCTTCCCTTCCATCAGTCCTAGGTCTACCTGGTACTCTCCACGTCTTTAAATCAGCAGAAACTGCTATTGGAAGATCATCCCAAGGCAGTGTGGGGGCAATTAATAAATCGTCACCCTGATGTGCGATGACCGTATGTGTAACTCCACCACGTTGAGCAGTGGCTCCTACTTTTATTGGATGTTCGGGATTTAGTCCCAAAGGTAACCTTCGAATGATAATTCTTTCCATATAGTATTACAGAGGCATATTGGTTACTTTAACTATAGCCAATTATAACCATAAGTAACCAAATGTCAACGGGGTACTTCACGCTTAACTTCTCTGCCGCAGGAAGGCAGGGATGTTATGCTTGGAGCCGCGCTTCTTTATTACCGTGAAGTACTTGATACTTGTAGTTCCACCAGAGCGGGGTTGCGCACTGCCGTTCTAATTCCGATGCTTTACTGGACAACAGGTATTGAAGATTTCTGCGCATCGCTTCCCTTGAACGTTCATGCGCTTCTTCTGCGGTTTTACCTTTCAAAAGCGTGGTTGCAACAAGATTTGACGGCTCAAAGCTAAATTTTGCCAAAGAATCTGCAAGCGGATTTCTCATGTAATTATTCAGCCTGTAAAATCCGAATGCTTTACGGTAGCCGATAAATGCCGATGCACGTTGAACGATATCTTCCCCTAATTTATCCCCAACATCGCAACTCCTCACGTACATAATAGAACCTTGAGGAACAACATTGACGTTACTCTCATCTAGAATCGGCTTATCGTCATGACCAAACACGACAATCTGTGTCCCATGCCCGTTAAGAAACAAGAACTGCGGTTCCTGCTTTTGCAGATAACTCTCAAATATCTCCTTTGTTGCTTTGTTGTCAGCAATATCAAGTACGCGAAATGCTTTCTCCTTTGCTTTTTTTATCACCGGCTCCGACCAATAATAACAGTACCGGGTTGTGGGATCGTGGCTTGGTCGTGTTACGAGGAGGGTCTTACTGGTTCTCATAGAGGGCTCCGCTTGCCATATCGCGGATAAACTCCATCTGCATGTCCACGATGTCCTTCCCAATCTTATCCTCTTTTTGAACATGCTCAATAAGCTGCTCCCTCTTTAAATCCTCGTCTCCGACCGATAATGATACATCTTCGGGAAGCGTGAGAATCCGCGCGATAACGAGGTCTTTAATCTGTTGTTGAAGCTCGCCGGATTCGTCCGGTAAGGCAATGGGTTTTGTTGCATTGTCATTCATTTTTCAACACCCCGATTTTTTCAAGAAACGAAAGAATTTTTTTACTCTTCTCTGTGTCTTCTTTCACCTCAATATAAATAGCATTCCATGTCATCGGCGCTCCGTCAATAACGGCAACAATCTCGGTTCTCGCGCCCAGAGGAAGGTTGGCATATACCTGCTGAAATTTCGCCCTAAGATCCATATGTACTCACACTATACCACACTCTGCAAATTCCGGTCACGCCAATAACAAAACCATTACGTATGCCTCCTGATCATAAATCCCACACATCAAACCCTCCGGATTGGAAGTGATTATGCCGGATAATCGAAAGCGCGCTGTAGGCGATAAAGAGAACTACAATCCAAATGGTGAGTACACGCTTTAACATCACAGATATTTAGACACTTCCGAAGTGTACTAGGTAAACACATCAGGTAGGTTATAAATTTAACTTCTCTGTCTCAAAAATGCGGGGATGTCGAATTCGTCTTCCTCCGGCGGCAGGTCATCGGCTGGAAATGGGCTCGCCGCCTGCGGCACCGGTACGACAGTGGTCAACGGACGGGTAAACGCAGGCTGCCCCATCGCAGGCGCCGGCCGGCCGGAGAGCTCCCGAAGCCTCCGCTTGGTTTCATCAAATCCTGTGGCGATCACCGTAATTCTGATCTGATCGACTAAGCTTTCATCGATGGTCGCACCAAAAATAATATTTGCGTCCGGGTCTACCGCCGCGGCAATCTGCTTGGCCGCCTCGTCCACCTCTGCCATGGTCAGATCCGTGCCGCCGCTAATGTTAAACAGCACGCCCTTGGCCCCTTCAATGGAAATCTCCAGTAGCGGCGAGGCAATGGCGGTACGGGCAGCCGTGGCGGCCCGATTTTCCCCGACACCGGTGCCGATCCCCATGAGGGAGCTGCCGGCGTTGGTCATAATAGTACGCACGTCGGCAAAGTCCACGTTGATAAGACCGGGCATGGTGATGAGATCCGAGATCCCCTGCACGCCCTGGGAGAGGACGGAATCGGCGACTCTGAAGGCCTCCAGAAGCGTCATCTTTTTATCAATAACCTCCAGGAGCCTCTGGTTGGGGATGACGATCAGGGTATCCACTTTGTCCTTGAGCGTCATGATGCCTTCCTCTGCCGATACCATGCGGCGAGCGCCTTCAAAGTGGAACGGCTTTGTGACGACGGCGACCGTAAGGGCTCCCAGCTCTTTGGCAATTTGGGCAATCACCGGCGTTGCCCCGGTACCCGTGCCGCCGCCCTCGCCGCAGGTCAAAAATACCATGTCCGTATCGCGCAGATACTCCTTGAGTTTTTCGCGCGATTCCTCCGCTGCCTGCTTGCCCACATCGGGGTTTCCGCCGGCGCCCAATCCGCGGGTAAGGTTTTCCCCTATTTGAATCTTGGTTTGCGTCTGACAGGTAAGGAGCGCCTGCGCGTCGCAATTGACGCCCAGGAAATCCACGCCATTCATCAGTCCCGCGGTCACCATGGAGCTTATGGCGTTGCAGCCACCGCCGCCGATGCCGATGACTTTAATCTTTGCAAAACGGGCAATGTCTGGCTTTATGAGCATGAGGATATAAATTACGGCAGGAATGACTTTACCAGATCGATGACCTTCCCTGCAATGCCTTTGACTTGGATCCTAGCGCCCAGCCGTGTCAAAGTTGCCAGTCCCCCGCTGGGCTGCGCTTTGCCGGTTCTGGCGCCGTAGAGAAGAAAGCCGACGCTTGCGGCATAGGCGGGACTGGTGATCTCATCGATAAGCCCGCTTATTTTCCCCGGTATGGCCGTATGAACGGGCATAGCCAGGTTCCTACGTGCGGCATCAACTGCCCCGACGGTGAGCGCTCCGCCGCCGGTCAACACGATCCCGGAAGGAGTCATTCCCCCAAAACCGCTCCTTTTTATCTCCAAACCCACCATGGTAAATATCTCGTTTAATCGCGGCCGTACAATCCCGTCAATGAGCGTCTTTTTAGAAACGCTACGCATTTCTTCCGGAAGTCCTAAGTGTGATAGATCTATTTCGTCATCTTTGCCCTCTGCCGCTTTCTTTTTGGGCGGCTCTGTTTCCTCATCCTCCGGCAGCACCGGCATTTTAGGCTTCGCCGAAAGCGCAATCTTTATCTTCTCGGCACTCTCAAGAGAAATGCGAAGACCGGCGGCAATGTCTTTGGTGATGTTGATGGCGCCGATCGGAATCACCGAGGAGTACGAGAGCGCCCCTTCGATAAAGATCGCCACATCCGTCGTCCCGCCTCCCACGTCCACGAGGATCACACCCAGCTCCCGCTCGGTATCGGAAATGGTCGCGTAAGAAGAAGCCAGTCCACCAAACACGATGCCGGCGACATCCACGCCCAATTCCTCGATGCATTTGTGGTGGTTGCGGATGGCTGTGGCTCCGCCGGTGACCAGGTGGGTATCTACCTCAAGGCGCACCCCACTCATCCCGACGGGATCCACGATCCCCTCCTGTCCGTCCACGATATACCCGCGCGGCAGCACATGGAGGACTTCGCGCGATGACGGCAACTGTACGGCTTTGGCGGCATCAATGACGCGCGCAACATCCTGCGGCGTGATCTCCTTTTCCGGTTCTGCCACAGCTACGACCCCATGGGAGTTAAGGGATGTGATGTGATTGCCGCCGATCCCGACGTAGGCCATCCCCACCGTCGTCCCGGCCATGCGCTCGGCAGCCTCCAGCGACTGGGAAATCGAGGCGGTTGCCTCTTCAATATTGACCACTTGGCCTTTCCGGAGGCCGCGGCTGGGGACGGTGGAAACGCCCAATACGTTCACCGTATCTTCCTCTGCCATGGAGGCAATGAGGGTCGTAATTTTGGAGGAACCGATGTCGATGCTGGAAATTGTGCGATCGCGCGCCATGATGAATTAAAATTTCACTACGGGTTTGTCAAACCGCAAATCAACGACGGTGGGCAGCTTGCCCTTTATTCTAAACCCTGCCATGACGGTTTGTAAAGTACGGGCAAGGAGCGCGCCATCAGCATCCTGAGCAAAGCGTATACTCATTCCTTCTGCCCGGGCTTGAAGCCCCGAGCTTTCAAAGGGGGCGATTTCCCAAACGCGCAGCACCGAGGCTGTCTCCCGCAAAAACCGGACGGCCGTAAGCACAATCGGGTCGGCAACAGTATCCCCCGGATGCACGGGTGGCATAGAAAGATGTATCACCGGAAGATCTGCCGCGGAGGGATACTGCGACAGCACCACGCCCTGGGCGTCCAGCGCATACGTCTCGCGGCCCACTCCTACAATCACAAAGGGTTTGCGGGGCACGGCCGTAATGACGAGCGTGCCGGGATATTTTTTCCTGAGAGACACGCTCCCGACGAACGGATTCTCCTTGAGGATTTGATCCCGCACGTCACTCACGGGGAAAAACAAGAGGTTCTTGGGGAGCCTGGTCTCATCCACGGCAACGGCTATCCCCTCGCCGGACATCTCTACCATCGTGATGG
>JACQHE010000015.1 GCA_016199185.1 Candidatus Gottesmanbacteria bacterium
AGCGTAGGCTGTGTGCCAACATGGCCACCGGTAAATACGGCCGGTTCTCCAAAAATCTCTCCGAAAAGTTTTGGGCCGAGGTTAAAAAAGTCTTCCCCAAGATCGATTTCGTGGGAGTGAAGATAGACCCTTGACATAGTAATGAAAAATTATATACTTTGTATATATGAATACCGCAGTAGTGAATTTTAAAACCGACCCTATGGTTAAAAAACAAGTTCAGAAGAAAGCCCATAATCTCGGGCTTTCGCTTAGTGCGGTTATGAATCTTTACTTACGGAAGTTTCTTACTGCACGCTCGGTTGAGTTTTCCGATGTGCGCTTAGAGTTGACTCCCTGGGCGAAGCGAATGCTCAAACAATCCGAAAAGGACACCAAAGCTGGGTACGTTTCCCCGACGTTCCATAATGTGGAAGACTCGATCGCATGGCTTGATGATCCACATGCTCGATACCAGAATGGACGTTCGGTACGATAGAAATTTCCGGAAGCAGTACGAGAAAGCAGATAAGAAGATTCGATCCGCTTTTACGGATCGACTTCGTCTTTTCCGTGAGAATCGCCGTCATCCTTTGCTCCATAACCATCTGCTTACCGGAGAATATCAAGGTTATCGAAGCATTAATGTCACCGGTGACTGGCGAGCGCTATTCATCGAAAAACAATCAGTAGAAGGCGAGGTAATGGGGGAATTGGGGAGTTTGTACAGGGAGGCAAAGATTTCCCGGGAGGAGTTTTGGAGAGAAATAAAAGAAGCACTGGGACTGCGTGAAACGATGGAACACTTGGAAAGTGAATGGATAGCAAGCTACGAGCTTATCGAAGGAACAGAGAAAATTATTAAAGCGCTAGCCAAAACATATAACGTGTATTTTCTTTCTGATAACGTGCGAGAACGGGTTGAGCAGCTGGAGCAAAAGTATCATTTCCTATCGCTATTTTCCGGAGGCATTTTTTCCCATGAAGTGGGTGTGCGTAAGCCAGATCCACGCATCTACCAGATGATTCTTGATCTTACGCGCGTTACTCCCAACGAAGCAATCTACATTGACGATAAGCCTCATTTTCTCCCCCCTGCACAAGAATTGGGAATTGCTACAATTGCATTTAAGACACCGGAACAGTTGAGAAAAGATCTAAAAATGCGTGGTATTATGGTATAAGTTGATCGCTCCCATTCATTATGATTACCTGCACGTTTGAAAAAGGATACACGGCGCTTCTTCGGCATATTGTCGTTCACGCGATCGTGGAGCGTGACGGCAAATTACTTTTAGCCAAGCGGACCGGAGATCTGTTGGAGTCGGGCAAGTGGAGTCTGCCCGGAGGATTCTTAAACCGTGACGAGACGGCACCCGAAGGAGCGCTGCGTGAACTCAAGGAAGAAACCGGTTGGGAGGGGGAAATCATCAGTTGGTTTCGCATCAATACCAATCCCAATCGGCCCCATGAGGACCGTCAGAACGTGGCGATAGATCTTCTGGTAAGCCCGGTCAGGCAAACCGGCATGGGTGACGATGAATCGTCGAAGGTTGAGTGGATTGGGATAGATAAACTATTTTCGTTTGATCAGTTTGCCTTTGATCACGGGGAGAGTATTCGACTTTATCTTGAGTACCGGCGAAACAAATTCTCTCTTCCGATTTTTACCTGATATGATGAAGGATACGTTATCATGTTCTAGAACATGATAACGTATTTTATAACCTACAGGGCTTACGCAGTATAATAACGTTTAGCTTGTCATTGTGAGGAGATCCCTCACTGTCATTGCGAGCACTTCGATGTCATTGCGAACGGAGCGAAGCAATCTCAGTGTAAACTCCGCGAAGCAATCTCTCATGACAGTTCGGGACAGGCCCCGCAATCCAGCCAAACGGGATTGCCACGCCGTCAGAACGGTCTCGCAATGACATAGTTGCGTAAGTCCTAAACCTATTAGAACTTCTTTACGCTTCGTGTTATAGTTGGCCTCACGTATGTCAGATATTGATGAAGTCAAAGCCAGGACAGACATAATTGCTGTTATTAGTGCGCGGGTGACGCTTAAGAAAGCCGGCAGGCACTGGAAGGCGTTGTGCCCGTTTCACAGTGAAAAGACGCCCTCTTTCATCGTGTCTCCCGAGCGTCAGTCGTGGAAGTGCTTTGGTTGCGGTAAAGGCGGGAGTGTCTTGGACTTTGTCATGGAGTACGAGCACGTGGATTTTGTGGAAGCCCTTGAGACACTTGCCGAGAAAGCAGGAGTTAAGCTCGAGCGCAGGGTTGCGGACACGCCGGAGTCAAAGCTAAAAGAAAAAATATTTGCCGCTAACCACCTGGCAAGCGAGTATTACCACTATCTCCTCACCCAACACGCAATCGGTGAGAAGGCCCGCCAGTACCTCAAGACCCGCGGGGTGACGGATAAAACCATCAAGACATTTGTCTTGGGCTACAGCCCCAATAGCTGGCACGGGCTCCTCAAGTACTTACAAAAGAAAGGGTATGATGGTGAACTTTTGGAGAAGGCAGGCCTTGTTATCCCGTCACGCAATTACTACGACCGATTCCGCGGGCGCGTCATGTTTACGCTCAAAGATCACCGCGGCAACGTGGTGGGCTTTTCCGGACGTCTATTAGATCCTGATGCGAAGGAAGCGAAGTATATTAATACCTCGGAAACACTGGTCTATAGTAAGAGTAACGTACTTTACGGGCTGGATGTGGCGAAAGCCGCAATTCAAAAAGAGGGCGGGGCCATTGTGATGGAAGGTGAGTTTGACGTAATTTCTTCGTTTCAGGCAGGGGTTGCAAACGCCGTGGCGATCAAAGGCTCGGCCTTGACCCAAGGCCACGTCAATCTCCTGCGCAGGTTTGCCGACCGGCTTGTCCTGGCGCTTGACAGCGACCTTGCCGGCGATGCGGCTGCCCGGCGCGGGATCGAGATTGCCGATCGGGCGGGGTTGGACTTGAGGGTTGCCTCCATGCCTACCGGCAAGGATCCCGATGACGCGGCGCGGGAGAATCCGAGTATATTTAAGAAAGCGCTCAAAGCCGCCGAGCCCATCTACGACTATTTCATCACCTCGGCGACTAAGCGCTTTGACCCGAAAGATGCCTTTGGAAAGCGCAAAATAAGCGACGAACTCCTGCCGGTCATAGCCAAAATAGACAACCCCATCGTCCAGGGCCACTACGTCAAAAAGTTGGCCGGCGCCCTGGGCGTTTCCGAGGACGCGGTGGGCGACGGGATGCGAAAACTCGCCCGTACCCAAGGGTTTGGGCGGGCCGCGGAAGGCGGCAAGCAGGAACTCAAAAAAGGTCGGAGCCGGGGAGAGAATCTGGGGCTTTATGTGTTGGCGATCCTCCTTCAAGGCAAGACGGTTGATCTGTACGAAGAACTCAAGGAATCCGTAGCAATCACGGACTTCACCATTCCCGCAGTCCGCCAGATTCTTGAACATCTTGAACACTACCTGAAAGAACATCCGGTATTTCTCATCAAAGACTTTGCCGACCGGCTGCCCAAGGAACTTACTCCCACGCTTGATGAAGCGTTCCTCTGGGACGTCGCCGGCCTTTTGGATGATCAGGAGCGGTTGAGTAAAGAGTGGACCAAAGCACTCGCGGAGCTTAAGCGCATGTCGCTTCGGCGCAAAATAACAGATCTCTCCAAAAAAATGAGCGAGGAAACTGATACAGGGGAAGCACTACGCAGTCTTACCCGGGAGCTCAAACAGCTGGATAACCCGCGTTAATCCTGCTATACTTACCCCAAGCGACATCTTCTATGGCTTCCAAATCACGTTCTTCTATCGCCACAATGAGCGACCTTCTTCATGAAGGTAAAGAGAACGGATTTGTCACACAGGATGACATTCTCACACTTTTTCCCAAACCCGAAGAGCATTTACCGGAACTTGATTACCTCTACGATCAGCTCATCCGCGCGGGCGTGGATGTGTTTGAAACCACCTCGCAGGACATAGAAAAAGAGGCAAGCAAAAGCATTGCTGACCTTGAAAAAGAAATCGAGGCGCTCGCCCGCGCGGGCGATGAAGGCGTTTCCGATCCGGTGCGGATGTACCTCAAAGAAATCGGCCGCGTGCCGCTTCTCAAGTTTGAAGACGAAATGAATCTGGCCAAGCGCTACGAAAAAGGGGACAAACGCGCCAAGAAAAAGCTTACGGAAAGCAATCTCCGGCTGGTCGTTTCTATAGCCAAAAAGTACATCGGCCGGGGGATGAGCCTTCTCGACCTTATTCAGGAGGGCAATCAGGGACTGATCCGCGCGGTGGAGAAGTACGACTGGAGGAAGGGGTTTAAGTTTAGCACCTACGCTACGTGGTGGATCCGGCAGGCGATCACGCGAGCCATTGCCGACCAAGCCCGCACGATCCGAATCCCCGTCCACATGGTGGAGACGATTAATCGTTTCGTACGCGCATCTCGTCGTTTGATGCAGGAGCTCGGGCGGGAGCCCTCCCCGGAGGAAGTGGCGCGCGTCATGCAGATTGATGTAACGAAGGTTCGCGAGATCCAAAAAGTCTCCCAGGAGCCCACGTCTTTGGAAACGCCGGTGGGCGATGAGGAAGACAGTCATCTGGGCGACTTCATCTCCGATCCGGGCCCCACGCCGTATGACCAGACCAGCCGGCAGCTTCTCAAAGAGCACATGGAAGAAGTGTTGGCGACCCTCTCCGATCGCGAGAAGAAAGTCCTTATCTTGCGTTTTGGCCTGGAGGACGGCAGGCCCCGGACGCTTGAGGAAGTGGGCGCCCAGTTCGGCGTCACCCGCGAGCGTATCCGACAAATTGAAGCCAAGGCTTTACGTAAGTTGCGCCACCCGTCGCGCTCCAAAAAGCTTCGCGATTACCTTGAGTAGGTTCTGGTTATGGTGTATAATATACGTATGCAGCGATACCAAATTTATCTTGATCCCTATCATGTAGCCACTATAGATGAGTATGGAGCGATTGCTAGACTGAACCGCTCAGAAGTTCTTCGTTTCCTTATCGAAAGAGGCGCTACGCAAGCAACAAAACTGCTTGCACATCTGGTTCCTCCCAAAAAATCTGCTTCCCTAGACAGCCTTATTGGGCTTGTCGATCTTGGCACCACAAAAAAATCTAATGTTGCCCTTCGCGATAACACGTTTTACCTCTCAAAACCCATGTCATTATGAAAGTCTTCGTTGACACGAGCGCTTTCGTTTCCCTTTTTGTCAAACAAGACGCGCACCACGAACGCGTCGTTAAAAAACACAAAGAATACGTCCAACATCGTGCGATTTTTCTCACCTCTGATTACATATTAGACGAACTCTATACCCATCTTGTCTACGACCTACCGAAAAACAAGGTTGGCCAAGTCGCTGCCGTATTCGACCATACAATACAATCCAAAGATATTCGTGTGCTGCCGATTGATGAAACGATCTTTTCTCAAGCCAAAGATGCGCTCATACGGTTTTGTGAGCACAAAATCTCTTTTACTGACTGTACGTCCTATGTGCTCTTCAAAAAACTTGCGCTTGATGAGGTGTTTACGCTCGATTCGGACTTCAAAAAACTCAATATTTCGGTTTCTTTTCCCCATCTCTCATCATAATCGCAAGAGGACGGCAGATAGAGGCGAAAGCGCTGAGAAAGCTAAGACATCCTTCCCGTTCCAAAAAGCTTCGCGATTATCTCGAATAACTCAAAACACGAGCTTGTTGACCCATAGAGGGATGGTCGCGTTTTCTACTTTATCATACACCGGCCAGTAGGGCTTAACGTCCAAAATGGGGGTTCCATCTAAAATATCCAAGCCTTTGACTTTCAGAATATTTCCCTTGCGAGCAACTAGCGGTACGGTCGAGATGCTAATCGGGTTTGGTCGCTGTGGACAGCGGCAGGCGAATATGCCGATGTAGGGAACATCCGCCTTCCCTTGCGGATGGTGCTTGAGGTGGCATTCTTTCTCCTGATCCAGCCAGTAGAGGACGATGACGTGGGAGTAGTCCTCCATGCCGTCAAGTCCCCGCTCGTATTTCTTCTTGATGACGATATCGGTGATGAGATCGTCCCATCCGGAAAGCGTTGGTTTTTTGACGCTGTTCCTTGCTACTCCAAGCGGCTTGAGCGTGATCACCCCGCGCTTACCTTTTTTGCCTAAGAACGTACACCACTCGATGTTCATGGCTGTATTGTATCAGAATGTCTCTTTTTTTCCTTCAAAGAAAGAGCAAACGTGCCCAGGGGCAGGAGGCCCCTCTTGTTGTTTTTTCCCGGAAGATGCGTATACTGGAAGTATGGCAACAAAGAAGCGCGGGCAGCCAACAGTTTCGTCCAATAGTGACAGTGTCCGGCAATATATGGTGGCTGCCGCTGTCACCGTCGTGACGGTGTGGTTGGTTTACCGATACGCCGCGGTGCGCTACGGAGTGGAAGGGTTGTCTACGCTGAATAAAAGCCTCGCCACGAGCACTTTGTTTCTCCTTGGAATAGTCCTTCTCTTGGGGCCGTTATCACGTCTTTTTACTCTATTTGATCACGCCCTTAAATATCGTAAAGAACTGGGAGTCCTCACGTTTTTTACCGGAGCCGCGCACGTCTACCTTTCCATGTTCCCCTTGGCGCGCCGCGGGCCATTGGGATTTTATGCTGCGCAACCCCTCTCGGCATACGCGGGTCTTACCGGTTTTGTCATCATGGTTATTCTTTTTCTGCTGTCCAATGCCACCATTGAACGGGCGTTGGGGCCTAAGCTCTGGTGGAAGCTCCAATATTGGGGCGCGCGGCTTGCCTTTATTGCCGTTGCGTTTCACATGATCGTTCTCAAGTATACAGGGTGGGGAGCGTGGTTTGCGGACAAATCATCTCTCCCGCCGCTTGCTATCCTCGCGACCGTGTTTGCCGCGTTTGTTCTGGTCGTCCGGCTAAGCGAACTCTTCGGTCCCCGCGCGGCGCGCATAGTCACCCAGCTTTCCTTCCTCGCCGCCACTGGCTTTACCGCGTGGTTGTTTATTTGACAACGCAAGAAGTAGCGGATTGGAGCGAGTGAAGGGGGACGGGGTTTGATTTAGTAGAGGCCGTTCATACCGGCGATATCGCCAGTGTTGAGATCACGCTTTTTCTGCTTCATTGCCCACGACGCCAGCACTCCCTCCCACGTGTTCATGCAAAGAGATATCGTAACCCGACCAAAAAGAGCGCAGCGGCGATAAACAAGCGGAAGGACTTCTGGGGAATCTTGTCCACCAGCCTCTTTGCAAGATACGCTCCCATGAGGGAAACGGGAATACAAAGGATGAGCGTTATCACGAGAGAGCCAAGCTGGATGCCGCTTCGAAAATACTGGACAAGCCTCGCGCTGTCGATAAGAAGGCCAATAACGCCTGAGGTAAAGAGAAAGACGGACTTCTCAAGATCAAATGTGGTGAGGAACGTGCTTCGAATGGCACCCCCCACACCAAAGATACCGGAGAAAAAGCCTGAAAGTGTCCCGCCAAGAAGCGCGCTTGGGTTGGAGGCATTCACCTTCCAGTTTGGTTTGAAGAACAGAAAGGCAACATACACGACCAAAAACAACCCCAAGAAGCGTCCCAGCATGGCCTCCGGTAGGGTGAGGGGGAGTTTGGCAGCAAAGAAACTGGCGATGATGCCCGGGACACCAAAGAGAAGAATAAGTTTGAGATGAAAACCTGTTTTGAAAAATACCATTTTCCAAATGTCCCCAAACCAGTGAAGGATTCCGACGAACAAGAGCGTTGCCGGAATGGGAAGAAACAGCGACAAGACAGGCACCATAATCGTTGAGGTACCAAATCCCGTCATGGTGCCAATAGAGGCAGAAACAAGAGTGAGAAGGATAAAAAACAATGGGTTATCCATGCATGAGCCCCCGTTTCTTTATCTCCTCAAAGATTTTCCCGGCCAGTGGACGGCAAGTACAATATTTGACATGCTCCAAATGCCACGCGATCCGTTGGTTAAGCGTGGGATTATTGGGAATTTTGTTAGCGAGATGCCACACTTTGTTGATCGTGTTCATATCGCTCTAAGTCTTTTACCAATGCGGTTCGAGATCTATGGACCCTAATTGTTTCAAATACCCCGTGACGGCAAGTTTTTTTGCCCATGCGTTCAAATAGTTCTTATCTAATCGTTTTCGCTGCGTTTGATACACGAATGCCGCGTCGATGAGATGTTTTTCGATTTTCACCCCTTTGTACCAACGAAGTTTTTGCAAGATCGTATCTTCCGCAGAAGCGATGGCTGTCTTTCTGCCGAGAATAGATGCTTTGGTTCTCCTGCGGAATCTCGTCTGGTCAAATGGTTCATTGGTCAGAAGCCAAACATCTATTTTGAGAAGTAGTGGGGTATATATAATTTGAAACAGATTTTTGTTTCGTATCCCCTCACGGACGCCTTCTTTTTGGACTGCGTACTGCCGGGGAAGGGTATCCAGTGCCGCAAGAACGTGCTCGGTATCTTTAGGGGAGATCTCTACGACAAAATCAATATCGTGTGATGCTCTCGGCCGGCCATAAAAAATGACGCTCCATGCGCCGGTAATCATGTAGGGAATGTCATGGCTATCAAAAAACGATGCAAGAGTGATGAGGAGCGTTGCTTGGTCAGTTTCGTGCATGAATCATGCGCCGGTTGCGCGTCTACCTGCCTTGCGGACTTCCCGAACGCTTTGAGACAGTTGCATCGCAATCCGGATTTTATTGTCTCCGGACATTTTTCTTAATTCTTTGAGTAAGTAGGCGGTTATCTTTTTCATGGCGAATTTTCATTAACAGTAGTATAGCATATCTAGGTCTGCCCCATCGTGCGATGATGGTACGCGAACGTGAATTAGATTACGTAGGATCATTTGTTAATCATCTTATGTTTGTCCAAACCAGCGCATTTCATCCAGCAACGCTTGTTTGCCGATGTTGAGCTTATCGAGAATAAACGTCGACCGGTCGACCTGGTAGCGTTTGATTCGGAGTGCCATCTTGGAAATTGTATAGCGTAAGCGGTAAAAATGAAACCGCTCATCGAAATCGGCTGGGAGCGTGGCAGCCGATGTATAGCCGTCCATGAGTTTTTTCATCCTCGCTGTTCCAAAAAACGTCGACCAGCACGCCACGTCAGCTACCGGGTCACCCCCGTGGCACTCGTCCTAGTCCAGGACCGCGGTGATGCGCTCTCCATCGGTGAGGAGGTTCCAGTCGGCAAAGTCATTGTGGATAAGCCGCGGCCCGTCCGGCGGTTCGAATGCATGGCGCGTAAACACGCGCGCCATTTCATCCGCCTGCCGGCGCGTGATGACGTCGTAGGTTATCAGTCGTGTAAGATTTTCATCAAGTCCCACATGGATAAACCGGTCGTAGGTGGGATGCAGTCCGTGAAGCTGTTTTTGGCGCTTGGCAATTACGTTGTCAAACGCACCGTATCCCTGGACGCGTACGGTGTGTATGGCCGCCATCAGTTTCCCGCAATCAAACAGGAGTTGATCCTCGTTTGTTTTGTCTTGTTGGAGCCAAACATCCATCGTCACCCCCGGAGATGCGGTTGTGAGCATAAAGTCCATGTCCTGCTTCGTGCGGGCTTCATGGACTTCCAGCACGTGTGGGACGGGTACGCCGGCAGATGCCGCTCGTGCAAGTGCCTGTTGTTCTGCAAAGAAATAGCCATTTTTGAGTCCCGGAGGGTGCATGCGTACGACGTAGGTTGTGCCGTTGATGAGGACTTTCCGTACGATATTGACGTTTCCTTTGAGGATGCTTTCGTCCGGAGGAAGAATGGTGATAGAGCCAGTCCGTTCAAGCGTCGTGACGGCGTGGGTAAGTACGTCCCTAATGACGTCCGTCGGTAAATCATGCCGGCCTAGGAATATTCGTTTATAGTCCTCCGGCGACAGTTTCCGATCCGTTTGCCAGTAGAAGATGTTTTTGCGGTCCGTGAGATCAATCATGACTGGACGATATGAATGTACAGATAATTTTACAACGACGACGAATTTCTACACATCAACCCGACGGGTTTAATAGCGTTAAACCAATTCCTTTACCCGCTTTTCAATTTTTCCACACCGCTGCTGCCCAGCAAAGACCGCATCTGGGCAATAGCAATATGATTGAGTTGTAGCAGACGGTCCGGTTGAGATAGTCCCTACCGAATCAGCTCGAGTCTTCAACATCCACTTACTTGGGGAAAGAACGAAGCTGTTGCTACCAGCTCCATTTTTAAACCCGTCGAATTCGATGGAATTAAAATTCGGGTTATTCAGTTTCTCCCATAAACCAAGGAACTCAATCGCACTTCTCGTTCTCAAGAACGAGGAAACAATCAACTGTTTTTTAGGAGAATGGCGGCTCGGTATAGCCAGCCCAATCATGGTATAATACCCTCGGTCATTACCATTCCCCTGTAGCTCTCCGCCAACTGGCGGAGGTAGAGCGGCTATAATGAAGATATGTATTATGTCTATGCCGTTTATAATCAGGAGAACAATAAGATATATGTTGGCCAAACAGAAAATATTGATGAACGACTAAAATTACACAACAGTAAAGAGTTTAAGGGTTCATACACATCAAGATTTTCTGGAAATTGGAAACTTGTCTACAAAGAAGAAGTAAAAACAAGAAAAGAAGCATTGGTAAGAGAAAAACAATTAAAAAGTTATCAAGGAAGACAATTGATTAAACGGTTTATTCCCCTGTAGCTCAATGGTAGAGCGTCCGACTGTTAATCGGCAGGTTGCAGGTTCGAGTCCTGCCGGGGGAGCATTCGTTGTTTTATTATAACCACGCGGAGAGCTTGCAGAGTTCGCGTTGTCTATTGGCGCGATTATGGCGCGATTATGGCGCGATTATGATATACTCATCGGTATATGTATCGCCCCCGATTTTCCATCACGCCACGGATGAATACGAATATAGCCGAAATCGAGCGGTTTATCACTGAAGTCATCAACTGAAGACATCGTTTCCTCCACGGATATTCCCAAGCGCACCATTCGGCTGAAAAAAGAAAACGCTAAAGGTTGACGGGAAAGAAAAGAAGCATTAGCATCTGGAATAGTGCTAGCCTATGGTCGTGTTGACATTGCCATGGTCTTCTGGTATACTCCCATGTACAGGCAGATGAAAGAAATGCATCTGCTTCATTTATTAGCACAAGTCTTGCGAGACGTAAGCCCCTATCTCGTCCCTCTCCAAAACAACCTTTTACCTTAATGAGACCGCAACGCAATTTCAGACGACCGTTTCACCGCCCAAACCAGGCGCGTGCGCCGGGATCCGGAGCCATTCTGGCGGCGATCCGCGCCGCTTCGCCCTCGGCGGAAGTCCCGTACGTTCCCCACCATACATTTGAAGACTTTGCCATTTCAGATGCCCTCAAAAGAACTATCGCCGCTAAAGGATACACGGCACCCACACCGATCCAGGATCAGGCGATTCCTGCCGTGCTTGCTGGCCGCGATGTGATCGGCATCGCCAATACGGGCACCGGTAAAACCGCGGCGTTTCTTATTCCTTTGATTGAAAAAATATCACGGGACAGGAATCAACGCGTGCTGATCGTCACCCCCACGCGGGAGCTTGCTCTCCAGATAGGGAGAGAGTTGGGTGATTTCTCCCGCGGCCTGGGCATCCGCTGGGCCATGGTTATCGGCGGTGTGGGAGTTTTTCGGCAGAAGCAGGACATCCGCGCCGAGGCCCACGTGGTGATCGGGACCCCGGGGAGGCTCAAAGACCTCATCGCTGAGCGGGTCCTCTCGCTGTCTGGGTTCAGAAACGTGGTC
>JACQHE010000014.1 GCA_016199185.1 Candidatus Gottesmanbacteria bacterium
CCACTGGGTAAGGTGGAGGTTAGTTTGTTGTTAAATGTACTCCAATCGGTAGAAGTCAAGAGTCCCCTGTTGGTAGCAGAAGCACTGGGGAGATTCAAGGTAATACTGCCTCCGAGGCTGGCAGGACTGCCGGATATGCCAACATCAGTACCGGCGGAACCAGTTGATAATGTAATACTTCCCAACGAAGCCGGAGTTACGTTCACCCAGTTTGTACCGTTGTATTGTAAAAGATTGTTGCTGGCCAAAGATGTGATAGAAAGTCCTGTTCCTTTGAGCTTATCAACGCTTGACGCACCCAGTGTTCCGGATACGTCGCCGGCAATGGCGATACCGGACGCGGCTGCAGTTCCGGCAGCGGTGAGTCTTCCTTTACTATCAACTGTAAATGTGGGAATTGATGAGACAGACCCATATGAACCAGAGGCGACGCCGCTACTAGCCAACGTTAAAGCGCCACTGCTTGAAATGCCCGCATCACCGCTCATGGCAACACCAGTGGCAAAATTAGAAGTATTACCCACAAAAATCTGGCCCGACGAAAGCGTTGGGGAAAGAATTGATGACCAGCCGAGAGCGCCCGCGCCGCTGGTTGTCAGAGCTTGACCGGCTGAACCGTCTGTAGAAGGAAGCGTCCAAAGGATGTCGGTGGTAATATTTGCCACCGGCGCCTTGAGTCCGACGTAATTGGTACCGAAGTTTGAAGGCTCCAATAGTCTTACACTGGTAGAGTCTGTTGGAGAAGCGGTTGCTTGAATTGAAGTACCGCCCCAGGTTAAAGTTCCGCTTTGATTAGAGAGTGAGACCCCGTCAACCTTGATTGAACTGCCGGAAACCCAGAGATCGCGGACGGGGCGGGTGGACGAGCCGATGTCAAATGTTGAAGCGCTTGTTGGGATAATGTGACCGGTAAAGTTGATGTTGCCCGTACCTGCGGATATGTTTACCGTTGATGTGCCGGTATTGTTGCCGATTGAAACAGCTTTTGCGCCGGCGCCGGTACCGATATCCACATTGCCCGTTGATGAACCGGTATTAATTGTTGTAGTAAAATTAGAGTTATCGTTGAGTGAAACAGCGCCTCCGCTTATCGTTGTTCCTGCCTGGCCGGTAAGGAATGAATTGAATGTCTTTGCTCCGGCGATGGTTTGGGTACCTGTCCCCATCAGGCCGGGGTTGGTAGCGTCAGCCAGAGAAAGAGTCAGGACATTGCCGGTAATTGATCCGCCGTTGGCATTTGAACCGGTGGGGACTCCAAGAGAGGTGGGTACTGATCCGGAAACTGATATGGTGGGCAGCCAGCCTTCTCCC
>JACQHE010000018.1 GCA_016199185.1 Candidatus Gottesmanbacteria bacterium
CCGCTGCCGGCGCCTGCGAGGATCAGGACGGGCCCGTCGGTATGAATTACTGCTTTTTGCTGTTCCCGATTGAGGTCATTGAGAAGAGACGACGGCATAGACTATAATCTTAGCATAATGAGTAAACCTCTCATTGCAGGAAATTGGAAAAGCAATAAGACAGTGGGTGAAGCTATGGAATGGCTTCAGAACTTTAAAGTTGTAACGACGGCGCAGGTGATGCTTTTTGTTCCATTTACGCTTCTCCATCCTCTAAAGAAGAAAATTGAAGGATTACATCTTTCTATTGAACTTGGAGCGCAGGACGTGTCGCCGTTTGACGACGGGGCATACACGGGAGCAGTAAACGCGCGGCAGATCAAGGAACTTGCAGATTGGGTGATCATCGGCCACTCCGAAAGGCGGCAGCATTTCGGAGAAACCGATGCCATGCTCGCACAAAAAGTTGATCAAGCGAAGAAAGAAGGACTACAAATAATCTATTGCGTTCAAGATGAAAACATTCCTGTTCCGCTAGGCGTCGACGTCATTGCCTACGAGCCGGTGTGGGCCATCGGTACCGGCAAAAGCGATTCCCCGGAAAACGCGAGTGAGGTGATCTCGGCCATCAAAGCAAAAACTCACGTTTCTTCGGTCATCTACGGCGGAAGCGTAACCCCTGAGAATGTAGCGTCATTCGTGTCGCGGGAGGCCATTGACGGGGTGTTGCCCGGCGGGGCGAGCTTGGATCCGGAGAAGTTTGCAAACCTCATTCTATGCAGCCAAAAGTAAAACGCATCTTCATCCCACGGCTGACAAAAGTCGTGTTTTTTGTGGCGTTGTTTCTTCTTTTTCTTGGCATCACCAAGGCAGTCCTTTGGGGTCAGTCGTTTATGGTTGCCACGGGACTTACTCCCATGACGCTCACGAAGCTTCTCGTGAATACGGGAGTTGACCTGAAATCCCAAGACGGCCGGACGAATATATTGCTTCTTGGGATCGGCGGCGGAACACACGCGGGCGCGGATCTGACCGATACCATTCTGGTACTCTCACTGGATAAGAAAAAGAATACGACCGCGATGATATCGGTGCCGCGCGATCTCTGGAGCGATACGCTCAAAGATAAAGTGAACAGCGCGCACCACTACGGCGAGGTGAAAAAGAAAGGTGGAGGGCTCACGCTTGCCAAAGTGATTGTGGAAGATATGGTGGGGCTGCCGATCCACTACGTCCTTCTTATCGATTTTTCCGGATTTGAAAGCATTATTGATATCGTGGGTGGCATCGATGTCACCGTCCCCAACGCATTCACGGATCCGGAGTTTCCCGTCGCCGGGAAGGAAGAGGATCTTTGCGATGGGGATGCGAAGTTCGCATGCCGGTATGAGACGGTGACTTTTAACCAAGGGCCGCAGCATATGGATGGAGAGCAAGCGCTTACCTATGTGCGGAGCCGCCACGCGGAAGGTGATGAGGGGAGCGATTTTGCCCGCGGCAGGAGGGAGCAGGAGGTGTTGGTTGCTCTCACCCAAAAGCTTAAAAATCCGTGGACGTGGGTATCGCCATCACGGGCGATGGCGTTATTCGGAGCATTTGATCGGGCGACCACCACGGACATGCGTATCGGCGAGCTTGCAACGGTGGGCAAGGTCATGCTGCGGTCGGCAGAAGCAGAGCCGAAGCGCATATCGTTTGTAGATTTTCTCTTAGAGCCGCCACTGTGGATGTACGGCCGCTATACGCTGGTGCCCAAAGAAAGCTTCGAGGCGATCCACGAATACATTAGAACCCAATTAGAAGAGTAGTCCCAGGAGCAGGAAGAGGAGGCCACCGGCGATGACGGTGGCCCCAAGGACTGTGGGTCCCGCCCCGGCAACCGGCACTTTCGGCGTGGGTTGGGCGCTTGGTGAGGC
>JACQHE010000016.1 GCA_016199185.1 Candidatus Gottesmanbacteria bacterium
GAGTACCCGAAACAGGAGATGCGCTGCCCCACGCATTTGTGCATCGGGCAGGAGGCGATAGCCGTGGGCGTGTGCGCGGTACTGGGGAAGGAAGACGCCGTTTTTTCCACCCACCGCTCCCACGGCCATTACCTGGCCCGCGGCGGCAGTCTGCCTGCCATGATTGCCGAACTCTATGGGAAAGCGGGCGGGTGCGCGGGCGGTATCGGCGGTTCGCAGCATCTGGTGGATCTCTCCGTTAATTTTTTGGGAGCCGCGCCGATCGTGGCAAGCACGATACCCATTGCCGTGGGGGTAGCCTTATCCGTTGCCATGAAAAAAGAACAGCGTATCGTCGTAACGTTTTTTGGTGATGCGGCAGTAGAAGAAGGTGTATTTGCCGAAAGCGTCAACGTTGCAGTACTGAGACGGTTGCCTGTACTGTTCGTTTGTGAAAACAATTTGTATTCAACCAATACGCCCATTCGTGATCGTCAACCGGACCGGCCAATATATACCATGACCGCAGGAATGGGGATGAGGAGCCATCAGGAGGATGGCAACTGCGTCAAAAAGGTTTTTGCTCTATCAAAACGTGTGATAGCCCAAGTGAGAAGGGGCAATGGTCCGCAGTGTATCGAATTTTTTACCTATCGTACCTTCGAGCATTGCGGCCCCAACGAGGACCCGGTCGGATACCGGCCGAAAGACGAGAAGCAGCATTGGAAGTTAAACGATCCATTGCGTGGTATCCACGGAAAAGATTTCGAAACGATGAAAAGGCAGATACAAAAAGAAATCGATGCCGCGTTTGCTTTTGCAAAACGAAGTCCGTTTCCAAATCCTTCATTGACGAGTGATGTGGTCTGGGCACCAAGATGAAAAAACGAGAAATTACCTACGCGGCTGCCATACGGGAAGCGTTTGACATTGCTTTAGCCCGTGACGAGAGGGTTTTTTTGGTGGGCGAGGGGATACCCGATCCCAAAGGCGCGTTCGGCACCACGACGGGTTTGCAGGAAACATACGGCCCGTCCCGCGTCATGGATATGCCGGTTGCCGAAAATGGAATGACCGGCGTGGTCATCGGTGCTGCCCTGGGCGGTATGCGGCCGGTTCTGACGCACATGCGCGTGGACTTTTCTCTGCTGTCTATGGATCAGATCGTCAACACCGCGGCGAAATGGTACTTCATGTTCGGGCAAAAGCAATCCGTTCCCATCGTCATCAGGATGATCATCGGCCGCGGCTGGGGGCAGGGGCCGCAGCATTCCCAGAGCCTCCAGGCACTCTTTGCCCATATTCCGGGATTAAAAGTCGTGATGCCGGCAAGCCCGAGGGATGCCAAAGGCTTGCTCCTAGGTTCCATTGCCGATCCCAATCCGGTCATCTTCATCGAACACCGGTGGCTTCATGGACTTACCGGAGAAGTTCCGAAAGGAAGATATACCGTGCCGATCGGCGCATCGCGGGTGGCACGCGAAGGAGGCGATATGACGATTGTTGCCGCCTCCTATATGACGATTGAAGCGCTCCGTGCTGCTGAGGCGCTTAAAGACGAAGGGGTATCAGCGGAAGTGGTTGATGTGCGTTCCATTCGTCCGTTGGATAGCGCATCCATTTTGAAATCAGTTCAGAAAACCCACCGGCTCATCGTCGCTGACACGGGGTGGAAGTCATTTGGCATCGGGGCGGAAATCGTGGCAATGGTTGCCGAAGCCGGAGTTCGTTTGGATAAACCTCCAGTCCGTATCGCCCTCCCGGATATGCCCACCCCCACGAGTCCGTTTCTTGCCCGAGACTACTACCCAACGAGCGTGGATATTGTCCGTGACGGGCTAGTGATGTGCGGCCGGGGAAAGCAGGAGGCAGAAAAAATCGTCAATGCGTACACGTTGACCATACAAGGGAATGCTGATCAGCCCGACCCCACCTTCACCGGCCCGTTTTAGCGCCACCCCACCCCCAAAAAAAAGAGACCCAATATACCCCCATAACCCATATCCACATCCCATATCCACATAACCCAACCATCATTGGGAAATTCTATATTGAAGGAGCACGTACACCATAAATATAGAATTTATGTGCGGATCAGTGCTTGGTAGCGCTCCCAAGCTTTTTGATCCGGAAAGTCTTTTGGCAGGAGTTCAAAGGGGAGCTGCGGGTCGTGTTTGAGAATGGACAGGTAATCGATGGTGATTTTTGTTTTCGGGATGCCCTTGGGCCGCCGGTAGGTTTCCAGAAAATCTTCGTAGCGCGCGGCAAGCTCATCGAGGTTATAAACGCGCACAATGAGGTCGGGGAGCGTTTCTTCTCCGATCGCCCCGTCGCTGCCGAGCTTGGATACCAAGACCGTGCCGGGAATATCATGGGTCTCAACGAATTCTTTCAAAAGAAGCGAGGGATTATACGGATTGATCCAGAGACTTTCCTGCAGAAGGGCCCCACCGGTGCGGCGGATATACTCGCGCAGCACATCGCGAAGTTTGTTGTGCTTTGTTGGCACATCGTAGGAGACGAGGTAGATATGCCCATCCCATGGCCGCTTGGGTTTGTATGTGGGGATGAGCTCTTCAATACGCTGCTTTCCCAGCTTGGTAATTTCAATCGTCTTGAGATCAGCAACGAATCCTTTGGAGGAGAGGTTATAAAGGGCTTTTTTTATGGTCTGGTAGTTGAGGACATCAAGCGTATCATGTACTTCTTCCACCACCCGCCACGCGTCACCCATGGTTTTGATGCTGCCGGCATTAATGAGGAAATAGAGGTTGAGGAGTAAAAAATCTGTGACCGTTCCGACGAGCCCGTCTGTAAGTCGCAGCACCGTATCGGTATACTTCATTCGCGCCATGAATGTACTATAAAACAGGTGTACGTACACCGTCAATATAGAAATTATCCTGTAACACACCGTAGGTGGAGTTGTGTTGGGGGCGCTCTCGTGCTAGAGTAGGCGGTATCGTATGAAGGATGGGATAAGTGTCATCATGCCCGCGTACAATGAAGCCGGCAATCTTGAGCGCGCCGTCGCCTCTGCCGCGGATGTATGTAAAAAAATTCATGTCCCTTACGAAATCATCGTCATCAACGATGGGAGTAGCGATGATACGGGTGGAGTCGCTGATATGCTTGCCAAAAGATCGTCTCATGTCCGGGTGATTCATAGCAGGGAGAATCACGGATTCGGGCATGCATTTCGTGTGGGTCTTTCTCGCGCTACATTTGCTTACACGACACTGTTTCCCAGTGATAATGAGATGAAAGAAGAATCGCTTTCGGATCTCATCAGTGCCAGGCAGAGAGCTGATTTTATTTCCGCCTACATGGCCAACCCGCTGATGCGTACCATGGATAGAAGAATCATCTCCCATGTATTTGTGACCATCTGCAATGTGCTGTTTCACCTGGATTTACGCTACTATACCGGCCCGTTCATCTGTAAAACGTCGCTGGTAAAACAAGCACGGTTGAAAAGTGACGGGAATACCTTTCTTGCTGAACTTCGGGTGCGCCTCATCGGACGCGGAGCATCGGTGGTGGAGATTCCGTTTGTCTTCGTTCCCCGCCGGTCCGGGACCGCGTCGGTGTTCCGATGGAAAACGATCTACCACACCATCAAAAGCCTTGCACAACTCGTCATGGAAGATGTCACCGGAACGTTGAGAACATGAGAACAGTATGGCTCTCCTCCTTGTTAGCATAGCGTGTTATCTCCTTACCGCTCTTGTCCACGTTCTCCTTCACCGGGCGCTCGCCTTTGGCCTGGGGAAGATAACAAAGAATAGTTTTTGGGTATTTGTCCTCGGTGCTGTGGTGACGATCCGGATTCTCTACTCGATGAGGCCGTCGGATATCCCGATGAGCGCGATTCTGCTGTACCTTCTGCTCTCGGCGACACACTTTTTGTTTTTCATGAGCTTCTTTTTTGATGCCAGGAGCCCGTCTGCCAAAATACTGTTTCTCATCCGCCGGCACGGACCGGTGACCCGTGAGGAGATCATGGCTCACTTTTCCGACGGGGAGACCGTCGTCAACCGTGTCAATACCTTGATCTACGAAGGGTATATCGTAGAGCGCGGCAACCGTTTCTACGCGTCCCCCAAGGCTATACCGATCGCACGATTTTTAGCCTGGTACAGGAGGCTCATGCGATGGGAGAGGGGAGGGTAGATGGATTGGTTTATTCTCATTAGCGCGTTGGGTACATTCACCGTATTTCTTCCGGTCCACGTCATCGTGCTCCGGCGGATAAGAGACCGGTCCGTTATCCCGGTGTTTTGGATGACGTACGCTGTTGTTGGTGCCGCGGGGCATATACCTCTGGGTATCATGAGTGGTGTGAGCGCAATGAGTGTGTCTCTGGTACTCTTCACACTTCTCGTCGGCAATTATTTTATGGGGATTTTCGGCGTCATGGAGTCCTCTATCCGTATGCGGGTCCTGGGAGACGTGGTCCGGGCGGGGAGCCGTGGCGTGTCACGAAGAACGTTATTGGCGCAGTATAATCATGGGAACATCGTCGATAAACGGCTCGCGCGGTTTGTCACCTCCGGTGATATTATGGAGGATGACGGCCTGTATACAAGCCGCAAACCATTCACGTTCTTTTTACTTCCGGCGATGGTTTTGCGTTTCTTTTGGTGGGCGTACGGCAGGACGAATATTGTATACAACAAATAACCGATGAATCACAAAAAACGACTCTTTTTTGGGTTACTGTTGGGAGGCTTTGTCTTCCGCCTGTTTCTGGCGTTTGGCGCCTACGACCCTCTCGTCTTTGACGCCAAAGGCTACTCGGACGTTGCCATTCAATTTTTGAAAGGAGAGTGGCCCATTGACTGCTGCGCCAAAAACGTGGGGTACGGGGCGTTTTTGGCGCTCGTCTACAAACTGTTCGGCGTTGAAAACATTGCAGCGGTCCGGCTCGTTCATATTGGCATAGATCTTGTGTCTGCCTGGCTCATCTACCGGATTGCACGAGAACTATTCCAACCAAAAGCGGCAATGCTCTCGTTTATTGTCTATCTGTTCAACCCCTTTACCAGTGCGTTTACCGGTCTGGTATTGGCCGAAACGTTTTCCATATTTCTCCTTGTACTCCTTTTGTTTTTCGTGACACGGAAGCGTTGGTTTACCGTGGGAATTGTTGCAGGTTTACTGCTTTTCACCCGGCACTCGTTCTATTATGTTCTTCCGGTTTTGTTCATTATGCTTGGATGGAAACATGTCAAAGTGCTCGGATTTCTGATCGTCGGATTTCTGCTTGCTTCATCGTACTCGCTCATCGTCAACTACAAAACATTCGGTAAGATATCACTTGTTCCGCCGTATAACCTCAAGTACGAAATTATTTACCTCAATTTTTACCGCTGGAAGTACCCCGAGGTCGAGTTTCAGGGAGAATTGCCGGAGTACGGACAGGTGGTCCAAAGTTATTGGAATACGCCGCTAGAAGGGAAAGCCGCCCACTCGGAGA
>JACQHE010000020.1 GCA_016199185.1 Candidatus Gottesmanbacteria bacterium
GCTGCCCTGGCGCGGCCGATGGGCAATCGGCGCTTCGATCACATGAAAACCGGCGCGCTTGGCACGGATGACGAGCTCCGCGTCAACAAATGCGGAAGAGGCGGTAAGACGTATGTCTTTAAGGATAGACCTGCGCATGAGGCGCACCGAGTTCACATCGTGGAGCCGGACGCCAAAAAGCAGACGGATGAGCGTATTGTACATGCGTGATACGATGAGCCGGTTGGGCGGATCGCGGCGATTCATCCGCCAGCCCAGGATCATATCTGAATGGTGTGAAAAGGGAATCAGTTTTTCCAATTCTTTTGCTCCCACCTGGTAATCACCGGGAATCGTAAACAGCCACTCATATTTCCCGGCGTAGTACAGTTCTTTGATCGTCTTGCCATACCCCTGATTAACGGTGTGCGTAACGAGCCTGACAGGGTGCAACCCTGTCGCGACCTGGACCTGTGATCCGTCATCCAGAAGGACAACCTCAAACTTCTTCGCCACTCGCTTGCCCACTGCTACCGCCTCTGCCAGGGCTTTTTCTATCGTCGCTTCATCATTGTATGCAGGGATGAGGAAAGAAAGCGAGGATAGTCGCTTACCAATAGTTTTTCCCATATGTTCTATAATACGCGACTGTCTTTTGTAAACCTTTCACCAAACCGGTCTTTGGTTTCCAGCCCGTCAACGCTTCGATCTTGGCGATATCGCTTGCAAAGTCTCCGGGCTCCTGGGCCGCACGCTCTTTGGAAAAGGGCGTCAATGCAACGCGGCCTTTTTTTGCAACCTTCACAATGGTTTTGGCAAGCGTGAGAAAGTCGCTTGCATCGGGCCTTCCCACGTTGATAATTTCTCCGTAACAAGCCGGGGTTGCCGCAACCGCAAGCATCGCGCCAATGCAGTCATCGATATAGAGAAAATCGCGCTTCAGTTTTCCGTCGCCGTAGACCGGTATCGTTTTCCCCTCCAGAACCAGACGGACAAACCAATTGACCACGCCGTAGTGGTCGTGCAGCATCTGCGAGCGCGGGCCGTAGATGTTGGTAAGCCGGAGAGCCACGCCGCGGACACCATGAACGTCATGGTAGACCAGAACCATCTTCTCCGCCGTCAAATTGGTGATTTCATAGATGCCGCGCGGGTTGGCGGGCGCGTCTTCGGCAACCGGGAGTTTCACCTGTTTGCCGTACTGGCCCCTTGTCCCGGCGTAAATCAAACGGGCCCGCGGATTGTATTTTTTACATGCTTCCAAAATGATCGCCGTCCCGCGGATGTTGACGTCGATATCCGGGAATGGATCCGTAAGGCTTAGGATGTGATCCGTCTGGCGGGCCAAATGAAAAATATAGTCTTTGTTCTTCACCACTTGTTCCACGGCGAGCCGGTCGCGGATGTCGCTGTAGTTAATGCTCACGTTTTCCTTAACGGGGGCGATGTTAAAAAGATTGCCGCCCTGACCGGGCGTCAGGTTGTCCAGGATCGTCACCGTTGCCCCAGCTTTGACCAGCGCAATAGCCAGATTGCTGCCAATGAAGCCCAAGCCGCCGGTGATGAGAATTTCTTTACCACGAAACGTGTTTTGCATCAGGAGAAATTGTAGCATAGAATAGGCAGTAGCGATGAAAACGGACGTGTATTACTACACCACGACTGATGGAAAGAGCCCTTTTGTAAAATTTTTGAACTCCCTGCAAAAACCAGCTGCAGCCAAAGTGATCCGGCTCATCGCCCAAATCAACCAATACGGCATGCTCTCCATCCTCCCCCACACAAAAAAACTCACTGGCACACCGCTGTGGGAAATCCGAATCCTAGGCAAAGATAATATCCGCGTCCTCTATGTGACCCGCCAAGAACACGCAATTATTGTCCTCCATGGATTTGTAAAAAAGACTCAAGAAACTCCGTCCAACGAACTGAACATTGCCATGAAAAGACTTCAGGAAGTACAAAAAATCGTCGTTTGACAATTGATATCATATATGATATCATCTTATCATGAATACGAGACGATTCATTACGTTTGAAGAAGATCTCCATGAACGGCTCAAAGACCCGGAGTTTCGCAAAGCCTGGAAGGATTCTGAAGCTGAATATCTTGTTTCCAAGGCAATTATCGAGCGTCGGCTCGCGAAAAAACTTTCCCAACGGGATCTGGCCAGACGCGTCAAAACTTCTCAAGCGGCAATCTCCCGCGTGGAGTCCATGAACGGTAACCCGTCACTTGAATTTCTCAAACGGATCGCCGCCGCATTAGGATCCAATCTTCGCATTACTTTCTCGTAACATGTATGGATTCTTAACCGTCACGGTCGCCATCATCCTGACCCTTGCCAACTCGAGCAATTATCTTGCGGGCGTTGTGCGGACGCGCCCGGGCGAGGTGTATCTGGGGACGACGCATTACTTTGAAGACTATTTTTTATACCTCTCGCAGTTTGTTCAGGGCGCCCAAGGGTTCTGGCTCACGCGCAACCTTTACACGAGCGAGGCCACGCCGGCAAGCATTCTCTTTTGGCCCAACGTGCTCTTGGGCAAACTGGGCGGCCTGCTGGGACTGACGCCGATGGTCTCCTATAACCTTTCTATAATTTTTATAACCTTTATAACAATTATAACTATGTATTCTCTTCAGCGCCGCATCTTTTCCGGCCGGCCGCTGCAAGCATTTATTGCCTTTCTGATCGCGGCTACCGCCACATCCTTCATGAACCGCATCTGGGTAAACGGGCAACCGATGTGGTATCCGTTTCAGCAGTGGAAAACGCCCAACTTGGCCCTGGACCGGCTGGGCGGCGTCCCCCACCAGCTCGTGCAGACGCTGTTGTTTTACCTCCTTGTCTCCGTGTATTTTTTTGCGCAAAAAAGGAAACGCATCGTATTTTTCGTCCTAATTACGCTTCTCACGACGCTCAATCCCGTGATGTCCGGATTGTTTCTTGTTTCGCTCTGGGCTATCGGGAGAAGAGAGGTGGTTGCAACCGTTGTGTACAGCGTCACTGCATTCTTCTATAACAGCCTCACCAATGCCCAGCCTCATATCCAATCCAAACTCTGGGAAGCCGGCCAGCAATCCGCGACCACGCCGCTTTTTATGCTCCTGTCCATCGGGCCGGTTGCGATTCTTGGCATCATCGGCGCCTGGAGTGCGCTCCGGCGCGGCGCCCGGCCGATCGAGCGATTTTCCATGCTCCTTCTTGCCGTCTCCTATCTCCTCTATTTTTCCCGTGTTCCTGCCATTATTGGTGTTTCCAACAGCCGCGTCCTGTTTCCGGCCATGTATGCCGCCTGGGGCATCCTGGGAGCTCTGGCCTTGCCGGCATCCAAAAAAATTGCCGCGCTCGTTCTTGGTGTCTTTCTATTGCTGACGATTCCCACCATCCGATGGGAAGTGCAGCAAAAGCTCCTCGTAAAGCCGGAGGAGCGCATTCCCCTGCTCTACCTCCCAAGCGACGTCTATGCCGCGTTTACGTATCTACGAAGCCAAGACTCATTTGACGACGTCGTCCTTGCCAATCCGGCAAGCCACATGGACGCGATGGTGCCTGCGCTGGGCGGCCACACGGGCTACACCGGCCACCCGTTCGCGACGATTGACGGAGGGCGAAAACGGTCCGAGGCTCTCCGTTTTTTCCGGATGGAAATGCCTGCCGACCAGGCAATTGGTTGGCTCCGGCGCAACAATATCCGTTATGTTCTCTACACTGCGCTGGACGGAGATCTGATGCAATTTCGGCGTGTCTATCCGTTCGTACGCCCGATCAAATCAACCGGAGCCGGAGCCATAATCGAAATTCTATAACTATGGAGCACGTACACCTCAAATATAGTAATGTTGCGAAACATGCAGGCGTGGAAAGGAGTACGGTTTTCGTGATTTCTATCCTGATAGCTGCCGTCAACCAGCTCCCCGTCATCATCCAGTGGGTGAACAATAAACCGGGCGAGCTTTTTACCGGCATCCCGCACTTTTTTGCCGACTACTTTCTCTACGTGGGGCAGGTGGCCCAGGGAGCAGCCGGACGGTGGTTATTTGCCGAACATCTCTTCACCAATGAGCCCATGGCGCCCACCTGGTACTATTGGTTTTACGTGACCATCGGGCACCTGGGAAACCTCGCAGGGCTCTCCCCGTTTGCGACGTACAACGTGAGCTTGTTTTTCCTCGTCGTCGCCCTCGTATCCTTGTGGTACTCCCTCTGCTGGCGGCTCTTTCCCACCAGTCGCTTGGGGCGATGGATGTGTTTCCTGTTTATCCTCACGGCGTCCAACCTCCCGGGGCTGGGGCAGTTCTGGTTTTCGCCGGGACCCTCCTTCAACCGCCTGGGTGGCGTCCCGTACCATGTATTTGTGACCATCGTGTTTCTCCTTTTTGCCGTAAGCGTACACAAACGATCGTTGGTGAGCACGCCCTTTGCGATCATCGCCGGTATGGCCAATCCGGTGCAATTTCTCCTGTTTACCCTGGCAGCCATTGCTGCCAAAGTGCGCTTTGCGATTATACCCGTGGCATTGGGAGCCGTAAGCGTATGGCTGACCAATCAGGAGTTTGCCCGCCAGAGCGTGTTTGTCGCCGCGCGTGCATGGGAACTGGCCCAACGGGTCCCCAATACCGTGCTGATGCTGATTCCTGCCATCGGCCCTATGCTCCTGTTTGTGCCCTTTGGGTGGAAGAATGCGACATCCAAAACCGATCCCCTGCGGCTGCTCTTTATTGCCTACGGACTGCTGTCATTTGCCCTCTTTCTCACCCCGATCCCGCGATTATTGGGGGTCTCTCCGGTCCGGTTCCTGGGCCCTCTTAGCTATCCCGGTCTTGCCATTTTCGCCACGCAAGGCCTGCTACGGCTGGGAAGCCGGCAACGGATTGCCGCTCTTGCGCTCTACGGCGCACTCACCACCGTCTCGCTCTACGGGCAACTCGTTGACCGGATCACCCCTGCCAGAAACCCGCAGCTTCTGATGGATACGATTTACAACCACGTGCCATTGTCCTATGTGGACGCGCTTTCATGGCTTAAAACCCAGCGCCAGGGGGTCGTGTTGACGGATCCGGCGATCCCTATCGAAGTTCTCGTCCCTGTTTTTTCCGGAAAAATTTCCTTCTCCGGACATCCCATCCATACGCTCTACCCGGAGGTCAAAGAGGCGCTGCGTCAGGATTTTTTTTCCGGCCGGATGAGTGAAGCGCAGCAGAAGCAATTCCTGACTGACCACCACATCGGATACATCATTTCGTCACGAATGTTATCCTCCTACACCAAAGTATTTTCCAATGATACAATTTTTATCTACGGCTTATGAAACGATCGTCTGTCACTATCGGAATCCTGCTCTCCGTTGTACTTCTTATCATCCACCTCATCATGATGGACGATTACGGGATCACGTGGGACTTCCACCACCACTTTTTTGCCGGACTCTCTCACCTGGGGATACCCATCAGCGAGGAGCTGACCAAAAACATTCCGTTTACGGTTCCGGATCCGCGCGGCACGTACGATTTGCCCTTCGGCCCCCTGATGCTTATTGCGCCAACCATAACGTACCAAGTGTTTCACCAATGGCTTGGCCTGTTGGCCTTTGATAATGCCTACCACCTGTCCATTATCGTCTCCGGGGTCGCCGGAATCTTCATCCTGTACCTGTTTCTTCTGGAAGCATTCGGGCTTGCCACCGCCCTTGCCGGATTTGCGTTTCTCGCCCTCCTGCCGCGTTACTTCGGGGATCTCCACAACAACATGAAGGACGTGCCGCAGGCGGCGGCGTTTACCCTTGCCATCTACACGTTCTGGCGGCTTGCTAAATATAAACGACTCAAAGATCTCATTCTGGCAAGTGTGGCGTTTGCCATCGCGTTTAATACGAAAGTGAATACCCTCATGGTGCCGGTGATTGGAGGAGTATGGATAGCACTAAATCCTAAGCACCAAATCCTAAATCCTAAACAAGCACCAATATCAAATGTTCAAAGCTCTAAACGATTTGGGGCATTGGGATTTTGGATTTTGAATTTATTTAGGATTTGGAATTTAGAATTTAGAGTTTGGGGATATTTCCTCCTCGCTCCTGCCGCCGCCTTCCTCCTCTGGCTCCCATTCTGGCAGAACCCGATTGAGCGGCTGCAGTATATGTTCCGGTTTTTCCTGGACAATACGCAAAATCTGGAAGTCCTCTACTTCGGCACGGTCTATAAAAGCGCGATCAACGTCCCCTGGCACTATCCCCTGGGATATCTGGGGATCACTACTCCGCTGCCTACACTATTTTTCTTTTTCATGGGACTCATGAGCCTCATGGGTCACATGAGACTCATGAAAAAAAATGCCACAGGCATTCTTCTTCTCCTCTGGTTCTTCCTGCCCTTGGCCCGCTATCTCAATCCCAAAATCGGCGTCATTGACGGCATCCGGCATTTTGAGGAAGTGGTGTTTCCGCTGGCCGCGATTGCGGCGGTGGGGTTTATAACAGTTATAAAGATTATAAAAGTTATAAAAATTATAACCGTTATAACAATTATAATTTTTATAATTCTTATAAAAGATATAGTCTCCTATCACCCCTACCAAATCTCCTACTTCAACGAGCTCGTGGGCGGCATACGGGGAGCATGGAAAAACTTTGACGTGGAGTACTGGGGCACGTCGCAGAAAGCCGCTATGAAATGGCTCAATGCCAATGCCCCGCGGGATAGCGTTGTCCATATCGTGATGGCCGGGGACGCGGCAGCCAAGTATTTGCGGCCGGATCTCCTGGCACGCGTCAACCAGCGGGGGTTTGATGCGGCAGACTACGTGGTGCTCCTCAACCGCCAATCATTTTTTGCCCGATACTGGGGTATCACGGACTACATGAGTGGCCGCCAACCTTTATTTACCGTGAACGTCCAGGGTGTACCGCTGACGTATGTATACGCCAATCCTCCACAGTGAATAACCGGCAAAGACCGCGACCCATGGATACGCCGGCAGGCTGAAGCGCTCTTCCGAGGTGGAAAATATATGGGCAAGCGAAATATAAAGGAAGAAGCAGGAGACAACAAGCACCACTCGCCGATTCTTTTTGCGCGCAAGCACCATCCCGATCGCGGCGAGTACCAAAAGCCCCGCGTTTCCCCAGTAGGTAAGCCCTTTGGTCAGTGGCGACGGCTTGCCCATCACATACGGGTAGAGAAAGTGCTTTTCCCAGACATACCCCATTTTGGCAATGCGTGACCCAAAAAATCCCAAAGGATCACGCCGGATGATTTGGGTGGCCAGCTGCCAATGACGCCGGGCAACGTCTGCGCGTCCCGCCTGATCTTTGGGCGCAGTGAATGCGCCCCACGCGTTTTGCGCCTCCGGCGGCCAGTCGCCCCACTTCTGGTCGGTGAAGGGCATACCCCGGCCGATAAAAAGGCTTGCATAAAGCTCCCGGACAAACGTGGGCTCGACACCAAGCAAGCTAAACTCCCGGTAATAGACGAGATTGCCGGCTATCGTGTACCAAAACGGCAGACTAAAGAGGACGAGGGTGGCCGCCTTGAGGATCATGTTTTTTCTTGTCCACACGAGGATGCCCACCGCGATTAAAGAAAGGGGGAGAAACACCGGCCGGACCTGGGGCAAAAAGCCCAAAAGAAGGGCCAATACGAAATGTTTTCGGGTAAGGAGAAGTGCGCTTATCAGCGTGACGAAAAATATCGTCACCACTTCAGACAAGAGCA
>JACQHE010000021.1 GCA_016199185.1 Candidatus Gottesmanbacteria bacterium
ACAATGTACGGGCTTGCACCAAGTGTATTAAGCGTTCGAAGTTCGATCTCGCCCGTTCTACTTCTTAACAGAATCTTTAACTTCGCAGAAGAAGGCAAGACATCCGTTGGCATCACGCTTATACGTCCAGCCGCCGGCACAGTCCTCGGCCCGCGGAAGGGACAACTGCGGGCAACTAAGTCCCGCACGGCTGCGAAGATCAACCGACGTTTGCTTTACTGCGGTTAACACGACCACGAGAAGAATAAATGCAAGGGTCAAAAAAATGATGAAGTTCCAACTTGCGAGATCCTCACGAAGAAATGCTTTTTGGGAAACAGCTTTTCGTTTTGCCATACGTTTCACCCCTAGCATCAGTGTACTGACTAAACCCACGGTGTCAAGAGGGCAAATAGCCTTCCTGAAACTGTTTCCATGATACGGGCCTTTTGCCTTCGAGTTGGACGAGATCGAGCGATAAGCGATAAGCGATAAGCGATAAGCCGAGCATTTTAAGGCGTTTTTCTTCCATAATTCCTAATTCGTGATTCATAATTCGAATTTTTGTCCACAATCCCGGCCAAGGGGTAAATGCCCGAAATTTTCTCTCTATGCGTTTTGCTTCTTCCGAATCAGCAAATGCTTTCCGTATTGCCTCCCATGGCTCAAAGCCATCCTCGCGGGTGAGACGGCGGGCGTAGGGTAATTGGGTAATGGGTGAATGGGTGAATGGGTGAATGGGTTGTTTTGCAAGATACTTAGGTAAGACTTCCGCAAGCAAATCGGCACCCAAGGTAAAAAGTTTCGTGCGCAGGGCATCGCTCGTATCCGCATCGGTAATCGGAACTTTCTTTTGCGCGATAACGACTCCTTCATCAAATTCTTTTGATAACGTCACAATGGTCACCCCGGTCTGGCGGTCGCCGGAAAGAATCGCCCAGGGCACCGGGTCGGCCCCGCGCCAGCGGGGAAGGAGTGAGGGGTGGACGTTGAGACCGCCAAAGCGGGCCGAGGCAATCGTCTCCCACGGAATCTTTTGACCATAACAGGCGCTCACGAACAGATCCGCTTTCAGGGACTCAAGCGTATCAATGACCTGCTGCTCATCGGCATAGAGCCACGGCTTCTCCGGATTTGAGGGGAACGATACGGTGGTAACGGCGTGCTCTTTAGCCCACATTTCGACCGGTGTCGGAGTCAGCTGCTGCTTTCGACCCACGGGACGGGGAGGTTGTGTAACGACTGCACATGCATGATCGCGAAGTTTTTCTAAAATCAAAACTGAATCAAACGTTGAGCCGAAAAAGATGACCTTCATATAGTAATTTCTTCCAACACTTCTTTCCCGTCCTTGTCCCTTCCGGTCTGGAAGAGCGTTCCTTTCTGCTCGAGCACCCGTTGAGTAAAAAGAATTCCATTGGTGTGATCGGTTTCGTGCTGGATGATGGTAGCGAGGAAGCCGGCAAACTGTTCCTCGTGCCAGCGCCCTTGCTCATCCTGAAACCGCAAGGAGAGCGTTTTGGCGCGCTTGACTTTCCCCCAAATCTTGGGGATGGATAGGCACCCCTCGAGTTTATTTTCCCGCTCCGGTACGCCGTCGGTCTCCTCGTCTGAGCGCTTAATAATCTCGGGGTTAATGAATACGCGTATCACTGACTCTTCTTTGGGTCGCGTGATGAACACCCGCCACGGCTGCCCGATTTGCGGGGCGGCAAGCCCCACGCCTTTGGGATTTTTTGTGGCAATAAGTGTCGCAGTCATCTCCTCAATGAGCTTTGTTAACCGTTTATCAAACACCGTGACCGTTTGGGTTTGAGTCGTGAGCACCTGGTTGGGGACGTGAACAATCGGTTTCATTGGGTTAATCGTTCCTGAAAATCTTTGTCTCCGGGATCGACTTTCGCCAGATATTCCTCAAGAACCGTGCGCGCGAGGTCGGGCTTTTTGATCTCCGTATAGAACACCCACAGCGCGTAGTAGGCATCACGGTAATTGGGCTTGAGATCAATCGTGGATTTGAGGGTGTCAATCGCTTTGTCATTGGCACCTTTACGGCCATAGAGGATTGCAAGATTGTACATGATTTTCGGATCATTGGGAGAAAGCTTCCCGGCCTGCTCAAGGGCTTCAATCGCCGCATCATTAAACGCCGGATCAAAGGAAGAAAATGCGTAGTAGATTTTGGTCCGCGTTTTCCAGAAGTTGACGTTTTTGGGGCTTGTGGCGAGCGCCCGGTCGCTTGACGCCAGGCTTTGCTTCACGAGCTGGGCGGCCTTGGTGGCGTCTTTCTCATCGATTGCCACGTTCACAAGGCCCGCGTACGCGCTCCCCAGCTCATCGGCGTAGAGCGGCTCGCCTGGATTGAGCGTACGTGCCCGCGACAGCCGATCGACAGCGACATCATATTGCCCAGCACGGCTGGCGCGGTAGCCGGCGGCATAGAGCGTATCGGCATACCAAGAGAGAGAAAGCAGGACGAGCAACACAAGCGAGACAAGCAGGATAAGAGGGGTAAAAAATGCGTAAGGAAGCTTTGCTTTATACACCTTGACGTGCTCTCCCGCCATCGCCATAGCGGGAAAGAGAAAAAGAAATACCTGCAGGATCACCACGGAAAAGCCAAAGAAGTTGGTGACGAGGATGGAAAGCCAACCTGCAAACAATGCCAAAGTCCAAATGTCAAATTTCCAATCAAATCCAAAATCCAAAGAACTTTTTGAGCTTTGAGCTTTGATATTGATTTGAGCTTTGAGCTTTGAGCTTTGAGCTTTGACGAACCAAAGTACAAAAGATCCAAGAAATACCAGATAACTTCCTAATCCTAAAATACCTGTAGTTGCCAGATAATTGAGGTATTCATTGTGTGCCTTGTTATAGAGAAAATCCCATTCACTGGTCAGATTGTGCTCGCGGGGGCGATACTGATAGAAAGCAAACGCGAATGTTTCCGTGCCGGTGCCGACCAGAAACGTCTTCAGAGAGCTTTGCCAGGCGCTGATTGCTCCCTGCCAGACGTATTTCCTGATCGAGCCGGACTCGGTACCTCCGGTTTCCAGAAGAGGAGCGGTGTACTGGCCACTTGATGTGGCCACGTTCGTTCGCGGGTTCGTTACTTCGTTCGTTTTCCATCCCTGAATAGTCATCCAGCGATCAATGGGAGCGATAGAAGTACCGTTAAAAAAAACGATAAGGAAAAATGCGAGGTGAACAGCCATGAAAACGCGCAAGACACTCTCTTGCAGCTTCGCAAGAGAGTGTCTTAAGAAAATCAGTCCCCAAAACACCACGTCTGCCACGGCAAAGCCCAAGATGCCGGAACGGGAACGGGTGAACAATAAAACAAGAAAATACAGCAGCGACACTCCCAGCCATAACAAGTTTTGCGCTTTGCGCTTTGCGCTTTGCGCTTCTAGCGCGAATCCCGCGGCAAGCGGGATGAGCGAAGCGAGGTATGCCGCCAGCCAATTGGGTTGCCCCAGCGTGGAGAACACTCGGTTTTGGACGTCCTGGACCCAGAGATGTTTGTCTACTCCCAACCGCTCGGCCACCCCGTAGAGTGCTACCACCGCTCCGGTTGCCAGAGATATCTTTATATAATTTTTATAATCGTTATAATTTTTATAATTTGAAACGAATGCATAATACAAAAGAACGTAGGAAATAATAGAGAGCATGCCGCCGTTGAAGCGGCTGTAGTACCCAAACCACGAAACATGGGGATCTATCGAGAACAGGGAACTAAGTAACTGGGAAACTACGTAGAGACTGATGGGAATATCGAGAGGAGTGCGCACAATGCGCAGTTCCCCTTGGGCGATGCTTTTGATAAGCCACGCTCCGGTGATGACCACCGTAAGTGCATACACCGCCATCATTTTATTAAACTCAAACAGTTCGTAATTCCACGGGGTCAGAAGCAGCGGCACCAACCCAAACAGCAGATAAAACCCCCAGCGTATAATCCGATCAGACCATGTTGCAAGCGACATGAAAAGAGTATAGCATACACGGTATGAACGATACGTACCAGGCTATTGCCCAGTCACTGGCTAGACAATGCGGATGGTTTTTTGCGCCCGGACGAACCCGAGTGTCGTGAGCGGTGAGGCAGAGGCAAACTCTGCCGGCGTGACGCCATAGACGTGGAGATCACGGGGGAAGCCGACGCTTGCACGGTAAAGGATGCGCTCTCTCTCATCCTCGTCCAGGGATGCAAAGTCCCGGGAGAGGATCAGGATGTCCAGATCGCTATCCGGCGTCGTGTCGCCACGGACGAATGACCCGTACACCAACGCGCCATCCACACGGATGCGCGACCGCACGCGGGTCAAGTATGTCGTTATGGCCGGTTTAATCTGTTCAAGATCCATAGGTATATCTCCTTCGTTTTGGTTACGGTCGGGTCAATTTTTTCTTTCGATGTATACACGTATTGACGAAAATCTGGATACCGGACACGCCAATAATGACGGGTGATTTCAGCCAGATCAGCGAGCCACTCGGGAGACATATCCAGCCCCGATTGTTCGGCAAGCGTATCCAGCTTATGGATTTTGGGCGGTAAGGTGTCTTTATACTCGACGATACAGGCTTTCAGGATTTTTTCCAACGTCTGGTGGCAACAGTACACGGCCATGGAGTAACGTGATCCGTCATAGAGATATTGCGCATCCTCGTAGTGCTCTTTGGCCTGTGCAAACCAAACACCGGTTTCCGCTTTCATGACAGTGAAGAGTATACCATACCTATTTTCTGATTCCTATTCGCAACAATTCGCAACAAAAACTTGACTTTTGTACGATGGTTATGTTATAGGATAATCCTTCCGCCTTCACCTAACAAAAATATGGTTTCGGCGGACAAAGCCTGCTGCGCCCTCCGTAGTTTCAACGAAGGAGGGCCTCGCCCGCTGAAGCTTTATGCGAAAGTGGGCCCAAACCTGCCTCGCCCTTCCGTAGTCTCGTACGAAGGAGGGCCTCGCCCGCCGTAGTTCCGCTCAGCGGGACGAAGGAGGGCCTTGTCTATGCCATATCCGGCATACGATTGCTAAAAAATATTATGCCTCGTCATTGAGGTAATTTGTTGTGTGTTGAAGTTAGAAATAGAGTCTTGTCAGAAAACTGAAAGCTGACGACTGATGACTCTCTTCCTGGCTTCAACGCCGGGGTTTGAAAGGATGCCTGGTTGACTGACATGAATATATACTATAGGATAATTTCTGCCTAACTTACCTATGCCTGTTGTAAAAGAAATCAGTCCAACTGATTGCTCATGGATCGTTCCGTGGTGTATACCTTCTGATTCTCCCTTTTCACCATTCTCTGAGCGTCTCGTTACTCCAGCGGAAACCGAAGCATTCGCTCTCATGCATGGCGTACCGCTGGATGATAGGAAACCTCATAAACATTCCGAACCACAGCATGTACGCGGTAGGTCAATACGCGGTTGGAATACTACGATTGATCTATACCAACAAGCATTACAATCATTAATCGATGATTCCCAGGATTATTGTTCGGAATCAGTGATACCGTGGTCAGATGGTAAACCAGTCGTTGTTTATGAACGCAAGTCAACGTTCGATGCACTACATAGTCCGGACACAGATCCTGATCGCAACCCTGATTGGTTAGATGAGTGGCAAACGGAAAACGTGCGGCGAAACGCTGGTTCGCTTGCGGTAGCACAACGGGCATTCGTCAGGGAAAGGGACCGGCAAGCAGAAGTCTTATTTGGTCCATATGGAAAGCATCCCTCCCCTATCCGCCGATTGGTACGTCGCGCAGCGACACGGGCTTCTATTATTGGTGAAGCGGCCGCTGTTGCATTGGCAGGTCCAGTAACCCTCATGACTTTAGACTCTGATTCTGACAATCATTCAGATTCCAATCTGTACTCACAAACGCCACAACAACAAACATGCCAGCCTGGTGAACAAGAACTTCATCTGGGAATACATTGGCGTCCAAATTTCCCAGGTAAAGGGGCATGCTGGGACCCCGACACGCGGATGCTATCCTATGCTCCCGATGATCCCAATCAGGCAATCATCATTGACTCTAACTACTGTACGGGTCTAGACCAAACACGCGCCCAATGTTGGCATGACCTGGAAACAGATGTTCAGAAACAATTACGTCATCCAAGCGCTCTAGACGGCGGCGCGACGATGCTTGATGGGCAAACAAGACAATTAATCATTCCAGATACAAATGGTGATGGAATGATTACCGTAGAGGTAAAACCGGACGGTGATCCATTTCAAATTTTCGTCCGAACTGAAGATTCACCTTCTCATGCCCCGACAGCCACGCCTTTACCGGAACCGACGAGCACACCAGACCCCCTTGCTGCGGAAGCAATACCAGCATTTCCCAAAGAACCGAAGCCTCTTGCGCCGGATACAGCAGTACTCTTGAATCCTATTTGGGAAAGCACAAAAGGCTTAATGACTATTAAACTTCTAATTGATGGACTGGGGCTAGGAATACTTGGACTGGAAGGTGTAGGAAATTATTATTTCTTCGATAAAGTACGAAGGTCGGATTTAAATGCTTTGGTACGTCAAGGAAAAGCAACCAAACTACAAGTTGATCGATATATGGCGCCACTTGAAAGGGAGGGAAACACCCGAAGGCTCCTCTGGCTGACCACAGGTACGGCATTTTCTTGGATATCGTTTGTTGCCGCGACGGGAGTAACGTATCGAGCGTATGGGTATGCTGCGACACCTGTTGAGGCGCTTGCCGGATATATTGTTTTAATTCAACTCATAGACTCTATGCCGGTACGCTGGTTAGCTTCACTTCCGGCGAGAGTGGGATTTGCCCAACTTTTAAAAGCTCACGAATTTGTTAGTTCCAGTCTCTATGCTCTTGCAGCGTGTGGATTGCTCACAAATTTTGAATATGCTGTGCTGCCTGAACAGCGCTTTTGGTTTGGCGCTCTCGTTACATTTACTATCTTGAGAATATTGAACACACTCAGAAGAGATCCGCTCAATTCTTAATTGTCACTATGCTTTCACGAAGAGAATTTCTAAAACTTTCAGGCGCCGCTGCAGCTCTTCCATTTGCAAGCTTCGCAGAGGACGTATTTCCTAACGGAAACAGATCTTCTCACAGCGCTTGCGATTTTAGTCCTATTCTAAAAGTAGATGAAATCGACTTACCAGCAGACCATAGCCTTACTGTTGAACCGACACATGATATAGGTGTTCGATATTATAATACATGGTTTGATTCGGCACTGGCAACAATAGTCGGAATTGCAAGCAACGAGGAGGTAGAAACGCATAGATTATTGGAACAACGTGGACTTGCTGATATTGGAAGGTTCGCTACTGAATTTGACCGTCTTATACGGGTGCCAGCCCAGCAGTACGGAGTTGGTGAACAACCAAAACCAGCTTTTGCGCCGTTTGATGCAGTAGTCATGGAAGACATGAAGGGAACAGCAACCTTTCCAATAATTGCGTTAATGTTTACCCCAGATATCGACCGCGTCGTTGCTGTCGTACGTAGTCCATATATATACAATGCGTGTGACTATGGTCCGCGCATTGGTGCGCCACGACGAGAGGATGAAGAGGAAATCATATCTCTCGGAACGGATAACGACTGGCATCGCGCTCGCAAAGGCGGAATGATTGGATTTTTATCAGTCGATACGAGACTTTTTGGCGACTCTCCAGGGCAAACATCAGTTCGTCTCCTTCCTCATGCACACGATCGATCAGAGAGCGACGAAGCATCACCCGCGCTGTTTCTTGGAATAACGGATCGACTCCAAGATTGGAATGGGTTCCCGGTACTTGCAAGGACTAAAGGAAATATCCAGGATACGCAACAAATTTTTACTCCCGATGCGTATCGTTATAACTTTTCTACAGGTCGGTATGAACTAGTACCAGATTATACTTATAGAATGATACGTGGTAATGTAGACGTAGAGATTGAGGCGATCATTACCGCTGCCGAAAGGCCACTTGCAGTTGTTCTCGTACGTAATTGGGCTTCTGTTTCGGAAATGCAATTGAGTCAAAACGCGCCTCGTATTGTTATTCCCGTTGAGCATTTAGCTGCGTATACTCCGTGGGAGGCTTTTTATCGCAAGACAATTGGTCCATTTTTACCATACATGGGTGTTGGTGCTCTCATCGCCGGGATTACTTCACCAGCGTGGAGTAGAACCATCTATGAGCGCATGTCCAATCGTAAGGGTTAGGTTGAGAAAGTGAGGGGATAACCAGGGGATAACCTTCCAGGTTACTTAGCTTTGAACACCGGACGCCTCCGCTCTGATCACGGATAATGAATAAAAAAAGTAACTCTTTCATTGCTTCTTCCCCGCACACGTGCCCGGAAAACAAGACAACGCCGCGACTTCCCGAAAGAAAAGAAACGGTTATTTTTGGAACCGTTGGAGCGCAAGCACCCAGAGGGCAACGGCGATGAGAAAAAGCACTCCCCATACCGCTGCGTTATTACTAATCATGGAGTAGAAGCTTAGAAAATCCATAGGCATCACCTCACTCGCAACCGCACCGCCAGCGCATAAAACGCGATGGCGAGAATGATGTTTTTTGTCAAACTTGCAATGTGCTGACCTGCAAGTGGCGCGATGAGCACAATCCCAATGTAGCCTGCAGAAAGATTGACGAACAATTCTGAAAGAGTCGAAACGTGCGCTTTGCCCACCTTGGTAAGACGTGTCATGATGTGAGCATAGAAAATTACGGTATAAAAGTCAATCATGCTTGAAACGTCGAAAAACATGTCTTCTTCCCCGGACACGTGTCCGGAAAACAAGACAACGCCGCGACTACCCGGGGGGGAAGTGAGGAGTGGAACGGACGGATACACGGGTTGTGATTTTTTCCCTCCATTGGTATCATACGATTGATGATGGTGTTGAGCGACCATGCGCTGCGGAAAATGGAGCAGCGGCACCTCAAAAAAGAATGGGTGCTCGCAGCACTCGATACGCCTGATCACAAAACGACAGGCTATGATAACAGAATAATTTCATATAAAAAGATAGAAAAACTCTTTCTCGCTGTTGTCTATGTCAAGGAAAACGAAAAAATAGTTGTAATAACAGCTCATTGGGAAAAAGGATTCAAACCGAAAAAGGAGGCATGAGTCTATGAATATCTTTTATGATCCGAAGGTAGATGCATTGGACGTTGTATTTAAAGAGGGTGACGTATCCGAAACCCGCGAGGTAGGCAGGGAGATGTTTCTGGACGTGGACAAAAATGGAGAACCGTTGTCTCTGGAGATTTTGGATGCAAGTCATAGGCTCCCGGCTGATACGTTCGGGAGGCTATCCTTTACCATCGCCAACTATCCAAAGTCGTTTAAAGCCTCCTTGTAAAGTACAAATTGAGCAGAAAGTCTTCCCGGGTTCCATAACTCCGAGGAAGCGATAATTAGTACGACATTGCTTCTCTCACGGACACGTGCCCGGAAAACAAGACAACGCCGCGACTGTCCGGGGCAGAAGTAAGATAACGTGAATTACGAAATTGATTTGTCATTTCGAGCGCGTCAGCGCGAGAAATCTAGCGAAGCGTTCCCAATAAGCATTTCGGCACTTCGTGCCTAGATTCCTCGCTTCGCTCGGAATGACTGGCAAAAATAGCTTCAGCGATTTCGTAATTCAGGTTAAGATAGTATGGTAGAATGGCCTCATGTTTGATTTCCTCTTCAGCCTGCTCTCACACGACTTAGGTATTGATCTGGGAACGTCATCGCTTCTGGTGTTTGTCCGCAACAAAGGCATCGTGGTGCGGGAGCCTTCCGTCGTGGCACGGCACAAGAAGACCAAAGCCATCGTGGCCATCGGTCGCGAGGCCAAGCGGATGCTAGGGAAGACCCCGGGGACGATCGAGGCCATCCGGCCGCTGCGGGATGGAGTCATCAGCGACTTTGACGCGGCGGCCGCCCTTCTTACCCACTATATCCGGCTGGTCCACGAGGCGCCAAAGAATATGTTTTTGCCCAAGATCCCCCGGCCCAAGGTGGTCGTGGGCATCCCAAGCGGGGTGACCGAGGTGGAGCGCCGCGCGGTCCAGGAAGCGGCGATTGTGGCAGGAGCGCGGGCAGCATTCCTCATTGAGGAGCCCATGGCAGCGGCAATCGGCGCTGGGCTCCCCATCCAAGAAAGCCAGGGGACGTTCATCTGCGACATCGGCGGCGGAACAAGCGAAATAGCAGTGGTAAGCTTGGGCGGCATCGTCGTCAACCGCAGTATAAGGGTCGCCGGCGATGAAATGGACGAGGCGATCAGTAGCTTTGTGCGGCTCAAGCACTCGCTTCTGGTCGGCGAGCAGACGGCCGAGGAAATCAAAATCACCATCGGCTCGGCGTACCCAACGGACAAAGCCGATCGCGTGACGGTCGTGCGTGGCCGGGACATAGAAACAGGACTCCCCAAATCAGTACGGATTACGGAAACGGAAATACGGGAAGCGATTGCCGGCGTAGTCCATCTGATCATCGAGGCTATAAGCGAGACCATTGAAGAAACTCCTCCGGAGCTTATCAGCGACATCATAGAACATGGAATAATTTTAGCAGGCGGGGGAGCGCTTTTGACCGGCATAGACCGCCTGATCGCCAATGAACTCAAGATGCCCGTGTGGATAACCGACGATCCGCAAACCGCAGTAGTACGCGGGTGCGGCAAACTCTTAACCGACGAGGGACTTCTTCGGAAAGTGCGGGTGGCCGCACGAAAATTGTGAAACTTGGGAAAGCATTTTCTGACTCGCTCATCATCGGGGTAAAAGCCGCAACCCGCTTTGGTAAACCCAAAGCCGCCTCGTGGTGGCTGGGGGCCGGGCGGGCGCTTCTGTTTACTTCGATCCTTTTCGTCGCGCTCTTCGTGCTCCTCTGGCGCCTGTTTACGCTCACTATCATCCGCGGGCATGAGTTTCGGGTTCTCGCGGAGGGTAACCGGACGCGAGAGCTTATCCGGGGGGCTCCGCGCGGGCGGATCCTGGACCGCACGGGCCGGGTGCTTGCGGACAACGAACCGGTGGGCAACTACGATTACAAACGCGTGTATCCGGCTGGGTCCGGGGCAAGCCACGTCGTGGGCTATACCGGCGAGGTGACGGCAGATGAGCTCGCTCGTGACTACTACAAACTGCGCAGCTACCGCGCCGGCGATCGGATCGGCCGGATGGGCGCGGAAGCCGTCTGGGAAGAACGGCTGCGCGGCCGGGACGGACGGGAACTGGTGGAAGTAGACGCAAACGGGACCCCGACGAGAACGCTCGGGCGCGTGGAGGAAGTCCCCGGAGAAGACGTAACACTCGCCGTTGATAAGGGCCTGGCTGCTGCGGCCTTAGCGGCCTTTCCTCCTGACGGGAAGGGCGCCATTGTCGTTTCCCGGCCGATGAGCGGCGAGATCCTGACGCTTTACACCAGTCCCACGTTTGACGCCAATATCTTCTCAACGACACTCGCTGGGGAAACTGCTGATGAGCTATTTGAAAATCCGGAACTGCCGATGCTGAACCGCGCCATCGGAGGTATCTACCCGCCGGGTTCAACGTTTAAAATTGTCACAGCAATCGCAGGACTTGAGGAAGGTTCTCTCACCGCAAACACCCGTATCGAAGACACGGGCGAGCTTGTCATCGGGCCGTTTCGCTTTCCCAACTGGTTCTTTACTAAATACGGCAAAACAGACGGACTTGTGGATATCATCAAAGCCATACAGCGCAGTAACGATATTTTCTTTTATAAAGCGGGGGAGTCCCTCGGCATCACCAAACTTGCCGCGTGGGGGAGACGCGTGGGGATCGGATCGCCCTTGGGGATCGAAATTCCCGGGGAGACAGGCGGTCTGATGCCCGATCCGGCGTGGAAAGCCCGGCACTTCGATACAGAGGTCGATCGGGAAGCGAGAAACGACCAGTGGTACCTGGGAGATACGTATCACGTCGCGATCGGGCAGGGGTACCTCTTGACAACTCCCTTACAGGTGAATGTGTGGACGAATGTCATCGCAAACGGAGGGAAGCTGTGTAGACCAACGATAGAAAAAGCAAAAGAGTCAAGAGTCAAGAGTCAAGAGTGTAAAGAGCTTGGGATAAAGAAAGAAACGATTGACGTCATCACCGATGGCATGAAGCGGGCATGCGAGCCGGGAGGCACGGGATGGCCGCTCTTTGAGTTCAAAGTCATGAGTGCAGAGTCAAAAGTGAAGAGTGAACAAAACGCTGCAACCGACTCTTCCACTTTACACTCCACACTTCTCACTCCTGACTTACTCGTCCCTGTTGCCTGCAAAACCGGCACGGCGGAGTTTGGGGATCCCCAGAATCGCACCCACGCGTGGTTTACGGCATTCGCGCCGATTGAAGATCCGGAAATTTCCGTCACGGTGCTGGTTGAAGGCGCGGGAGAAGGAAGTGACAAAGCCGCGCCCGTTGCAAAAAAGATTTTAGAGGAGTGGTTTTCACGATAACCATGACCACGCCGCGCATATCCGTCATCATCCCTGTGTATAACGAGGAAAAGACGCTCGCGCCCCTTCTGGACCCAACTTCGCCAGTTTTCCTTTTTGTTTTAGCCTCAACAGTGTTGTTGTGATGGTTTTTTAGCTTCACCTTTTTCATTTCCAAAAAATACTTGTGGTGGACATGAGATCTTCTTGAC
>JACQHE010000017.1 GCA_016199185.1 Candidatus Gottesmanbacteria bacterium
GTCAAGAAGATCTCATGTCCACCACAAGTATTTTTTGGAAATGAAAAAGGTGAAGCTAAAAAACCATCACAACAACACTGTTGAGGCTAAAACAAAAAGGAAAACTGGCGAAGTTGGGCGAGGCACTTAAGCGAAAAAAACTCCTTCGTTCCCGCGGTCGGCAGCTGATCATTCCGTCCCTTGCCGCACTTGAAAAAGAACTCTCCGCCACCCGCCCCGTCCGAGCACCGCACGAATAGTCTCGTTTGTTGTCATCCCGGCTTCCGTGCCGGGATCCAGTTTTTATTTCTTCATTCTTTCATTCCCTCATTCATTGGTCGGATTGGGTTATTGGTCGGATTGGTCGGATTATTTTCATGTACCACAACTTCCTCCCCTGGTCGGCCTAGTGGGGAGCTGGCCTACCTTACGGGCTATAGCCTGCGCCCCTTGGGCACTGGAGTATTCTTTGCCAAGCACGACTTTTGCATCCACGGAACTCCACGGTGTGCCAAGACGGGCAAAGTATGTAGCTACATACAGGTAGTTATCGGCAAACCAGAAGCTGTTAAACCCTAAAAGTTTTTTATAGATCGTTGCTTCATCCACGTTAGCCGCGACCAATAGCTCGATGATCGCCAATGCCGCCATGCCGTGGTTGCAGTCGGGAAACCACGTCGGGTTGCCGCAGCACGGGCGGTAGACGTTTTGGGCTATCTCACCGACTTTTTTTTGTTGCTCGGCGTCAAGCGGGATGAGGTCAAATCGATTGAGGTACTGCATCGCTTCGCCGCGTGCCAGGCTCCATCCGCCGGTGGAGGCAAAGTTGGCAGCTTGGTTTTTATATTCCATACCGAGTGGTCCTGCATCGTACACAATACTTTTTTGAGCAAGCCCCAACGCCCAGAGTATATCCACCACGAACTGGCCGTTTTTTGCGTCAATCATAATTTTTTTGTCCGATCCCTTCGTGAGGATTTCTTCCTGCTCGGGTGTGAGCTTGACCGCTTTTCGGAATTTTGCCTCGTCAATGACGCCCAGCGCGATAAGCCGTGGGCCGATGTCTCCCCACGCCACCGGCAGCTCAATGCCCGACTCCGGCAATACGTCTTTTTCCACTAATGAAAGGTTTATAAGTTTGCCGCCGGCCTTTTGCCACGCATCCATGCCGCCTGTTAGGTGCCGCACGTTGGTATAGCCCAGTTTTATGAGCACCGGCAACGCCTCGCCGCTCATCCTGCCGGTTTTGCAATAGAGGATGATCGGTGCATTCTTGTCTTTTGGCAAACTTGCGCTTTGCTCGACCATCTGGTCATAGGCGATAAAGGTATCGGTACGCGCAATTTCCCCTTCATACGGCGTGTGGACGTTGATGAAGGTGAAGTTTTTGTTCGCCAAAAGTTTGTTGAGTTGGCGGGCGGAAACCGTCTCCGGACTGAACGAGAAATTGTTCCAGAGAAACGATCCGACGAGTACAAATCCGCTTGTAAGAAACAGCAGTTTTTTCATGATACCCTCCTTTTTGAAGCTATAACGTGTATAACCGTTATCATCATTATGACGATTATTATCCCAAACACTCCCTCACTTCCGGGGATGCCCCGCAGCCATCGTACCACATTCATAATTCCGGCTCCCAGCGATTGCTCGATAGGCTCCTGCATGCCCATGGTTATCCGGCCGGTGAGGGCAAGGATAGTAAACGTGATACCCACGAGGATAAAGAGGACACCAGCAATCGCGTCGGTTTTGCCGCGAAGATGCGACAGTTTGGTCCAATTCATTTTTTCCAGGAGAAGTGCCAGGACCACAAGTGGCACGACCATGCCGAACACGTACGAGAGCCCGGCCAGTCCCGCCCAGAGGAAGGTGGGGGAGAGGAAGGAGAGCGTCAGGATGCCGGCTAAAACCGGCGTGCAGCAGGAAGAGGTGAGCCCGGAGAATATCCCCAGGACGTACACCGACCACGGGTCGTGCCGATTCGTAAGGTCTATCGTCAGATGCAACATGGGGATCGTGATTTTCCGGCCGGTAAGCTCCATGAGGCCCAGGAGGATCATAAACGCCCCGCCTATCACGTAGGTTTGCGTGTGATATTGTTGGAAGATCTGGCCTACAGCTCGAATGCCCAGGGCAGCCGGGACGAGGATCGTGGCAATCCCCAGACCAAAGATGAAGGTCATCCAAAGAACTTTTTCTCTGCTTCGGAAGATGTTGGCAAGATAACTAGGTAAAAGGTACGTGATGCAGCAGGGGGCAAACAGCGCGACCATCCCGCCGGCAAAAGCAGTGATTAAGGATATGCTGTTTACGAGTGACATACAATTAACTAATCATCGAATAACGAATCAAGACCGAATATACGAATAATACCTATTAGAAAATTCGTATATTCGTATCAATTCGTTATTCGTTGATAACCTACAGCACGTTTGCCTTCACACTCACTTCAACTGTCTCATTTTTCGGATCATTGGTCGAAAACGTCACCTGGCGCGTAACCACGCCCACCACAGGCATGACCTTTGGCCGGTACGTGACCTTGAGGATGGCGGTCTGTTTGGTCGGCACGTCGCCGATCCAGTTTTTTAGCGACGCGATCATGTGCATCGGCATGTTAAACTCGCCGGTTTCCTGACCGTTTATGACGACGCTGGCAAACGTACAATCGCAGCTGGTTGACACATTCCAAATGCGCAGTACTGAGCTTGCCGAAGTATTGGTGATGGTGAACTCGGCAGTTTTTTCCTCATCGCCTTTCATATCCCCGAAATCCTCAAACGTCTTATCGATCGTCATGGACGCAGCTCCCAAGATCTCGCGCTTAGGTCTCTTGTCGTTGCCCAAAAGGAATACCGCTCCCGCAATGATCGCGATGCTCGCAACAATCGCACCAAGAACTATTTGCGTGTCTGCCTTCATAATGATCTTTTATCAACGAATAACGAATCGGTACGAATATACGAATGAGTTCGCGCTGTTTTGATTCGTATATTCGGGTTTTATTCGTTATTCGTTGATTTTCACTCCTTTCAGTCTTAATGAATTTCCGACCACAGATATGCTGCTTGCGGCCATGGCAAACGCGGCGAGCGCCGGATTGAGAAGCCAGCCGGTTATTGGGTAAAGCACTCCCATTGCCACCGGAATAAGCGTCACGTTATAGGCAAACGCCCAAAAGAGATTTTGTTTGATGATGGCAAGCGTCACTTTCGACAGGCGGATTGCAGTTACGACGCTCCTCAAGTCTTTATTCAGGAGCGTGATGCCGGCTGATTCAATCGCCACGTCCGTCCCGGTCCCCATGGCAATTCCTACGTCAGCGGCGGCGAGCGCGGGCGCGTCATTGATCCCATCTCCGGCAAATGCGACGACGCGAGTTTTTTGTTTCAGTTCTCGTATCTTTTCAGCTTTTTCCTGGGGCAAAATACCAGCAAGCACGTTTTCTATCCCTGCCTGTTTGGCAATGGCGCGGGCCGTTTTTTCGTTATCTCCGGTGATCATCCACACGGCGATTCCCAGCCTTTTGAGGCCGTCAACCATTTCCTTTGCTTGCGCTTTGATGGTATCGGCGATGGCGATGAGGGCGACGTTTTTTTTACTTATCGCCACAAAGGCCAACGTTTTGCCTTCATTCATCCAATCTTGAGCCTTCTTATCGAGTTCTGATGAGCTGGTTACACCTTCTTTCTCCATGAGTTTTTTATTCCCGATGAGGACAGGAAGGTCATTCACGACTCCTTTCACCCCAAACCCCTCAATGGCCGCGAAGTTTTCGGTTTTCAAGGTACTACCTTGCTTCGCAAGGTAGTACCTTGCGAAGCTAACGATTGCCTTCGACAATGGGTGTTCGGAATTGCTCTCCAAAGCGGCGACGGCTTTTTTGACAAAATCCTCGTTTTCCACAAACACCGCGTCCGTCACGTTGGGCTCGCCGCGGGTGAGCGTGCCGGTTTTATCGAACACGGCAACCTTCGTTTTATGGGCAATCTCCAGCGCCTGGGCGTCTTTGACGAGGATCCCGTGTTCCGCGCCCCGTCCGGTGCCGACCATAATGGCCGTTGGAGTAGCGAGTCCCAAGGCGCACGGGCAGGCGATGATCAGGACAGCGATCATATTCGTAAATGCGCTTGCAAACGTAGCGAGGTCGTACCAGATGACAAACGTAGCTGCGGCAAGCATGAGGACGACGGGGACGAAGTAGGAGGAAATCACATCCGCAAGCCGCGCGATAGGAGCGCGGGAACTTTGGGCAGCCGCAACCATGGTGACAATTTGGGAAAGCACCGTGTCACTGCCTACTTTTGTCGCCTGGAACAGAAACGCACCGGTTTTATTGATGGTGGCTCCAATGACGATATCACCAATATTTTTATCGACCGGTATTGATTCTCCCGTGACCATCGACTCGTCAATAGTTGAGGCGCCCTCGGTGATTTTTCCGTCCACCGGCACTTTTTCTCCCGGCTTTACACGGATCACGTCGCCAACCTTGACCTCCTCAATGGGAACGTCAATCTCTTTTCCACCCCGCAGCACTCTCGCTGTCTTGGCTTGCAGGTGCAGGAGTTTCTTAATCGCATCGCTCGTATGTGCTTTGGCTTTCGCCTCAAGGTATCGTCCGAGAAGGATAAGAGTGATGATGACTGCTGCCGTGTCAAAATACGTCGCTTTACCCAGCAGGGAATAGCCGTATGCGGCGCTGGTGCCCACGACAATGAGCGTATCCATGCTCGCCGCGCGGTTTTTAAGTCCCGACCACGTCGCCTGGTAAAATCCCCACCCGGCCCAAAATTGAACGGGAGTGGTGAGCAGAAGCAAGACGTATGGCGACATGGATACGCCAAACCATTCCGGAAAGCTACCAAGAACAATAAATAGGCTTAAAATGCTTGAAATGACTACTTTTATTTTAAGATTCCCTAGCTCTTTCTTTTTTGCTTCTTCTTTATTTTTTTCGGGATCATTTCCTATGACGGCCCTGTAGCCTGCTTCTTCCACTAGGTTCCCTAGGTCACCTAAGCTACGTATCGACGGATCATACTCTACCGTCGCAGTCTCGCTCCCGTAGTTGACCGCGGCCTCACCTACGCCTGGCGTTTGCTTGAGTTTCTTTTCGATAAGCCGCGCACAGCTTGCACAATGCATACCGACGATAGGAAACGATGTTTTCATGCTACTTCAATACGGCCGTGGAACATGCTCATCCCGCAGTGGAAACCGGACGTTTTATGCGCAGCGGGAAGGGTGATGGTAACTTCTTTATTAAGGGGCAAGTACTCCTTGATTTTGTAATCCGGAAATATCACCTCTTCCAGGCAGCTATTTGCATCTTTTCGTATGAACGTCAGTGTTGCCGGCTTATCTTTGGGGATTTTGATAACGTTGGGTTTATATCCACCCTCAACGGTTATCGTCCACGTATCGGATGCGTCCATAGCTTCCTCCTTTTTCCCAAAAAAGAACCAATATATTCCTGTGATCGAGAGAAGTCCTGTGATAGTGACGATGATTTTATCCATATTACTTTTTTTCCATTATTTTCATGACTTCTTCAATAACTTCGTCACTGTTTCCTTTTCGTATGGAGTCAGCGACACACGTTTGCATGTGGTTTTTGAGTATCTCATGGTCTACTTCCCGTAAGGCTGCCTGAATGGCAAGTGATTGGTGGACAACGTCAATGCAGTAATCTCCGTCTTCCACCATTCGGATGACGGTATCCAAATGACCCCGGGTTATTTTAAGCCGATGCAGAATCGAACGTTGCACAGATTGATCTCTCGGTATTCCTTTTGGCATTTTATCCCCCCTATAGGGATATAGTATAGGTATTGATTGCCTCTGTCAAGATGGTACAATGGTTTTGTGAGTGCGCCAAGGGAAGCTTGACAGACACAGAGGGTTGAAACCCTCCTCCGTAACGCCTAACCAGCAGCGGAGTACAGAGCTCTCCATACGCAATGGTAACAGAGCGTATGAAGCGAGAGGTATTTGGA
>JACQHE010000019.1 GCA_016199185.1 Candidatus Gottesmanbacteria bacterium
TACGAAACCTTTGGCAAACAGTGGAAACAAGCTGAAACGGGGAAAATCGCCTTTGGGGCTTGCGATCGGAAAAAACGTGAAGATCGACTGGATGAAACTCATCAAAAAATCATGCTCTTAAATGAACGTCGTCCGCTTGCTGATCTTGTAATCCTATAGTATATCATAAACAAGAGAAAAATCAATTATCTGAAGAGGGATTGGAAAAAATTCTGTACCAACGTGATTATTTGAACGAAAATACTTACTTGAGCCGGAGAAGCTTGTGCAGGATAGGTCACTGTCGCAGGGGGTACAGCAGGAGGCACGAGAGAAGGTGATAGACTGGCGGGAGGAAGCGGCGCTGGCTGGGCAGACGTGGCGATGGGAGACGGAGATGGTGCCGGACTCACGAGTTCTTTGATTAAATCGGAGAAAGATTGAGTGACGCGTTCAACATCCGCCGTGGGCTTAAGGGTCGGAGTTGCCCCACAGTCTGACGGGCAGGAGGTTGTCGATTCAGCACAACTGCACCCTTCGCCTTGGCAAACTATTGACTGACAGACACGGTCACCGCACCTATCGACACACACTGAAGGCGAAGGCATGATAGTGCTCTTTGGTGTTTCCGTAGTGGGTAGCGGTGTTGACGGTATTGGTGGATGTGATGGCGTAGGAGAAACAGTCGGGAGCGGCTTTCTCTGGGTGAGTTCAATAAAGTTCATGATGAACGTGGCCATTTGTTCGCGGGTAACGTTAAGATACGGACCGAATTGCGTCGGCGAAACGCCGGCGGTAACCTTGAGTCCGTAAATTCTCGCGATTGGCTTTTGGGCCCACGTGATGTCCCCGCCTCCGATATCCGTGAAGGGTACGGGCACCTCGGGCGCGTACTCGCCATACAGGGCTTTGTACAGATTAGAGAGGAACGTGGCCATTTGGGCGCGATTAATTTTTATTTCCGGCGAGTACGTAGTAGCGGAAGTACCCGCAGTGATTTTTAGGCCGTAGATCTTTTTAATGGCGGTTTGAACGTCTGGCGGCAGTTGGCCGATGTCAGTAAACGGCGTCTCGCCCGCAAGGGTGGATCTACCGGTGATATATTCATAGGCTCGGATGAGAAAGGTAGCCATGCTGGCGCGGGTGATTTCGCCTTCGGGGTCAAACAAGCCGTCTGCTACCGGCGTCATAATCCGGGTAGGCAAAATTTTCTGAACGTGCTTCCATGACCATTTGGCATAATCAAGATCGTACAGGGGATAGAGACCTGGGTACCAGGAGATGTTTTTGAACGTAAGGACGCCGACGAAGTTTGGATTGGACTGTTTTACCGGTAGTAATGCTTCTTCTTTATTGGTGGTGAAAGGGAACCCTGCGCGGGTTGTCCAGACTGGGCGGTATGTATCCGTGACTACTCCGTCGGAGACAGTCAGACTGGAAATGGCGTAGTTTATTTTTTCACTGTCAAATTCCGGTGTGCTTTCATAATAAAGAGAGAGCGTCAGTGGCGTACCCCATTCGGTCCACGAGACTGCTAATGTATTGGGTGCTCCCTCGTTAATTTTTATCGTCGTTCCCGGATCCGGCCGGCCGGTGAAAATCCGTTCCCCAACGTCTTTAGCCCCCAACGAGAAATAAAGATAGTCTGCCTTGAGCCAGGAAGTGCGGGATTTCCAATCAACCGGAGCGGGCGGAGAAATTGTTTGTGTAACGACTGGCGCGGATCCCAAAAACGTGCCATTGAATTGGTTGCCTTAACGATGATATCCGCACTGCCGGACGCCAGTGGTATAAACGTAGCGAGATTTCCGTTTGGCTCTAATGTACCGGGAGAAGCAGTGGTGCTCATGTGCCATTCGTAGGAAGTTGCGATGGGTACCGGCTGGCCGTTGGAGTCAACCAGAAGTGTCGAGAGATATACCGGCTGGCCGTTGGGGATGCCGGCAATTATTTCAGGATTAATCTTCACGATCCAAGTTTGAGAATCAGCATTGTTTGAAGCTCTGGGAACTATCGACTGGCGCATTTTGACCGCAAGCACCAAGAGCGGTAAAAAGAGGAGAGGAACTAGTACCGGCAAAAACGGCTTCATTTTCCGATACAGATCAATCGGCGCCATCATTACCTCCAGTATAGCATAAATTTTCATACTTCCACAATCACCGGCACGATCAGGGGGCGCCGGCCGGTTTCGCGGGCGAGGAAGACGGCGAGATTTTCGCTGATTTACTTCCGATCACATTGGCTCCCTGCACTTCCCTTCGGAAGCGGCAACGCAGCCATCCGCGGCGGAACGTAGTTTTCTACCTCTTGACAGACCATCTGTATTTAGTAAAATAGAAACACTATGATAGCAAGATTTATAGAAAAAGAGCTACTTAAAGAATTGCGGCCTGCCCACGTTGTGGGTCTTTTTGGAGCGAGACGAACGGGGAAGACCGTCCTTTTAGGGTCGCTTGCCAAAAAACTAAAAAGCAAAAAATTATTACGTCTCCATGGGCAAACTTTAGGGGTTCAGGAAGCTTTCTCTTCCCAACGGGTGGAGATTATCCAAAAATATACCGCCGGATACGATACTGTTTTTATCGACGAGGCACAATACATTCCGAACATCGGCCTTAACTTAAAACTTGCCGTCGACACCCTCCCCAAGCTATCTTTTTTGGTTACCGGGTCTTCTGCTTTTGATCTAAAAAACAAGCTGGGAGAACCCCTGGTTGGCCGCAGTACTTTTCTCAAACTTTATCCTCTCTCTCAACTTGAACTCTCCAAAAATGAAAACGCGTTTGAAACGATTGCCAACTTGGAAACCCGGCTTATTTACGGATCGTACCCCCAGGTAGTCTTTTCCGGGTCAGATAACCAAAAAAGAAAAATTTTGGAGAATCTCCGTGATGGCTATTTATTAAAAGATATCTTGGCTCTCGAGAATGTAAAAGATTCTGTTTTTGTTTTTAATCTTTTGCGTCTTATTGCGTTCCAAATTGGTCATGATATCTCTTATGCGGAATTGGCCCAAAATCTTAATGTCCATCCGGACACGGTTCGGCGCTACCTTGAACTTTTAGAAAAAATATTTATTATCTTTCCCCGTCAGGGGTATAGTCGAAACTTGCGTAAAGAGTATACCAAAACACCCCGATACTATTTTGGGGACAATGGTATTAGAAATGTCCTGATTTCCAATTTTAATCCTCTGGCCTCACGCGACGACGCAGGTGCTCTCTGGGAAAACTATTGTGTTTCCGAACGCCAGAAGAGAAATGACTACAAAAATATCTTCGCAAACTATTTTTACTGGCGAACGTATGATCAAAAAGAAATTGATTTGGTCGAAGAGCGGGAGGGCAGATTATTCGGTTTTGAAATGAAGTGGGGAAAAGTCAAGGGGAAAGCCCCGAAAGATTTTTTACAGACGTATAAAGGTTCCAGTTTTGAGGTAATAAATAAAGAAAATTACCGGGATTTCATTAGCTAACGGAGATTCTCACACCTCCACAATGACCGGCACGATGAGGGGGCGCCGGCCGGTTTCGCGGGCGAGGAAGACGCTAAGGTTTTCGCTGATTTGCTTGCGGACAAACTGCCAGTCCATCATCCTCCCTTTCTTGAGCCGGAGTGACTGGAGAACGGTTCGCTTAGCGGCATCGATGAGTCCGCCGGATTCTTTCATATAGATAAACCCGCGCGATATGATGTCCGGGCCGCTGGTCACCCGGCCCGTAGACTTTTGGATCGGAATGACGACCACGACGATTCCTTCGGTGGCAATCGTCTGCCGATCACGAAGCACGATATTGCCCACGTCTCCCACGCCCAGGCCGTCCACCATCACATTTTCCAGTTCCAATGTCTCTACCACTCGCGGCGCGCTGTGGGAAGAAAACTCCAGCACCTGCCCTTCTTCGGGAATTAAAATCTCGCGCTTCTCATAGCCCAAATCTTGCGCGAGCCTTCTATATTGCATGAGGTGTTTGTATGTCCCGCCGATCGGGAAAATATACCGCGGACCTACAGCAGACAGAAGGAGCATAAGATCTCCCTGGCTCCCGTGGCCTGACACGTGGAGGTCTTCCATAATGTCGCTGTAACTTACCCGCGCGCCTTTCCTATAGATTGCGTCAATAAGGGTATTGACGTCATGCTCCCGTCCCGGGATAGGGTCGGCCGAGATCACCACGGTATCCCCTTCATCCAGACGCACAAAGCGGTGGCTATCGTTGGCAATCCGTGACAGCGCAGAATCCGGCTGTCCCTGGCTTCCTGCCACGACCAAAAACTGTTTGGTCGACGGAAGCCGTTTGAGGTCCCGATCCCGGACAAGCGCCTCACGAGGAAACTTCATGTACCCGAGCTTAACAGCTGCCTCCACGTTCTGGTCAATGCTCCTGCCGATAAACGCCACGTGTCTCCCGTACTGGAGAGCAAGCTCAATGGCCCGCTGGATGCGCGAGATATTGCTCGACTGCGTGGTAAAGAGCACTTTGCCGGTGGCAAGCTTGAGTTCCTTCTCGATGGTCTCCCCCACCACCTGCTCCGATGGCGTAAACCCGGGTCGCTCGCTGCCCAGACAGTCAGTCAAAAGGCAAAGCACCACCCGTTTTCCTGCCGCGTTAATCTTGGCGAGTTCCGATCGCTTGCCGTCCAAAGGGTCAAAGTCAAACTTAAAGTCGCTGCCGTGGTAAAAGGTACCGATGGGAGTCTCTATGACGAGATTTGCCGCATCCGGTACCGAGTGCGTCATGCGGATAAACGATACCGTAAACGGACCGATCCGCAAAACTTTTTCAAAATCTACCGGCGTCACGCGCGATTTTATCCTGATTTCCGCAAGTTTAATGTTGGCAAACGCGGCCGTGAGCGTCGTCCCCCACATCGGGATATTACCCAGCTTGTCATACACATACGGAATCCCGCCGATGTGGTCGTCGTGGCCGTGGGTGAAAACTAAACCGCGAATATGCTGCTTCTTGTTGGCAAGATACCGTACATCCGGAATCACCAAATCCACGCCGTACATCTCCGGATCCGGAAATCCTATGCCGCAGTCCACGATGAGGATGTCCCGGATCGCCCCATCCACGCGGTACTCATAGAGGAACATGTTTTTGGTCACATTGCCCGTCCCGCCCAAGGGGATAATCCGGACAGTGTCGCGGCCAGTTTTTGATGTTCCCTGATAAACTGTTTTATGTGGTGTTTCCCAAAAACTCATAGTAAACAAATTCCAAATCCTAATTTCTAAATCCTAAACAATTTCAAAATATAAAATTCAAATGTCCAAAACAATTGCTTACTCCGATTTTGTCACAATCGAACCGAAAATTTTACAAAACTCGTTGGCTTCTTGTGTTAACCGAGCTCTTTCATTCTCTAAGACTTCGTTTTGACCAGTATCAACTAGTTGCAGCCAATATTTAGATTCCTTTGATTCTTTTCGACAAATCTTGATTCTATGAACAAAATCTTTTCTGCTTATAGCTTCGTTTGCTTCTATATAATTTGCCCCGATAGATCCGGAAGATCGAATCAATTGAGGACCATCCTCCAGGTTGCATACTGTACGCGGCAATTCTTTTACAAAACTGCGACAATCACGGGCAAAGACAAGTGTTCGCTCTTCGAGGTCGTAATGTTTGTGTATTGGAATTTCGGTCATTTGAATTTATTTAGGATTTAGTGCTTAGAATTTAGGATTTCTTGGATCAATATGTTTCTATAAATTCCTTCATGTTTTCCTGACGAATGTGGTAACTCTTCCCCTTGCCCTCGACGATCATGCGCGCAACTTTCCGGCACAACGCGTTCATCGTGCGCTCGAGGCTACGGATGCCGGCGTCGTAGCCTAAAGGCCGCACGAGCTTGGGCCAGAGAGCTTCATCGATCGTGAGATTTTCCTTGGTGAGCCCGGATTCGGCCATGAGCTGGGGAAGCACATAGTCCTTGGCGATTTTGATCTTTTCTTCATCGCTGTATGATGGCATCTGGATGGGCTCAAGCCGGTCTAAAACCGCGGTTGCAATATTGGTCGTGTTGTTGGCTGTGGCAATAAACAGCACGTCGGAGAGATCAAACGGAAAATCCAGGTAATGGTCGGTAAACGCCACATTTTGCTCCGGATCCAGAAGCTCGACCAAGACCCCCATGATATCCCCGCGGGTTCCTTCGGCGACCCGGTCTATTTCATCCAGAAGCATCACCGGATTGCGGCTGCCGGCAAACCGAAGGCCTTTGAGAATAAGCCCGATCTGGGCGTCGGGTCGGACGCGGGACTGGCCGCGCAGGTCAAGCGCGTCGCTCATACCGCCGAAAGGAACGCGGACAAACCGCCGGCCCATGGCTTCCGCTATCGATTTGGCAAGCGTCGTCTTGCCGGTGCCGACTAAACCCACCAAGCACAGGATCGGCGCCCGATGATGTTCTTTGTTGAGCGTAAGGATCGCAAGGTACTCTAAAATTCGATCTTTCACCGGCTCCAGACCATAATGGTGTTTATTGAGAACCTCGCGCGCTTTCGTCAGATCTAGTACGTCTTGGGTGATCGTATTCCACGGAAGGGCACCCACCCACTCGGCGTAGCGGAGTATCTGTTCGATGTGGACGCGCGAGGAAATATCATGTTCAAGGCGAATAATTTCATCGAGATTTCCTTCTACCCGAAGCTTTAGGTCGTGCGGGAGTTTGACTTCCGTAATTTTTTTCCGAAGGCTTTCTACTTCATCCGTCAATTTGGACATGCTTCTATACTAGCAGAAATTAATATCTCCTTCTTCGGTCAAATGGCCGGCGGGGACCCCGGTTGAATCGGGGCTCGCGCGGGGACGCTTTTTGGGCATCTTCACCGAAGAGCATTGAGAGGTTTACGCGCTTCTGATCGTCAATTTCCATGACCCTCACCTTTACCTTCTGGCCGAGTGCTACCACATCATTGGGGCTTGCCACATACCCCGTGGACATCTGGGACACGTGCACCATACCTTCCTTGCCCGGTAAAATCTCCACAAACGCGCCGAACGGCAATATCCGCTTGACCTCGCCCTCATACTCCTCGTCCGGCTGGACGTCGCGGGTCAACCCTTCGACCCACGCCACGGCTTTCTCGACGGCATCCTGGGTGCCGGAGATCATCACCGACCCGTCGTCCTCCACGTCCACGGTCGCCCCGGTGACGGCAATAATCTGCCTGATCACTTTGCCCCCGGGCCCGATGACTTCTCCGATTTTCTCAACCGGGATCTTAACAACCCGTACTTTAGGCGCGTACTGGGAGAGAGTCTTGCGTGGCTCTGGGATAACGGAAAGCATCGCGTCAAGAATGGTCAGACGAGCATCTAAAGCCCGTTTAAGCGTTTGCTCGACGACCTCGTCACTCAAGCCGTCAATTTTAATATCCAGCTGGATTGCGGTGATCCCGTTTTTCGTTCCTGCGACTTTAAAATCCATATCACCGGCAAAATCCTCGATCCCCATGATATCGGTCAAAAGCACGTATTTTTTCGCATCCGTCATGAGACCAATGGAGATCCCTGCAACCGGCGCTTTGATGGGGACCCCCGCGTCCATGAGCGCCAACGTCGAGCCGCAGGTACTGGCCATGGATGTACTGCCGTTGCTGGACATAATTTCCGACACTAAACGGATCGTATACGGAAACTCTTCTTCCGAAGGAATAACGGACAGGAGCGCCCGCTCGGCGAGTGCCCCGTGCCCGATTTCCCGGCGGCTCGGTGTGCCGATTCTGCCGGTTTCTCCCACGGAGTACGGCGGCATGCTGTAGTGGTGGATGTAGCGCTTGGATTCCTCGCCCATCGGGCTTTCGATGAGCTGCTCAAGGCTTGGTGTCCCAAGCGTGGCAACGGTGAGCGCCTGGGTTTGCCCGCGCCGGAACATGGCGCTGCCGTGAGTGCGGGGTAATATTCCCACGTCCACCGCCACGGGCCGGATCTCATCGAGCTTCCTGCCGTCAAACCGTTTGGATTGAGTAAGCACCTGTTCACGAACTTGTTTTTTGAAGAGTCCGTCCAGCGCCTCTTCGATGGATTTCACTGTATACTGGGTGCCGTAGGCTTCCGCAATGGTCTTGGCGAGAGCCGCCACTTCTTCGCCACCAAACTCTTTCTCGGCTTTTTTGGCAAACGCGTCGGCCATTTCTTTTTTGTAATCCAGGGCAACCTTTTTCTTGAGCTCATCGGCTTGGTCGACAGCCGGCACGCTCACTTTGGGTTTCCCAACGTCTTTGACGAGTGAACTGATGAGGTCGATAAGCTTGCCGTTTACCTCTTTGGCCTTTTGTACCGCCTCAAATACGACCGGCTCGGGCGTTTCGCAAAATCCTCCCTCCAGCATGACGGTTTTTTCGCGGGTAGATGCCACGACGAAGTCAAACTCGCTCATCGCCTGCTCGGCAAGCGTCGGATTGATAAGGAACGTACTGTTGCCATTATCTTTCACGTACCCCACGCGGACTCCGGCAATGGGTCCGTTCCACGGGATGGGAGAAATGGCAATAGCTGCGCTGGTCGCCACAAGCCCCAGGACATCCGGATCATTCTCCCCGTCTACGGAAAGCACGGTGATGATGACCTGAACGTCGTGTTTATAGGTTTTGGGAAACAATGGGCGGATCGAGCGGTCAATAATGCGGCCGGCAAGGACGGCATCATCGCTTGGTCTTCCCTCGCGCTTCACCCAACGGCTGCCTTTGATCCTTCCCCCGGCGTAAAGACGCTCAACATACTCTACAGAGAGCGGAAAGTAATCAAGCGTGGTCTCCTTACTTGATGCGGTAACGGTAGCCAGAACCATCGTATCGCCCAAACGCGCCAAAACCGCAGCAGACGCCTGCTCGGCAAACCGGCCTACTTCCAGGGAAAGCTCTTTCCCGTTTATCTCGATGGATTTTTTGACAATCTTCATTTCCCTAACCCCAGCTTCTGCGCCAATTCTTTATACCTGCCGTTGTCTTTTTTCTCAAGATAGTTAAGAAGTCTCCGGCGCTTGCTTACGATTCCCAATAGTCCCCTCCGGGAATGATTATCAGACGGATTGGTTTTCAGATGCCCGACCAGCTTCTCGATCCGCTTCGTGAGGAGCGCGACCTGCACCTCCGGACTTCCCGTGTCCCCCGCCTTCACCTGAAATTGCACGATCACTTCTTGCTTCTCCGCGCTGGGTATGGTTGCCGGAGCCGCGGGCTCTGGAGCGGCTTTCGTCTTCTTTGTTTTTTTGACCGGTTTGGGAGATGATTTTTTCACCTTTGCGGTCTTTGTAGCTTTCGTTCGTGGCATGATCGTTAGAAAAAACGGAGCTTCAAGAGCGCTCCAATACCTCTATTTTACCTTATCCATTCGGAAAAAACAATGGGGTAAGGATTACTGATACAAATACTTATCGTTGGTGGCAAAATCAGGCGGAAGCTTCTTCAATTTTTTCTTCCCTATGTGCTTTGCTAATTTTTTGAGTGCCACGTAGATAGACATTTTCTTTTTCGGCTTTATCTCTTTCTCCATATAAAAGACATCTCCTCTATACATTGTAGCATTAACCGAGCGATTCTCAATAATCAAGAAGCATCAGAGAAGGTTCGAGCTCTTGAAGATCTTTGGTCGGAGCCAGTCGGCCGGGGTCTGTACAGACGGGTGCGGGTGATCATGCGCGATTTCTGCGGCAACCGCAGGCGCCATGGTTTCCATCGCCTGCGGTGCAACCGTTTCTTCGACGGGTCTCTCTTCCACCGAAGGAGCAACCACCCCAAAGCGTTTCCCGCCGGCTTTGAGGGCAACGGAGGCCACGTCAAAGGCGCCGGCAGACACAGTGGCAGCCGTGAAGTTGTTCGTCCCGCCGTAGACCGCGTTGAGGAGGTTGGTGGCGATATCCACCGTGAGCTTGACACCAAGCATCGAAAGAAATCGTGCGACAACCTCTACCGTTGTCGAAGAGGCGACATCAACAATGTTGACACTACCGTACTGGGCGTTATTGGCATGCCGGTCCATGTTAACGACGGGTTTGCCGGCAAACAACTCTTTATTCCCCTCATAGAGCTTTTTTAAACCTCCAAGGTGAATCGTATCGACGGAAAATATGAGATCCGCGTTGGGAGATGCATAAGAATAGTGCACTTTGTCCTGGGAAAAACTATCAAAACCCTGACGCGGCTCGACGACGAGGTTAAACTTGTCGCCCTCGATGTTGTAGCTTACTTTTTCTATGGAGCCGTCCACGTAGTCGAGCGAAATGATGAAGTTCTTTTTGGCGGCCAAATCCGAGATGATCTTATTGACCCCGACGTAGTTGGAAAGTCCGACGGTCACGGCGTCTGGACAGGCAATCGTCACTTTTTTCCCCATGCTCACGAGCCCCAGATACAGAGCAAGCGCGCTCCCCACGCTGTCATCGGTGGGATTTTCATGGGTGACGACCAAGACATCCTTGGCTTTGGCCAAGAGATCTTTCACCTTGGTCACTTCGGTTTGGTAGTCCATAGTTATCCTATAGTGACCGCGATTATACCATCTCCTATAGTAAAATCAAGCTTTTGGTCAAACAGCACGCCGCATTCGATACCCGTATCCGCTTTGGTAATATCGTCCTTCCCATGCCGGATGGACTTGATCTTGGCGCGGGCAATTTCCTCCTCCCCCCGCATAACCTTGACCGTATCCCCCCGCGCAAGTCTGCCGGATGCGACCTTCGTACCGGCAATTCGTTGTTTTTCAAACGGAAACTCGGCGATAATCTGCCCTTTCCCAAGCTCACGTTCCTCATGGAGCACCTCTTTAAGCCCTGCGACCACTTCCCCGAGTTCATCCAGGAGCTCATAGATGATCCGGTACGTCCGGTAGACCACTTTTTCCGTCTGGGCGAGCTTGACGACCGCGCCTTTGGGGGCTACCCCAAACCCAATGATGATTGCCCCCGTGGACTTGGCGGACAACACGTCAGCTTCCGTGATATCCCCAACCCCGCATTGAACGACAATAACCTTTTTGGGAAGGGAGGCAATGATTGCCTCAAGGGATCCGGCGGTATCGGCTTTGAGGATGATCGTGATGATCCGTGCTACCTCGGGATCGACGGGTTTTAAGAAATCCGGAAGTTGTATCTCTTGTGTTGTTTTGTCATCCCGGGCTTGACCCGGGATCCCGACTTCTTTCTTTAAAGCTGTGCGCTGTGCAGCTTGCTGTGGCGCAACTCTAAGTGTCGTACCCACGGCAGGGAGTTTGGTAAATCCTAACACTTCCACCGGTTTACTCGGGGACGCGAGCTGAACCTGTGTTCCGTGCTCATCAAGCATGGCGCGGACTTTAGCAACCTGTGTCGCGCCGTCATACAAAGAGCTCCCCGCGGTAAGCGTGCCGTTTTTGACAACGACCGTCGCCACAAGGCCTTTGCCTTTATCCACCCGCGTCTCGATGACGACCGCTTCGGTGGTAGCCTTCGGGTCACCGGTAATCTCTTTCATATCACTTACCAGTAAGATAAGGTCCAGAAGTTGAGGAATCCCCGTGCCTTGTTTGGCAGATACGGGTACAAACGGCACATCGCCGCCGAAACCTTCGACCTGCACGCCGTGCTTGGCCAAATCGCCCTTAACGCCGTCCACGTTTGCCGCCGGCAGGTCGACTTTGTTGATCGCCACAATGATAGGGATACCGGCATTGTTGATTTGCTCGATGGACTCGATGGTTTGGGGCTTGACGCTGTCATCGGCAGCAACAACGAGGATGGCAATGTCCGCCACAGAAGCTCCCCGTGATCTCATTTTTGAGAAAGCTTCGTGCCCCGGGGTGTCAATGAACGTGATAAGGCGTTTTTTTTCTTCAATTTGGTAAGCACCAATATGTTGGGTTATTCCGCCATGCTCTTTACTTACAACGTCAGTCTTTCGGATGGTATCAAGGAGGGTTGTTTTTCCGTGATCAACGTGGCCCAATACCGCCACAATCGGCGGCCGAGATTCTGAAGGTATTGCCTCTTTTTTCTTCATACAATAGATCGAACCAGTATTTCATATACTACGCACTGACTGGTTTTTTTTCACTACTTTCACCTTTTCCTTTTATGTCTATTTTCCACCCCGTCACTTTGGCCGCAAGCCGCACGTTCTGGCCTTCCCTGCCAATTGCAAGAGAGAGCTGATCATCAGGAACCAGAACTTCCGCGGCTTTCTTCTTCTCATTAAGTTTGACCTCGAGGTCTTTGGCCGGAGCCAGAGCCGCGGTAATGAATTGCTTCGCATCCTCACTCCACTGGATGATGTCCACTTTCTCGCTCCCCCCAAGCTCACTGATGACGGCCTGGACGCGCACTCCTTTTTGCCCCACGCAACTTCCCACCGGATCCACGCCTGATTGGTTGGAAAATACCGCGACTTTGGTCCTGCCGCCTGCTTCGCGCGCGATCACGCGAAGCTCGACCGCTCCGGAAGCGACTTCCGGCACTTCGCGCCGGAACAGGCCTTCCACCAAGCCCTTGTGGGCGCGAGAGACAATGATCTCGTTGCCGCGCATGGTCTCACGGATGCCTTCGATATAAAAGGTAAGGCGCTGGTTGAGGTGATATCTCTCGGCCGGACTCTGCTCCTGGGGCGGCATGACGGCCTGGGCGCGCCCGATGTCCACGATCACGTTGGGCCCGTCAAAGCGAAGAATCATGCCTGAAGCGATACCCCCGACCTTCGTCTGAAAGTCTGCTAAAACCGCCTGTTTTTCCGCCTCGCGGATCCGCTGCAGGATGACTTGTTTGGCGGTTTGGGCGGCAATCCGGCCAAATCCGGGCGGAGTGATTTCTTTTCCTTCTTTAAAGATTTTGGCTTCGCCGTTATCCGCGTTGAGCTCGACCGTGAGCGTCTCCAGCTCGGCCGCACCGTAATCCTTACGGTAAGCAGCCAAAATCGCCGCTTTAATGGTTTCCACAACCACTGCAGGATCAATCCCCCGCTCGGTGGCGACCTGATTGAGTGCTAACGCAAATTCTGATCGAACGATAGCTGGCATACTAGTGTCCGCATGCTAATCTGATTCTCCAGAGGATTAGCATAGCGGCCTCTGTACCCACCGCTCACGCGCTCTTTACGGCGTGTACGAATAGTACTGAAAAGCCGCAAGGTAAGCTTAGGCGGGTATCTTTTAGTAAAAAAGGCGGGTTGCCCCACCTTATCTCTTCAAACCTTCCTTATTATATACGCCTGACTATCCCTCGTCAATGTCCGTTGCCCACGGTGTACATTGTGAGTAGCGACCGCTACTTACAATATACATATCATACAGACTCCAACTCATACAGACTCCAACTCTTCCAGAAGTTCCCGCTGCCGGCGGGAGAGGTGGGTGGGGATGGTGAGCCGGATGCGCACGTACTGGTCGCCGCGGCTCGCCTCGCTGCGAAGCGGGCCCACGCCGCGTACTGACGGCACGCCTTTGCCGCGAAGGCGAATAAGGGTTCCCGGCTGGGTGCCGGGTTGGATGCGGATACTCAAGGGGCCATCAACGGTAGACACTTCTACGACCGCGCCGAGGGCTGCCTGCGCGTAAGTAATCTCGTGGTCTATGATGAGGTCATTGCCTTCGCGCTTAAACCGTTTATCCGGCCGAACCTCAACCACGATATCAAAGTCGTCGAAACGGATGCGCGACCCGCTGTCCACACCGGCCGGAATCTTAATCGTTTTTCGGACTGACCCACCTGCCCCGAGTCTTTCCGAGGGGTCGCCTGCTCGGCCGCGCGGCACATGGACTTCTTTGGTGACCCCCTTGACTGCCTCCATGAATTCAATGGTGATTTCATAGACTTCCCGACGCGCCCTCTGGCCTGCCGAACGGGAAAACCCGCCGCCGAAAAATTGCTCGAAAATTTCAAACGGATCGATAAAATCACCGTCTCCGAATCCGCCAGCTTGCGGACCGCCGGATGACCAGGTGTACGTAAACGGCCCTTGCCTCGTCTCGCCGAAGCCCCCCGCACCGGGGGCAAAGGCGGAATGTCCAAACTGGTCGTATGTTTCCTTCTTTTTGGGATCAGAGAGCACGGCGTAGGCCTCATTGATCTCTTTGAACTTTTCATTGGCCCCGGCAGCTTTATTCCTATCCGGATGCCACTCCAGCGCAAGCTTGCGGTACGCGCGCTTAATCTCATCCACAGACGCAGACTTCCCGACTCCTAAAATATCGTAATAATCTCTCTTCGTTGCCATAATGAGCCGACTGTCATTGCGAGACCGTTCTTACGGCGAAGCAATCTCACAATATATTGTTATACAAATCCCTAAATTTCGGATTCATTCTCATGATAAGGTTAATTTTATCTTTTCTTGAACCGCCTTTGATTTGTTTTTCCCGAGCAATAGCATAACGAACATCAGGAAATAATTCGTAATACACAAGCTTAATCAGCTTATATTTTGCTGTAAAACCTGATAACAACTGTTTATGTTGATAAATTCTTTTGATGATGTCGTTTGTCACTCCCGTATAAAATACCGATCCGTATCGATTTGTCATGATATAAATCGCATACTGGCGCGATATCATATGGGATTGCTTCGTCGTCCCGCCGACGAGGCGAGACTCCTCGCAATGACAACAACACTACCTGATTATACAGGTCATCAACATGTGATAAAAACAGGCGCGCCCTCCGCGCGCCCCTATTCGTATATTCGTACAAATTCGCTATTCGTTGATTAACTCACCACCTCTCCTTCCTCCACCTTTTTCTCATCCTTCTTCTGCCCATTGCCACTTTGGGCTTGATCGTCTCCCTGCCCCGCTGTAGGTCCAGAGCTATCATCTGACGGCTGGCCTTGTGCTGAGCCTGCCGAAGCATACGCTGCTGCTCCCACTTTCTGCACTGCTTCGGAGAGCTCGCTCGTGGCTTTCTCCAGATCTTCTTTACTACCGGATTCAAGGATATCCTTAAGTGCCTTCGTTTTCTCTTCAACGGCCGTCTTATCCTCCGGCTTGGCTTTGTCCCCCATGTCTTTGAGGGTTTTCTCCGCCGTGTAGATCATGGTGTCCGCATGATTACGGGTTTCAATCTTCTCTTTCTTGGCCGTATCTTCGCTGGCATGCTCCTCGGCTTCCTTTTTCATCTTCTCCACTTCGTCTTTGGAAAGACCGGTGGAACCCGTGATCGTGATATTACTCACCTTTCCGCTTGCCTTGTCTTTTGCCGTCACGTTGAGGATGCCGTTTGCATCGATATCAAACGTCACTTCTACTTGCGGAACGCCACGAGGCGCCGGCGGAATACCCGAAAGAACAAAACGGCCTAGAGATTTATTGTCCGCTGCCATCGGCCGCTCACCTTGCAAGACATTGATTTCAACCGACGTCTGGCTATCGGCGGCGGTTGAAAAAATCTCGCTCTTGCTTGTGGGAACCGTGGTGTTTCTGGTAATCAAGGGAGTAGACACTCCGCCCAAGGTCTCGACACCCAGGGTAAGCGGCGTCACATCCAGAAGCACCACGTCTTTGACATCACCGGCCAGTACCCCGGCCTGGACTGCCGCGCCGATTGCCACCACTTCATCCGGGTTGACCGAACGATTCGGGTCTTTCCCAAAGAAGCTCTTGACCACCTCGACCACCTTGGGCATACGCGTCATGCCGCCGACCATGACGACTTCGTTAATGTCGCCGGTCTTCATCTTGGCGTCAGCTAAGCATTTCTTGACCGGTTCGATCGTTTTTTGGGTGAGTTCCTCAACCAACGACTCGAGCTTGGCCCTTGTCAACTTCATGACCAGATGCAAGGGTCCCTCTTTTCCTTGCGTGATGAAGGGAAGGTTGACCTCCGTTTCCAGGGAGCTTGAGAGCTCGATCTTGGCTTTCTCGGCAGCATCCCGTAGGCGCTGGAGCGCCTGCGGGTCCTTTCGCAAATCAACACTGTTTTCCTTCTTAAACTCATCGGCAAAGTAATCAAGGATCACTTTGTCAAAATCGTCTCCCCCCAGGTGCGTGTCGCCATTGGTGGCTTTCACCTCATACACTCCCTCACCCAGTTCCAGGATGGAAATGTCAAAGGTGCCCCCGCCCAGGTCATACACGGCAATGGTATGGACATTCTTTTTATCCAACCCGTACGCCAGAGCCGCAGCAGTCGGCTCGTTGAGGATACGAAGCACTTCCAGGCCCGCTATTTCCCCAGCTTGCTTGGTCGCCTGGCGCTGGCTGTCGTCAAAGTATGCAGGCACCGTAATGACGGCCTGGGTAACCGTGCCGCCCAAATATTTCTCCGCATCGGCTTTGATTTTGCCCAGGACTTTTGCAGAAATCTCCTGCGGGGTGAACTGCCGGCCTTCCACCTCCACAACCGCCATGTCATTTTTTCCGGCTTTTATGGTGTATGGCAACCATTTTACGTCTCGCTCTACGGACTTATCCGAGTATTTTCGGCCCATGAGGCGCTTGACGGAAAATATCGTAGATTTGGCGTTAATCACCATCTGGCGCTTGGCCACGTCTCCTACGATGTTTTTGATGGGGTCAACGACGCTGGGGATGACATTCCTCCCTTCAGCCGAGTGGATCACCTTGGGGGCTCCGCCCTCCATGACCGCCACACACGAATTGGTTGTCCCCAGATCAATGCCGATAATCTTTGCCATAAATACCTCCTATAAATATTATAAAAGTTATAACCGTTATAACGATTATATGGTCTTCTGTTTCCCTACCTTCACCCTCGCCACCCGAATCACTTTCCCATGAAGCGCGTAGCCGGATCTCGCCTCTTCTACTACAATAGTATCCTCTCCGTCAACAACTTCAATACACTCCATTATTTCCGGATCAAATGGCTTTCCCTTCGTCTCAAGTTTCGTAACCCCCTGCGAGGCAAAAAACGCCGCAAGGTCTTTGAGAGCAAGGGAAAGCCCCGGATCCTGCAAATGGACCTGCGCCCGCTCGAAGGTATCCGCAATCGACAATAGTTTGACAATCACCGATTCGGCAGCGTAGGCGCGAATCTCTGATTTCTCCGTTGCCACGCGTTTTTCAAGGTTCTGATAATCCGCCAGCGCCCGCAAGTATTTATTCTTCCACTCTTCTATCTGTTTTTGTAATTCTTCTATTTGATCGTTCTGTTTCTTTTTTATTTGATGTTTGATTGTGTCATTCATTGGTAGTATTTGTATATTGGTAGTATTGGTAGTATTTCATGTGTCACCAGCTCCCTGCAAATTCATCAATAAGCCCACCGAGGTAACGAACCACCGGAATAATATGCGTATAGTTTAACCTCGACGGCCCCACCACGCCGATAGCACCGGATACATGAGGAGTGGTAAATTTGGTATAAATATATCCGCACTGGGACAAGCTTCTTCCTCCCAGCTCTTCACCGAGAAGGATCGCAAACGGATCTGTATGAGTCTCCAAAAGTTTCCACCAATAGTCAAACTGATCAAGCGTTCCTAAAAGATCATGGGTCAGTTCATAATCAAAGAATTCCGGGCTGTCCAGGATGTGAGCCGTCCCTGCGTAGTAGAGATCCCCGTCTTTCGTGGCGGTGATGGCAAGGGATTTGGTGCGATCCGCAAGCGCCTTGGTTGCCTCCCGCAGAAGCTTATCTACTTCCTGCCGGTAGTCCCAGATCTTTTCTTTGACTGCCACCTCTTCAGCAACGGACATGTCTTTGGGCTTCATGAGGTGGTCCACGTAGTAGCGCATGGCGACCGGCGTGGGCGCGCGTCCGGCGGAGGTATGGGACTGATGCAGAAGACCCATATCCGTAAGCCGTACCATCTCGTTTCTGATGGTTGCCGGGGAAACGCCCAGGGAATACTTTTTATCCAAAGTCTCGCTTCCCACCGGCTCGGCTGTGGCGATATACTCCTCTATGATTGCCTTAAGGATCTGAATCTGCCGGTCAGTAAGATTTGGAATATTGTCCATTAGCAGTAATATACATTGAGTGCTAATGCCTTGTCAAGATCCCTGTTTGCATTCATAATGAAATGGCATGAAAAAAATCTGGCTCCTGGTCGTGAGCCTTCTCATCTTTGGCATCCTCCCGGCCCTCATCTACCTCGTCGGGCAAAGGCAGGAACTCCGAAACAAGGCCGCGCCGGCCACAACGCTCGCCGTCACCCCCGCAAGCCTTGCCAAAAAAATGGGTGACACCTTCACGATGGAAGTGACGATCGACACCGGAGAAAACCAGGTGGTTGCCGCGGAACTTCACCTCACCTACGATCCGACCAAGCTTGAAGCGCAATCCATCAATAATGGAACGCTCTTTTCTAACATACTCGCTTCAGGAACTGTCGAGGCTGGAGCCGCATCCATCACGGTGGGTGCCTCAAACGCTAAAGAACCCGTAAAAGGCACGGGCACGGTGGCCGTCATCCGATTTACGGCACTAGCCAAAACCGACAGTCCTACGGCCGTAAAGTTGGCGTCCAATACGTTCGTGGGGGGGCTGGGGGAGGGAGCAGTCAATGTGCTGGTGAGTACGACGCCAGCAACAGTCACCATTACCCAAGATCCCGCTCAATCGACGCCTACACCGACACCCATCGCAACGATATCCGCCCAGACACCCCCTCCAGCCACACCGTCGGCAACTCTGGTGATCGTTTCCCCCACCAGTGAAGGCGCCCCAACCGTTGATAAACCCGTGATCCGCGGTAAAGCAGCCCCCGGCACCACAGTCACCATCACGATCTACTCGACCCCGCAAACCGCCACGGTAACCGCCGACAGCAGTGGCAACTGGAGCTATACCCCGGACACGCCGCTTGAAAGTGGGCCGCATAACGTCGTAGCCTCCGTCACCGACCAAAACGGACAGACGCAGACAGCAACGACTGCTTTTGTCGTCGCATCGTCAGAAAAAGCCATTGGTGGCGCCACCGAAAGCGCAATCCCCGTGTCAGGCACCGTGGAGACCACACTACTGCTGCTACTTTTAGGAAGCGCGTGTATCGTTTTTGGCCTTTTTTTTCCACATTGGTCTCATGGGACCCATGAGACTCATGGGGATCATTGAATGCTATGACTCTCTCTCTCACTGGCCGCGTCACCGGCAAAACCATGTCCGTTATTTCCTTCGTGGCACTCATCATCTTTCTGCCGCTTCTTCTCTTGGCCGCCTACCAGACGGCAACGATCATCTCCCGCGCCACCGGCAAACCGGCGAACATCATCGTTGATGCGGGCAGTATCACGAATGAAAAAGTTGATCCCGCCTTCATGCGTGCCTTTGCCCAAGGCGGCGAGGAATCCGGCAACTGGCTTGCCCCCGTTCAAAAAGAAGTGGCAGCTCTCAAACCGAAGTGGATCCGCATCGACCACATCTACGACTTTTACGACATCGTCAAAAAGGATGCAGACGGGCTTTCCTTTGATTTCAGTAAGCTTGATCCGCTCATCGACAGCATCAGCGCGACGGGTGCCACGCCCGTGATCTCCCTTTCCTACATGCCGCCGGCAATTGCCAGAGAGAATAAAGTCATCAACCCGCCAACCAACTGGGATGACTGGGCGCTGGTGGTCCAAAGGACCATCGAGCACATAAGCGGTCCGGCCGGCAAAAACATTCCCGATGTCTATTATGAAGTTTGGAACGAACCGGACCACGAGCAGTTCGGCGGTTGGAAGCTCTCCGGCGAAAAAAGCTACCTCACACTCTACCGGTATGCAGATCAGGGCGCGGCACAGGCGAAAAACACCCGGCCGTTCTTTCTGGGTGGGCCGGCAACCACCGGCCTCTACAAAAACTGGATCATCAAACTCGTCGAAAGCGGGATGAGACTTGATTTCCTCTCCTGGCACTCGTACCTGGACGATCCCAGGCGCTTCACCCAGGACCAGAAAAATATTGCATCCTGGCTGATAAGCTATCCGGAGGCAGTATTGTTACCAAAACTCATCACGGAGTTTGGTTTCACCGGAGCCAAGGACGTGCGGTACGGTTTACCGTATGCGGGAGCGTACACAGCAGCAGTGTTCCGGGAACTAGCCGGCGCCAATCCTCTCGCGCTGTTTGCATTCCAGCTCAAAGATGGCCCCAACCAGGAGAAAGGAGACGGGTGGGGAATCATCGGAAAACCCCGCTATCACGTATACCCGTTTTTTGACCGCATGGCCGGCACCCGGCTCATTCTCACGGGCGAAGGGACGTGGGTGAGCGCTCTGGCGACCAAACAAGGAGCTACTGTCCGAGTCTTACTCGTCAATTTTGATGCAAACGGCAATCACAGCGAAACCGTGCCGCTAACCGTAACAAATCTACCAAACGGTACCTATTCCTACCGACAGGATGGGAATACGTCCGAAGTAATCGTCTCGGAAGGGTTGCTTACAAAAAACATCCTGATGAGCGCCCAAAGCGTCTTCCTTATTGAACTTTATCCTGTGTCCCACCGTTAATCACTTCGCGTGCTGGCTCAAGAATGACCGCCGGAACCCGCCGGACGCGGCGGATCATGGAGATGAATGAGTGCACTTCCCCGACTCCCATCACCCACGAAAGGAAAAAATAGACCGTAAGACCGATGGTGCCCGTCATGCCGGTCAGCAATATGAGGCCAAACGTCCGCGTCGTATCAAACACAAGCTGATCCAGGATCTTGAGCGGTATATAGATCGCCACTCCCGCAATCATTGCGGCAAAGCCCATCTTTACCAGCGGCAAAAGAAGTTCCGCGCGGGAAAACCGCTCAAGCCGACGATCCAGATAGTAAAACAGCACACATGCATGGATGATGCTGGCTACCGACGTGGATAACCCGAGCGACCATACCGGCAAACCCAATCTCATGATGAGTACGATCGAAAGGGCTGCGTTAAGGAGTATGCTTCCCACCGCGATAGCAACCGGCGTTTTGCTGTCGTAGAGAGCGTAAAATCCCCGTGCAAACAGATGGACGAGCGCCTGGGCGGCAAGCGACAGGCTAAACATGGAGAGCGTCATGCCCGTTAAGACCGTCGCCTCCCAGTCAAACCTGCTTGCACCAAACACGAGCCGCACGATAGGTGTCCGAAGCACGACAAAAAGGACGCTCACCGGAAAAATAAAAAACAGCATTTGGTGAAGTGAAGTCACAATTGCCTGCTTGAGCTCACCTCGATCGTTGTTTGCCGCGGAAAGTGAAAGCGTCGGCAACGCCGCCTGGGCGATAGTTGCTCCAAAGAGACCCACCGGTAGTTGTTGGAGGTGCTGGGCAAAGTTAAAGATCGTCACCATTCTCGCGCCCAAAAGGGTAGCGAGCATGAGATCTACGGTCGTATCAATCTGCGAAGCAGCCAGACCCAACGTCCGAGGACCCAAAAGCCTCAAAACGTCACGAACCCCTTGTTGCCGGAGGGTCACAATGAACTGATGCCGATACCCGAGAGACCGCAACACCGGTATCTGGATAAGCATAAAAAGAAGGGCACCGATCCCCACACCCACGACCGGAGCCATGAGCCCCAACCAACCGGTAAACGCAACAATCCCGATGATGATGCCGATGTTATAGATGACCGGAGCGACAGCCGGCACGATGAACGACCGGTAGGACTGCAAGATCCCGGTGAAAAAATTGCCCACCAGAAGCGGCGCCACCTGTAACATAAGGATAAATCGCGTAAACCGGGCCATCTGAACAATTTGCTGCGGCGTAAACCCCGGAGCAAACAGCCGCGAGGCTTGAGGTGCCCACACAAACAGCGGCACGGCGATGATTGCCAGAAGGAGAAGCGACGTATTGATGATGATTGCAGCCATGCGCCAGGCCTCCCCCTCTTTCTCCTGGGTCAGGTACCGGGTAAACACCGGGATAAATGCCGTCGTTAACGCTCCCATAACGAGAAGTTCAAAAAGGAGATTGGGCAGACGAAACGCAGCAAAGTAAATGCCTAACTCGTCCGCGCTGAAGCGCGCCGCCAAGAGCCTGTCACGAATGAGTCCCAAAAACCGTGACGCAAGCACCATGGAGGCTAACACGAGTGCTGCCGATCCGATGGAGGTTTGCCGACGCGTGAACATCTGCCAAAGCGCGCGTTTCATCTTTACTATTATATTGCACTGCGCTATACTTCCGCCATGCCCATAACCCGCCAAGCAATCAAAAAACTGCGCAGTGACCGGTCGCGTCAAGCACACAACGCCCTCATCCGTGAGAGCTTTCGTAACGCAGTCAAGGCCATGCGAAAAAAACCCACGGCAAAAGCGCTTGCGAGCGCGTTTACGCAGCTTGATAAAGCTGCCAAAACCAATGTCATTCATAAAAACAAAGCCTCCCGCCTCAA
>JACQHE010000002.1 GCA_016199185.1 Candidatus Gottesmanbacteria bacterium
ATCATGGTCCGGCAGGAGCAGCTGATGGCCGCGGTTTTGGAAGAAAGTTTTGAGCCGATCCTGCGGATTCTCACCATTATCCACTTCGCCGCCGCAGTGACGCTCTTTATCCTCGCCCTCATGATTCTTTAGATTCGTGGTACGATAATCAAGATGCGTATCCAACCCTCTTTGGGATCCGTCGTCGGTGTTTCGGACAACAATCATTGGGGCCAGGTCTTTTTGTCGCCCACGGCCTACGGCGTTGTGGAAGTTGAGGATGGGGATGGCCGAGCACGGGATTGGGGTGTGCGGGTGCTTGCGAACTTAAGTGAACGAACCGCCGATCCGCCACGAAGCCTCAAGGCTGCCCAGGAGATTACCATCAAAGCGTTTGAAGATCGGGTCGTGAGTTTCATTCTTCTCGTGCCGGTGGGTGCAGTCCTCTACATGGTGATGCTTGGAGAAGGGAAAGTGCTTCTCAAGCGCGGTGATGACCTGGCAGTCCTTATGGACCAGCCCGGGGCAATATCCGGCGAAGTGCGAGAGGCGGATACGCTGATTCTCATGACCAAAAGTGTTGCCGCCGCCCTTACTCACGATGAAATGGAACATCTTTTTGATCATTTAGAGGCGCCTGCGGTTGCAGAAAAAATGACGCTTGCCATCCATAAACACGAAGGGAATGTGGGCGCGGCCGCGCTCATTTTTCAGGTCAAGGGACTCGCGCCTGTGGAGGTAGAAGAGCCGTCACCCAAACCGGAGCGCCGGCTCACACGGATGCGGTGGCGCGTGAGAGAACACATTCGATCAATCCCGGCTATGTGGCGCCGGCCCATGGTCATCGTGAGTGCGCTTCTTATCTTATTGTTTATGGTGAGCGTGGCGCTTGGGATCAGGCGGCAACTGGGGCAAAAGGTGGAAACAGACGTAGCCCGCGTCCTTACCGACGCGCAGCATGCCTACGATGAGGGGGTTGCGCTTTTGGAACTTAATCCCGTGAAGGGCAGAGAGCGCCTCACGGTTGCCCGCGATGCCCTCGTCCCGCTTCAGGAAAGCCTCGCGCCGTCAAGCCTCGAGGGCAAAGCCGTGGGCAAGCTCTACAAAGACGTCACCGACCAGCTCACGATTGCCATGCAGGTCCACCGCGCCGAACCCGCGCTGTTTTACGATTTCTCACTTCTGAAAGCCAACGCCACCATTACATCTTTAGGGCAAAATAGTGATACTGTAGCCATTCTTGACGGGAACGCATTAAGCGTGGGTCTCCTCACCGTCCCAGCCAAAAAAGGAGAGATTATCGCCGGTGGCGCAAGCTATCGCGGTGCAAGCCTCGTTGCTATGCATGGGGACAGTGTGTTTACGCTCGCGGGCGATGGCATCCACCGCGCATCGTTGCCGGAAAATAAAACCACGCCCTTGGTGGTGAAAAAAGATGATCAATGGGGGAGTATCGGCGCTATGGTTTCCTACGGCGGGAATCTGTATTTACTGGATACCGCCAAAAGCCGAATTTGGAAGTACATTGCGACCGATACGGGATTTTCCGAGACGCGGGAGTATCTCAATCCCGATACGCTTCCGGATCTGTCACAGGCGACCGGCATGGCCATAGACGGCGGCGTCTGGGTGGGTACAAAGGCCGGCCGGATTTTTCACTTTGTGCAGGGGAGAGAAGAAACGTTTGCGGTTCGCGGCGTGGAGCCTCCGTTTGGCAAGACGCTTATGGTAGCAACGACCGAGGAGGACAAGAATCTTTACGTTTTAGACAGCGACAATAAGCGCGTGGTGGTTTTGGACAAAGACGGTGTGTATCTGGCCCAATACGTCTGGAGCGGCAACCTCACTCCGATCCAGATTGTGGTCTCCGAAAAACTCAAGCTCATCTTGCTTTTAGGCGGCGGCAAGCTATACTCTGTGGAACTCAAGTAACAAAATTCGAAATTCGAATATCGAAATCCGAGACAGATGCTGGAGTCGCGTTCGCTCCCCAGCATGACGTCATTCTGGCAAGCGAGTCTGCAAGCGCGTCCAGAATCTCGCATCGTTGTTTCGAATTTCGTGCTTCGTGCTTCGAATTTATTTATGAAGATTACTAATCGCAAAGCATTCTTTGATTACGAAATAATAGATCGCTTTGAGGCGGGGATACATCTTGTGGGCAGTGAGGTCAAGTCACTCCGCGGCGGTCACGCCAAGCTGGACGGCTCCTACGTCAAAGTTATAGGATCGGAAATATACCTCGTAGGCGCCCAGATTTTTCCCTACCTCTATGCCCGTCCGGAAGGCTACGATCCGGCCCGCACCAGGAAGCTTCTTCTGCACAAGAAAGAGATCGTCAGCCTCAAGGGCAAGATTGAGGGCGCCAATTTGACCCTGGTTCCCCTTTCCTGGTATACTAAAGGTCCTTTGGTCAAGCTCGAAGTGGGCCTCGCGAAGGGCAAAAAGCAGTACGAAAAGCGCGAGGCCAAAAAGCGAGAAGACCAAAGAAGGGATCTCGAAACCGAGTTTCGGGGGAAGGTAAAATAAGGTGTCTATGAGTGGCACTCTATTTAAAGAAGGGGTTCTACCGTCGTCATTATTGCCAGCAGCGCTTACGCAGATAGAAGATATCGAAGCGCTTCTTAGGGAAGATGAATTAACGTTGGACCAAAGACGTATAGTAGAAAAATTCCTGATGCAAGCAAAAACTAACTATAGAAATTTAGAGAATTTAGCGCTGGGTCAACGTCCTTCTAACGATTTAATACAGTAAACTTTTTAATTGGGGATGAATGATTCGACGAGAGAAGTACATTAACAACTGCAAGCCGGCGATGACAAAAGAGCCGTAAAACTTTGTTAAAATTTATCTGCTGATAACTCAGACAGAAAACAGTCACTCCGTGAAGAACTCGCAGCTTTGCGAGCGCATTTCGGTATGACTCCTCGACAGTTTGCGTTCGCGTAAACAGTTCAGGCGTTTAGCGATAATTTTTCTCGGTGGATTGCGCTAGGCGGAAACTTAGCCGGGACGTCAGGAATCAATTGACCGACTGATTCCGGAGCAAAAAGGTCAAACCCGTCTGTACGTTTTGTCTGTTTTGAGTACTGACGGTCATCAAATAGACTACGCTTGTAGACGTTATCAGTGTACTTCCTCGGACCCGAGCTCACTACTCGGCATCTCCACCCTGGTTTTATAAGGTACTTCCTTGCAAATCCGCAAGGAAGTACCTTGAGAAAAATGCATCTTCTTGACTTTCTTTTCCCCAAACGCTGTCTTACGTGCTGGCGGTTCGGGAAGTATTTCTGTGACCGGTGCGCTTCAACCATCAAAACCATTCAACCATCCGAAACCATTTGCCCTGTCTGCGAGCGATTGGCGTTTCGGGGTATGACACATCACCGGTGTCTGTCGCGCTACGGGCTTGATGGGCTCATGAGCTTTTTTCACTACAACGGCATCGTGCGTGAGGCGGTGAAAGTATTGAAGTACCGCCGCGTCACCGACCTCGCCCAAGAGTTTGTTGAATTGATCCCTTCTGATTCATGTGAAGAGATTTTTCAGGTTTGTCATTCCCGCGAAAGCGGGAATCCAGTCTTCGTTCCTATTCCTTTACACGCTTCTCGTTATAGAGATCGCGGCTTCAATCAGGCGGAAGTGCTAGGCAGGTTTCTCGCCGATCGCCTGCATATCCCCATCCGAACCGATATCCTCCGTCGTACAAAAAAGACCACCCCGCAGGTTGAGATGAAAGACAGGAAAGATCGGTTAAAGAATATGAAGAACGTATTTTCCATCCCTGATTCTAAATTCCTGATTCCTAATTCTCTTGTGTTATTCGACGACGTTTTTACGACCGGGGCCACCATGCGGGCCGCTGGAGAGACGCTCAAGCGCGCCGGCACCCGTTTCGTCTGGGCCGTCACCATGGCCCGTTGATATGAAGCACCCAAACACAATCGCTATTGTTGGTGGAGGAAGATTATCCAAGCAGCTTCTTCCGGAAATTATCAAAAGTAATTACGTTATCGGCGTTGACCGCGGAGCATATTGGTTAATCGTCAATGGCGTTATACCGAATATTGCCATTGGCGATTTTGATTCAGTGAGCACGCGAGAGTTTCAAATGATTAACAATAACGTCAAACGGGTCAAGGAGTATCCCAAGAAAAAAAATTTTACGGACATGGAGCTTGCCGTAGATCACGCTATTAAGTTCAAGCCCAAAGAGGTGGTGATCTATGGAGCAGTAGGCAGCAGACTCGATCATACAATTGGAAATATTCAACTTCTCGAAAGATTACGCGGAGTAGGTGTTATCCGGGATCGCAACAACGAGGTTAGAATCATCAGTGGTCGAATTACAATGAGAAAGGATGCCCGCTATCAGTATTTTTCCGTTCTTTCGGTTACCGAAACGATTGAAGTGTCTCTTACGGGTTTTGCTTACGACGTCTCCCATGCCCTCATCCGCCGCGGCCAGACGCTGGGGGTCAGCAATGAGATCAAGGGGGTAAGGGCGACTATTGACGTTCACCTCGGCCGCGCCCTCGTCATCCGTAGTAGAGACTAATTTGGCGGAGGGTAGAGGGGTCGAACCTCTTAGGGCTTGCGCCCACGAGTTTTCAAGACTCGCGCATTACCGTCCTGCCCACCCTCCTTTGGCGGAGAGTGTGGGAGTCGAACCCACTCATCGTTATTCACGATGCAAGTTTAGCAAACTTGTGCCTTACCGTCCGGCCCACTCTCCGTTTGATTGGATTATATCAAATATTGTGACTCTTGACTCTTAAGGCTAAAGAGGGTATAGTATTGTCATAAACGCCTCAGCTAGCGTCGTAAGACCCGCTGAGGTTTTTTGTGGTACTATCTCCATGTGTCTAAACGTATCTTATTTATCGATGGAGAAAACTTCTTCCATAAAGTTACTGAAGTATTAAAAGAGGAAGGATCAGATAAAACAAAAGTTGATTTAGCATCTATTGATCTGAATAAATTATTTAAAGAACCCCTTAAAGGATTTGAAATCGGAAGAAAGATTTTCTATGTAGCTAAACTTCATTTTCATCCAGAAACCAAGAAAAAATCAGAAGAACTCATCAGGTTCCAAAGAAAACTCCGAAATACCTTAGTTGACCACGGTTATGAATTTGTTATTGCGGGCAATGTCAGAGCCCAAAGGGTAGATAGTAAAATAGTCTTTAGAGAGAAAGGCGTTGACGTAAAAATAGCCGTTGATCTTATTTCGCTTTCCTGCAAGAAAGAATTGGAAACCGCTATCCTTTGTAGTTCTGATTCTGATTTACAACCCGCGATAGCCGAACTTAAAGAGCGTAGTGTGGAAGTTGTCTACGTAGGATTTGAGACAAATCCAAATAAGGGGTTAGCATACACTACCAACAGAACAATCCTATTTCGAAATTCAGAGATACTTGACGCGTGTATAGTCCGGTCTTAAGTCATTATGGCCAACATTGCCCCACCCATACCGCGGCTTCGCGATCTTACCAATACTCCGAAGCAATTGTATTATCGCGGCACCTGGGATAACACGCTATTTGTCAAATGTGCCGCCGTTGTGGGCAGCAGGCGCATGACGCAGTACGGCCGGATGGTGGTAGAAAAGCTCGTGCCGCAGCTTGTGGAAGAAGGATACACCATTGTTTCCGGTTTTATGTACGGCGTTGACCAGGCAGCCCACCGCGAGTGCCTGGCCGCCGGCGGCCGGACGATTGCGGTGCTGGGCTGGGGGATCAACTGGAAGGGGCTCGACAGCGCAGATAAAAAGCTCATGGCAGATATCGAAAAAACAGGACTTGTCCTGTCCGAATGGGAGGAGCAAAAGCCGCTTCTGTGGACGTTCCCGCAGCGCAATCGCATCGTCGCAGCGGTGAGCCACGACGTGTTCGTGGTAGAAGCGGCGGCCAAAAGCGGGGCGCTCATCACCGCCGCGATTGCGACCAAGCTCAAGCGTCCCGTTTGGGCAGTGCCCGGGCCCGTTACTTCCAAAACATCAGAAGGGACGAACCGGCTTATAGCAAACGGTTTCGCGCGGATGTGGCTGCCGAAGAGAGATGGCGTAAAGAAAGAAGGCTCCACGGATAATCCCATCATAAAACTTTTGGAATCCGAGTCCATGAACGCCTCGGAAATCGCCAGAAAGCTGGGAGAGCCCATTGACAAAGTCGGGGCCCAGCTTTCATTATTGGTGCTATCCGGCGATATCATCGAGCGGGAAGGGTCCTTCTATGTTAGTTAAGCTTACATCGGTGGCGCACGTGGGGCTCTCAAGCGTTCCGGTTGACGTGGAAGTGGACGTGGCCGCCCAAGGGTTTCCTGGATTTACCATTGTAGGGCTTGCCGGCAAAGCGGTTGAGGAAGCGCGCGAACGGGTCAAAACCGCGATCACCAATTCCGGCATGGAGTTTCCCGGCAAAAAGATTACGGTAAATCTTGCCCCGGCCGATTTACCAAAAGACGGCGGTGCCTACGACCTTCCTATCGCCGTCGGTATACTCGTAGCCTCCGGGCAGATTCGCTCAAGTGACGCGGTAACCAACGCAGTCTTTTACGGAGAGTTGGGTTTAAGCGGCGATGTGCGGCCCACGAAGGGGGTGCTCCTTGTGGGACTGTTTGCAAAGAAGCACCGGATAAAGGAAATATTTGTTCCCCGGGACTGTGCGCCAGAAGCGATGGTCGTTGACGGCATTACCGTATACGCGGTCACGAATTTGCGAGACCTTGTCGCCCACGTCATGGGGAGTACCCCGCTTTCCCGTCTGAAACGAAAGAGAGAGGCAGAGGGAGAAGGTGACTTGGTTGAGTTTGATTTGTCCGATGTTGCCGGTCAGGAGCAGGCGAAACGCGCGATGCTCATTGCGGCAGCCGGCGGGCACAACCTCCTCATGTCCGGGCCGCCGGGAGCTGGTAAAACCATGCTTGCACGCGCCCTCCCCGGCATTTTGCCGCCACTGATCCGCACTGAAGCGCTTGAGGTGACAAGGATTTACTCTGTTGCCGGGCTTCTCCCGTCCGGTACTTCGCTTATGCACACCCGCCCGTTTCGAAGTCCGCATCACGGCATATCCGCTGCCGGCATCATCGGCGGCGGCAGCAATCCCCTGCCGGGAGAGGTAAGTTTAGCCCATCTCGGTGTCCTTTTTTTGGATGAAATGGCGGAGTTCCCGCGAAGTGTTCTTGAGTCGCTGCGCCAACCCATGGAGGACGGGGTTGTTTCCATCGTTCGGGTGGGAGCCCACGTTTCCTATCCGGCGAGTTTTACCCTCCTTGCCGCGGTCAACCCCTGTCCGTGCGGGTATCTGGGGCACCCCAAACGGCCGTGCACCTGTTCCGAGAAGCAGGTAAGAAAGTATCGCTCTCGTCTGTCGGGGCCGATTCTGGACCGCATTGATCTCCATGTCCTTGTGCCGGCGGTGGAAACGGAAAAGTTAAGCGCCGGGCCGGGAGAGAAAGCGAGTTCAAAGACAGTGCGGGAGGCCGTGATCAAGGCACGCGCGGTCCAGGAGAAACGGTTTGCCGCCGAAGGACTCTACACGAATTCGCAGATGAGAAACAAGCATGTCAAGAAATACTGTGAGCTGGACAGCGAAACGCATCGACTGCTAAAACTTGCGGTTGAGACCTACGATCTTTCCGCCAGGGGTTATTTCCGTTTAATAAAAATTGCGCGCACGATTGCGGATCTGGCAGGAAACTCTTTGGTCACTTCTACGCATATGGCAGAGGCGCTCCAGTATCGGTCGTCAATGTAATCCATGAAGGCATACAACAAAGATACAGGGCGCATCGGAGAAGAGTTCGCGGGGAATCTGTTGCAGAAAAAAGGGTATACGGTCGTCAAACGCAATTTTGCGACGCGGTTTGGTGAAATCGATCTTATCTGTAAGGATGGCCAAACAACGGTGTTTGTTGAAGTGAAAACAAAGAAAGGCCTGGATTTTGGTTCCCCGGAGGAAATGTATACGAAGAGCAAGGCAGAGCGGGTAAAACGGATGGCATCAGTATATTTGGAGGGACGCGAAACCAACTGCAGGATTGATATGGTAGCGATTGTGTTGGATGATGATAATCAGCCGCAACGTATGACCCATTACCCCAATGTCATATTGTGGTAAACTATCTTTATGGACAAACAGGTTGAAGAAGTACTCCTCGCTTGGACTTCCCCCTCGCGGCTTTTTAAGAAGCGCGACCGAGAGTACTTCACCAACATCGGCGCCATAGTCTTTCTCCTCACGATTATCTTGGTTTTTGCCCGGGAGTTTGTTCTTATTGCAGCCGTCCTTTCCATCGTGTTTTTGATCTACGTTCTCTCCACGGTCCCGCCGGAGGAAGTATCACACCGGATTACCAACTTGGGGATTGAAAGCGCCGGACACTTTTACCGATGGGAGGAACTTGCTGATTTTTGGCTGGAGGAGCAGTGGGGGCAATACATGATCATCTTGCGTCCCTACCTTTCACCTCGGGTGATTATCCTTCTGGGGGGTCAAAATCACGAGAAAGTCCGTGAGCTCATCGCTCGCCACATCCCGTTCCGTGAGGAGCCCCAGAAGACGTGGGTGGATAACGCCGCCACCTGGCTCACCCGCAAAATCCCTCTGGAAAAACCCGCGTAATTGACTTTCATCTTTTATTGAACTAATCTAGATATACTACAACACTCGATTAGTTCGTTATGGAAAAACGACGGTGGCCGGAAGAAATTAAGGAAAGTGCAAAAAACCTTAGAAAACAGGGTCATTCATTTGGTCAGTTAACCAAAGAATTTGGTGTTGCCAAAAGCACACTCCATCAATGGGTTCGCGGCGTAAAACGACCAGAAAAATTCACTCGCAGAGATAGGATTCGTTGGATAAAAAAGATTCAACCTCTCGGATCACAAGCCCAAAGGAGAAAAAGGGAACAAATGATTGATCAAGTGATTCAGGAAGTAAAGCAAGAAGTAACTGTATTATCTTTAGGCGAAGAGACGCAGAAAGCCATGCTCGCTATGTTATATTGGTCAGAAGGAAGTAAAGGAAGGGGGACCCTTAGTTTTGCAAATACCGACCCACGACTGATGCTGCTATTTATTACCCTATTTCGCAGGTGTTATTCAATTAACGAACAGAAACTTCGCGTTCGGTTGCATCTTCATTGGTACCATAAAGCGAGAAAAGTCAGAACGTTTTGGTCAAAGCTTCTTCAAATACCAGAGGCGCAGTTTCAGAAGGTTTATCGAAAGAAAAGAAGTAAGGAAAAAACATTTCGGATGAATTTTGGAGGAATCTGTTTTTTACGGTATAATAATGAGCGGTTTCGGGAGAAACTAATTCATTTTTCATACGCTCTCGGTGAGCGTGTCACAGGAAAGATAGATGTCCCCGTAGTTCAACGGAAAGAATAGGTCTTTGCGGAAGATCTGATGGCAGTTCGATTCTGCCCGGGGACGCCAAGGAAGGATGCCGGAGCGGCTTAACCCCAGAACCAAAGCGAAGCTTGGTTCGGGGCAGGCTGCCTGGTCTCGAACCCCGCATCCGTGCGGAGGGATGCTCCGAATGGTAAGGAACCGGTCTCGAAAACCGGCGCCCGCAAGGGCTTGCGAGTTCGATTCTCGCTCCCTCCGCTCTGGTGCGGGGCAAATCTCGCCCCCACCGCTTATGACCATCACAATCTGCGGGGGTATGAAATTTTTGAGTGTGGATAGTATAATACCCATATGGGTATAACCGATGTTTATCAACAAAGAGCGCAACAGGTAGCGGCAATTCTCAAAAAGTCCCATCCCCAAAAAATAGTCCTCTTTGGATCGGGAGCGAGCGGAAAGATCACAAAAGGGAGTGATCTGGATATCTGTCTAGTGAAAGACGGCAATCCCCTGGAGATCAAAAAGAGTCTCTGGAAGCTCCTCCGTAATGCCGGGTATGATTGGGAAATAGAGCCTGATATCCATGTTTTCTCTCCTTCACGTTTTGCCGATTATTTACGGCGTGGCGATCCTTTTGTGGAGGAAATTGCCAAGGGGAAGGTGCTGTATGGATGATCGGTTCGAAGAGCTCGCAAGTGCATGGTTTGCTAAAGCCCAAGACGATCTTGCTTGGGCAAAGGATACGTTTGCGGATAATCGGTTTGGCAGTGTTTGTTTCCTGTGTCAGCAGGTAGCAGAAAAGGCGCTCAAAGCGTACCTTTTTGTTTATAGACAAAAACTCATTCGGACGCACAATCTTCCGCGTCTTAATGAAAAGTGTAAACAATTCGATGCAGAATTTATACAGCTTCATGACGCAGTGGATACTCTCAATAGCTACTATACCGATACGCGCTATCCGGACATTTGGGATTACGCGCGATTTGAAGATAAAAATCTCGCAGAAGAGGCAATTCGTTTTGCCGAAAAAATCATAGCATTTATAAGAAAGAAAAAGGAGACATGACCATCACAATCTGCGGCAGCATGCAGTTTCACCGGGAGATGCGGGAGACGCGAGATGCGCTTGAATCGCAGGGACACGTTGTGTTGTTACCTAAGAGCATCGAGCTTATGGATACCCAGGGGTATGTCCACCCCGAAGATGACGAGGAACGGATCACTGCCAAAATCGAGCACGATTTCATCCGCGAACACTTCAAAAAAATTGAAGAGGCAGATGCGATTCTGGTTCTCAATTACGACAAGAAAGGCATCCCCAACTACATTGGCGGCAATACATTTCTCGAGATGGGACTTGCCTTTTGGTTGGGCAAAAAGATATTTCTTCTGCAACCCATTCCTGATATGAATTACAAGACCGAAATGCACGCCATGCAGCCCGTGGTCCTGAATGGCGAACTCACCAAGATTGGAGAATGAAGTATGCCTGGCACGGTTACAGCGGCGCAATTTTTTGGCAGTGAGGGGTGGTTCGAAAGAGAAGCGAGAAGTGATCTCAATAGTGCATTTGAGCACGTGGTTTCGAAATTGTCCCTCAGTGAAGTTTATGCGCCAGGTGAGTTAGAAAAAATTCTACAAGTGCTTGCTGAGAGATACCCCGTGGAGTTTCCCTTATGGGTGCAGAGATACGCAGATGGTGTCCATTTGCTAAGAGAAAAAGACCCGTACGGTGTAGAGGGGTCGATTCCCAACCCGTTTTTTCGGTTTATAGAGCGATAAACCTCTAGTCGAGGTATCACAAAATTATGCACGTGCATAATTTTGTGATGAGTTGATAAACTGCAACAGAATTGACAAAATATACCACGTGGTTTATTTTGTCACGACCGAGGATCTTTGGAAGACGTACTGCTTTTCGGTCTGATAGATAATCCGATACAGAGGGTCGGATTGAAGAGCGTCGATGATTTCCTCCACGTCTTTAATGCCTTTGTAGTCTTTGATGCCAAAGAAGTTGTTGGGGTTTTGGCCGTCGCGGGCATCGATGACGATGTACTCCGGTGTCCAGTCCCAGTAGTTTTTTCGCAGGAGATACACCGGTTGGTGGGCAAACCGGGTCGCCAGATTATTTTGCGCCATCACCGTTCTCTCCTTGGGTATCTGCGAAACAAGCCGGTTGAGAAAGGCAAAGTTTTTGGTGTGAGCATAAAACGCCGGATTGTACGCTAAACCCAGCGGTCCATGGAGCTTGAATTGGTGGAGAAAGACGGCGGTCGCGACGAGAAACACTGCAACCAGGCGCCCCCGCCGACGCAGTCCCATCACTGTCGCATACCCCAAAACCGGTGCAAGCTGGGCGCTGTAGTGGAGGCCCAGATCCCAGCGAAGGTTGGTGTCTTTTGGCACGAAGCGGACGAATAAGTCCTGGAGGATGAGAAGCCACGCCGGCGGGTAGAGGAGCGGGAGAAACAGAAAGCTCCCGAAGGAGTACAGAAGCGTTTTTCGTTTAATCGCTTCGTCAAAGAGCCCCGTGATGTTGCCCCAAAGACCAGAAGGCAAGACCGGGCTATAGCCGTAGGGTTTGCCGGCAAAGTACGGGATGATGAGCTTTGTTGCAATCAGTCCCCAGAGTATCGAAACAATCAGGGTTACGAACCCAATGCGTCGCCATTTTTTGTCGGTGAGAAGTATAGTAAGTCCCAGCGCTGCACCCAAGATCGCGGTACTTTCTTTGATGCCAAGGGTCAGGAGGAGAAATAGCCAAAAGAGTTTTTGCCGCCTTGCAACGTAGGACCAAAGCAGAAGCATGAGCGGGAGCGTGCCGACCGTCACTTCATGAAAGTCCGTGATGATGGCGTTTTGGAGTCCGACGAAGAGGAGATAGCTGACCATCACGGCAAACGAAAGGAAGCCCTGTTTGAGTACCCGTAGCCCGATGTGATATAAGACAAGGCCACTCAAAGCAACGGCGAGTGCTTGTGCGATGAGTAAGACTTCTTGCCGACTCGTTAACCAGTAAAGCGGCGATAGAAGAAATATCGTCGGGCTGAAATGGTCGGCGAAGATCCACTTTCCGGGTACGACGAGGTGCTCGATGACCGGTGGCTGCAGGCGTGAGGCGTACCAGATGGCCTGGTCGAAGATGCCGAAGTCAAAGTAAAACACTTCATACTGCCAGAAACGGTGGAGGGAAACCAGCGTCGCCGCAATTGCGTAGAGGATGAAAAGATATGCAGCCATGCCATTATTGTATAATACGCACAGTCTTAAAGAAGCTCCCTTAGCTTAACGGATAGAGCGCGGCCCTCCGGAGGCTGATATGGCAGTTCAAGTCTGCCAGGGAGCGCCCATGAAGAATACTAAAGCTATCACGAACCTCGTCTATGAAGCGGCTGTCGTCAAAAGGATGCAGCGGACCGGCTGGCAGATATTGGGGGATAACCAGGAAGGCGTGGGCGAGCACACGTTCATGACCAGCGTCATTGCCTATTTCCTCGGAAAAGAAATTTCAAAAGGTCTCACCCTGCAAAATGCAGGGAGAGACCTTAATATGGAAACTGTACTCACGATGGCGGTGTTTCATGATTTCCATGAAGCAAGGACCGGGGATCTGGATAAAATCGCCACGTTTTACATGACCCGTGATCAGGATAAAGCCAACCGCGATATTTTTAAAGGGATTGACGACGAACTTTTAGAGATACTGACGATCTACGAAAAGAAGGAAACGCTGGAAGCAAAAATTGTCTACGAAGCAAATGTCATTGCGTTTCTTGTTGAGCTGAAGCTTCTGGAAGAAAAAGGAAACACCCACGCCCGGGAGTGGATCGCGGGAAACTTCGCGCGCCTCCGGCTCCCCGAGGCCGTCAGCCTTGCTAAAGATTTGGCCTCTACAGACTCCCACGACTGGTGGAAGAACCTGCGAACTACGCTTCACGAAGCATTTTCCAACGCTTGATTTCGCGGATGAGCGGCCCACCGGTTGCAAGTACGACGCCCGCCAGCACAACGATACTTCCCAGCGCAAATCCGGTGGTCAATCGTTCACCCAAGAAAGAGATGTTAAACAGGAGGGCAATGACCGGCTGCAGGTACTGGTTGAGCGAGGCGGTGGTCGCGGAAGAATGTTTGATTGCCCACTGATACAGCAGATACGTCGCCACTGTGACAAAAATGCCCAGGTGGATCATGAGCGCTATGTTCGTTGGTGCGACCATAGCCGTGGTGTATGTGGGCTTCCATGATATGGCGGCAAGGAGCCCAAATATCGAGGAGGATGTCACGATTGATGCGGTCGTGAGATCAAGCGGTGTGGCGCGCTTGGTAGTGAGCATGCGGCGAGACCCTATGGTGTAGATAGTCCATGAAGCAACTGCACCGACGACGAAGAGGTTGCCAGTGAGGTCGCCGGAAAGACTTGATCCTCCACCTTCCAGCGCCGGAAGGAGCGCAATGAGTGTCGTGCCGACGAGTCCCAGGAGTATCCCCACGAATTTCATGGTAGTCACTGGTTCGCCGATCATACGGGAGGCGGTCAGAGCTATCACCAAAGGGGTCGCGTTGTAGATCATCATCGCGGCGTTGGCGGTCGTAGTACGAAGCGCCAGGTAATAGAATGCGATATTTCCAGTGCTCGCAAGTCCCAATGGAACGAGCGGTAGGAGAGAGGTTTTTTTCCCGCGCTGCGCCCTGAGAAAAAAAGGCACGATGATGAGCGTTGCCACAAGGAACCGGAAAAACGCGGCGGTGAAAGGATCAAAGGTCCGCACTAAAATTTTCGCTGACCCCGCCGTGGCCCAGAGCATGGAGGCGGCCACGATAGCAAGAAGCGCTTTGGTACGGTTTGACATACGGTGTTAGTGTAGCACATTTTAACGTACTTGACAGGCTTAATAAATATATGTACACTAATGTACGTATGCCATACATTGTTCCCATTACCGAGTTTAGAAAGAATATTTTTACCATTACGGAAAGAGTCGCCAGAACCGGCGAAGCCGTTGACGTGGAAAAGGAGGGGAAGAGGATTGTCAGAGTCGTTCCCGTCAAAGACGACCCGGCAGAAAAAGCAAGATATGCGCTGGAACACGTCCTGCCGAAACTCGCCGGTGCCTGGAAAACCATGACAAAAGCAGACCTAGCCCGCGTGAGGTCACTACGCAGAGGCTCAATAGAGAAACGTTATTGGAAGAGGGCTATTTTCTCATGACAAGGGTAGTTGTCGATACAGACATCATGATTGATTTCTTTAGAACCGGCACGGGAGCGTTGCCGAATTTGTTAGACGCTCAGCGAGATAAAAAACTTGAACTACTGCTCTCAACCGTTACGATTCTTGAGTTATTTGCCGGCAAGTCTTCCAAAACTACTATTGAGTTTCTCAAAGAACTCATTGACGGATTTACTGTTCTACCGCTTGGCAGAGAACTTGCTGTCCTTGCCGGGGAAATCAAGAGAGACGTTCGGATTTCCGGTTCGCTTGGAGACTTGATTGTCGGTGCCAGCGCCGTTTCGGTTGGGGCCAAGCTTGCCACTCGAAACACCCGTCATTACCAGGGCATTCCAAAACTGCGTTTTTACTCCCTGTCGCAAAAAGAGAGTATTGATAAATGTTGAGATTATCCTGATAATAAAGCTATGCAGCTCATTTTTGAAGACAGGAATAAGCGAACAATCTCTGATAAGGAAAGCATTGCATTTTCAAGTTTTTCCTCATTTCACCTTGTTATCATCAAGGTACGGGAGACAAAAATGGTCGTCCTGGGTATCGATACCAAAGAAATTTTTCAGATAAAACCTTCTCCTCAACTGCAAACGATCTCTGTTCTGACTTTTCTACAAGGGAAGGATCATATAGTGAGCTTTAAAAAGAGTCAGGCAAACGGTTCAATAATACTGGAAAGCGTAGAAGTTTTTGTCCTACAGCCCGATACGACGCTCATGTTTGATATAAACGATCAGGCTGAAGATGGCGACCGAAGGCCATGGGTGACATATCTGTTGGACAACCTCGCTCTTCGCTCTTTTACCTACACCATTACCTATGCACGGAGAAAACGCGACAGCGACGACGTTAAGATAGTTGTTGATAATGTCGTACAAGCAAGTCTTTTCAAAACGATAAAACATAGATTTTGGCGCCTCATCGGCTCCTTTTTACCTTTTGTTTCACCGACAAAAACGGAAACTGAAACGATTACACTCAATCTAGCTCAACGTTCCCACACCATTGAGTTTATCGCTGACCGGATGCCACTCCTGCATAGCCTTGTTATAGATTTTGGAGAAATTCCAATGCCTTCGATAAAAGTACCAACCGTAGATAACCCTATATGGACCGGAAATTTTTACGATGACGGCGAAACAATGCTTCTTGCCCGGGCGATATACGGTGAAGCCGGAGGGGAAAGCACGGAAGTAAAAATAGCAGTGGGATGGTCGATAAGAAATAGAATTGAGGATAGCCAAAACAGGTGGGGAAAAACATATCACGAAGTTATCCTTCAGTCATCCCAATATGAGCCATTTAATGATCCCAAAAGTGACCCCTTTAAGAAGATAACGCATCCTCCAGTGGAAGATCCTTTAGAAAGACAGGCGTGGCAAGATAGTTTCCGTACAGCTCATTCCGTTATCCTTGCTAAGGATGCTGATCCCACAAAAGGAGCAAATCACTTTTATGTCCCCTCAAATCAATCCAGGCCACCATGGGCAGACGAAAATAAATTTACTATTCAAATAGGCGTTACTCGGTTCTATCGATTATGAAAATAGCTTTCATGATGTTTGCAGTGGTGGTTCTGTACATCGTTATGGAAATAACGCCAATAAAAAAACATGGTTTTATAGCAAACCTCAGCACAAAACAGCCGACGGAGGTTCATCAAAAAAATACGTCTCTTCCGCGACTCCTTCAATGGGATTCAGGAATATCACCCGACGGAAGATATTTGGCAACATCGTACACAGGTGACTACAAAGATAGATTTCACTACTATCAAGTTTTTATAACCGATGTATATACAGATACGATGCATAGAATATTTTCCGGAGACTTTCGGACGTTGAGCTGGGAATGGACACCGGATAATAGGATAAAAATAAGTTACAATTGCGGAACCGGTTGTCTCGCAACAAAGATTATAGACATAAATAAAAGTGTATCAATGGCTAATCTGCAATACGATGAAATAAATGAAAAAAACGGCTGGCAGGTTACGTTCACCAAATCTTTTTAATCAACGCAACAAGTTTCCCCATGGTGATATCTGCGATATAATCCACATATAAGGAGGAGTCGGATAGCGGTTCATTCCACGCGCTTGGAGAGCGCGCGCCGAAAGGCTCGTGGGTTCGAATCCCACCTCCTCCGCCAATGTGTACGAATGGACGCAAGAACTACCGTTTGTGCCTTCGTAACGGGCTTTTTTCCCAGTTCTAACCCTAAGTATTGTTTTTGTAAAGTGCGAAAGTCGTAATATTGCCAGGGCAAAAGCTGTAGTTCCTAAATTGCAAATGTCAAAAGTTTAGAAATTTTTAATA
>JACQHE010000022.1 GCA_016199185.1 Candidatus Gottesmanbacteria bacterium
AGCTTTCCGATTTTGGTGAGCAGCTTCGGGAGAAGCAGCGCGTCAAGCGGCTCTACGGAGTTTTGGAAAAGCAGTTTCGGCGGATCTATGCCCGGGCGCGCAAATGGCGGGGAAACACCGGCGAGAAGCTTTTGGAGTTTTTGGAGCGGCGGGTGGATAACACGCTGTATCGCGCGGTGTTGGCACCGACGCGCTCGGGGGCGCGTCAGTACGTGTCTCATGGTCATGTATTGGTGAACGGGCACAAGGTCACCATTCCGTCTTATGAGGTAGAGGCGGGTGACGTGATTACCCTGGGTGCCAAAGGCCTTGAAATTCCTGCAGTCAAAAAGCTTTTAGAAGGAACACCGGAGGAGCAGTTGCCGGAGTGGATTGAGCGCAAAGGTCCGGTGGCAAAGGTCGGGAGGCTCCCTGGGAGAGGCGATATTAAAGAAGACGTGAACGAGCAGCTTATTGTCGAACATTATTCACGGTAAAGGGGGAGTGATGCGTGAATGAGGGATGAGTGAATGAGTTTTTACCCATTCACCCATTCACTCAGTAACCCATTCACTTATGTATATGCAGGAGCCAACATTTAAAATCAAAACAGAGGTAGATAAGCCCGATTACGGGTTGTTTGTGATCGAGCCCCTGGAGCAGGGGTACGGCCAGACGTTGGGCAATAGCCTGCGCCGCGTGCTCCTCACGTCTCTGCCGGGTGCGGCGATCACGTCGGTAAAAATTAACGGTGTTTCCCATCAGTTCACGTCCGTGCCGGGGCTCAAAGAAGACATCGTGGAACTGCTGTTAAATCTTAAGAAGGTTCGCCTGAATATTCCTTCCGACGAGCCGGTGACCCTGACCCTCTCCAAAAAAGGCCCGGGAGAAGTGACCGCAGGGGATATCGAAGCACCTGCGGGGGTCACCGTCATCAACCCGGGAGTGGGCTTGGGTACCCTGGGGGACAAAAAAGCAAGCCTTGTGATGGAAATGAGGGCAGAGCGAGGGTACGGGTACGCTGCAGCGGATGAAAAAAGGGTCGAGGAGATCGGCCGGATTCCGGTTTCTGCGCTGTTCTCGCCGGTGGTGCGCGTCAATTACCGGGTCGAGGCAACCCGTGTGGGCCGGATGACCAATTTGGATAAGTTGGTCATGGAGATCTGGACCGACGGGACGATGCTGCCGTTTGAAGCGCTCCGGGAGGCTGCCAAGCTTTTGGTATCCTACTTTCTCCAGATCGTGGAGCCAAAAGCCGCCGGTACAGCGGAAAGCGTGGTCGTATCACCCACGGTTTCTGATGAAGTGCTCAAGATGAGGGTTGAGGAGTTGGATATCCCGACCCGGATCGTCAATGCACTCGGTAACGGTGGCATCGAGACGGTCGGGCAGCTTCTAGGCACTCCCAGAACCGATCTCATGAAGATCAAAAATCTCGGCACCAAATCGCTTTCTCTTGTGGAGGAGAAATTGCGCGAAAAAGGAGTTGCGTTAACTGTATAGTCTTCAGACGTCAGTCTTCAGTCGTCAGACGGTCTGATAGCTGATAGCTGATGACTGACAGCTTTTATGCGTCATTCTGTATTCGGTCGGAAATTATCTCGCACCAAAAACGAGCGCCGCCGGCTGCTACAGGGCCTGGCGCGTGAGCTCATCCGTCGCGGCTCGATCCGTACGACCATGGCCCGCGCCAAAGCAGTTCGACCGCTTGTTGAGAAACTCGTGGTTCGGGCAAAAAAGGGAACGAGCGCTGGCAAGAGTGCGATCAAGCGGGTCTTAAGCGATAAACAGACGGAGAAGCTTCTTCTGGGTGACGCGCAGACCCGTTTCGCCGCGCGCGGGAGCGGGTTTACCCGAATCATCAAATTAGGCCCGCGTACCGGGGACGCAGCAGAAGAAGCGATACTGCAGTTCATCTATGACAAAACCAACCAAAGCTAAAGACATCACCCGCTCCTGGCATCTTTTTGATGTCAAAGGTAAGGTGTTGGGTCGGGCAGCGACGCAAATCGCTCATGCACTTATGGGGAAAGCCAAGCCTTACTTTGTACGTCATTTGGATTGCGGCGACCACGTGGTCGTGATCAACGCGGCTCACGTTGCTGTCACGGGAAAGAAAGAATCCGATAAGCTTTATACGAAATATTCAGGTTTTCCCGGAGGATTAAAATCCAAAGCATTATGGCAGGTGCGCAAAGAAAAGCCAGGTAAGCTTATTCGTAGTGCCGTCTACGGCATGTTGCCCAAAAACAAATTGCGCGACAGGTTGATCACTCGTCTGTACGTATATCCGGAATCTGATCACCCATATAAGGAGAAATTTGCCTAGTGCTGTCGGATCCAGTCTTTCTCATGAGACTCATATGACTTCATCAGACTCATTATCTTATTACGAAGCCGTCGGCCGCAGGCGCGAAGCGACGGCTCGTGTCCGTCTCTATGTAGGAGAAACGGAAATAGCCAAAGGCGCGATTCTCGTCAACGGCCGGCCGGTGGAGCGGTATTTCCCCGGCGAAGTGTACAAAAAGATGTATCTGGAGCCGTTTCGCACCACCAACACCATGAACCGGTTTGCCGTAAGCATCAAAGTATCAGGCGGCGGTTTATCCGGGCAGTTGGGTGCCGTCATTCATGGCATTTCGTGGGCGCTTGAGAAAGTGGATAAGGAAAAGTTTCGCCCGATTCTTAAGAAACGCGGTTTTATGACCCGTGACCCCCGCGCCAAAGAGCGCCGCAAAGCCGGCCGAGCCGGGAAAGCAAGAGCGCGCAAGCAATCTCCTAAGAGATAATTTTAGCGCGCTCGCAGCCCCGAACCGCTGCTCTTGCGACGCGAGGCCGTAGGCCTCGGGAGTAAGTAAGGCTGGTTCTGGGGCAAGAGCCCGCAAACAAAGCCCGAAGCGGTAAAGTAAGTTTCCCCAGCTTTCCCTTACCTCCCTATATTCACCGGATGCGGTAAGATTTTTTGATGGACGGTCCTCCTGAAAAAAGTTCGATCCTTCCCTCGAGCTTTCGCTTAAAAAATCTTTTCCGGTTCGAGCCAAAAACCTGATATAATTTTAGATGATGAAGCAACAGTACTCAATCAGTAACGATAAAATCGAAAAAATTCTCACAAAGTATAATTTGGGAGTCCTTAAATCCTGCGTTCCAATAAAAGTAGGATTAATCAATCCTGCTTTTCTCATCAATGATCTCTATGTTTTAAGGATTGATAAAAGTGATCATCTCAAAAACATACAGGGTCATGACACCCGTTTTGAAAGGGAGGCGTTTCTTTACAACTTGCTTCCAAAAAGAGGTATACCTACCCCACAATGCTTGGGATTTGATTCTTCTGGCGAAATAATTCCAGAGAAATACATAATTGTTTCCTACATTAAAGGGACTTCTCTATCAGATGGGTTTAGGAATCTCGATAAAGAGACCCAACAGAAACTTTCATTTCAAATGGGAGAGGTCATTAGAAAAATTCACGACATTACTCCCGATGACTTAAACGGAAGTGGACTATTTGGCCCAAAAAGTGGTTGGAAAACGTTATACGAGAAAGAATTTGCTTTCTATTTAGAAGAAGCAATAAAAGGAAAATATTTCTTGCCGGAAGTCGAAGAAGAAATTAAAAAGACATTTCAGCAATTTCAAAGCCATATTTCAGATTTAGAGAATGAACTTCGACTTGTCCATTCTGATTTTAGTGTCAGCAATATTCAGATAAATGATGGCAAAATTGTCGGAATTTTTGATTTTGAATGGTCCCATATTGGTGATCCATTATGGGATTTACAAAAACTATCAATAAAATTTCAGCTGGGTAATGGATTCAGTGTAAGAAATTTTCTCAGAGGATACGGCATGGAAAATCCGACAAAAGAAGAACGGATTCGAGTAAAAATGTATACCTTGCATCAAGGTTTGTGGGAAATCTGGGCTACAAAAACACAATTGTTTCCGTTTGGAGAAAAAGAAATTAAGGAAGGACAGCAGTTAGTAAATTCAGTAATTGCTCTAGAATAATTTTAGGGACGGTCTTTGAAAAAGCTGTTAGAACAATCCAAATAGAAAGCAGTTTTTACTCCGGCGTATTGTATTATGATAGCACGGATTTAAGTTTTTCATTGAGTTTCAAAATCGGAAAAATATCTTCAGGATAAAGGGAAATAAGCTTCAGTTTATATTTTTGAACCAACCTCAGTTTTTTCTTCATGAGAGCGTCGTATCTTTTTAACTGATTGTGTAACCCGAAAAATTCAACTAAGGTGTTTCCTATTTTAAAGTCAGCAGTGAAACGGGTACGTAGATACGGCACGCTGCGTTCGTGGGCTATTCTTTTAGCAGTGAGCCAATCGTCAATAATTTTTTCGGCGAGAGAATCACATTTATGTCCATCATTGGCTACATATTTTTTTGCAAAAAGCACGGGGTTGGGTGAAAAACCTGCTTTTCTGATAGAATTATTCCATGTTCCAAAATTTCTGAAAAAGGATCCATACATGGACATGAAATCTCTTTTTGTCGGTATTCTTTTATATTGCGCATAAAAATCTTTCAACAGCGCTATAAGATGATTTCTCGAATACTTGGGTTTTAGGTTTTTACTGTTATTTATTCCTCCTTTAATAGAAGCAAGACGACGTTCATCTGCGGTTAGTTTACCAAATCCTTTGTTATAGCTCTGAGCCACCAAATGCCTACGTTGTTTATCGGTAAGCCGAATTCCACGAGTGTAATAGAAAGCTGTTCCTAATCCGATAGTAAGGATTTTAGCAATTTCTCTATGACTTTTTCCCTCACGTCGTAATCGTTTCGCTTCCTTTTGGACTTCCGTTGCTATCGCTTTCATGTCGGGGTGGCCGGTCCCGCCCCGGCAACCTCTCGCACCCCATGCGAGTGCGCTAGCTTATTGCGCCACACCCCGTGTTGAGTGATAGGTTGCTGGGTGATGCGTTAATGGGTTAATGCGTTTAACCCGTTCACTCATTCACTTATCCCTCATTACACTCCTTGCATTTTATCACAACCTGTAGCAGAATAGGGGCGTGGCATCTGATTTTACCGATCTTGATGCGTGGAAGTTGTCTCACGAGTTGATGCTGGATGTTTACCTATTTGTTACGTTCCTGCCTCCGTCAGAAAAATATAAGCGTGTTGATCAGCTAGAACGATCGTCTTCTTCAATACCTGCCAACATTGCGGAAGGATATGGAAGATTCTATTTTCTTGAGAATATATCGTTTTGTAGAAACGCGCGAGGGTCTCTTTCGGAAACCAAGAATCACATTATTGCAGCAAAAGACTTACGTCAGGCGCCGGCAGATGAATGCGAGAAGCTTATAGATAAATGTGATACCTTAAGGAGGGTATTAAACGGGTACATCAGATTTCTTAAAAAGCAAAAGGCGGGGAACGATGAATCATGAGTGAATGGCGTTAACCCATTCACTCGTTCACTCATTCACCCAGTAACTTTTATGCCAACAGACCCAAAACTCGCCGCAATTCGCCTCGCCATGGATCAGATAGAGAAGCAGTACGGTAAGGGTTCCATCATGAAGCTCGGCGAGCAGACCGCAGGAAAACTTACTATTGACGTTATCTCTACCGGCATTCTCCCCTTAGATCTAGGCCTTGGGGTTGGCGGTTTGCCGCGGGGGAGGGTCGTTGAAATCTACGGCCCTGAAGCATCCGGCAAAACCACGGTGTGTCTTTCCGTCATTGCGGAAGCACAAAAATCAGGCGGCGTGGCAGCATTCATTGACGCCGAACATGCGCTTGATCCGCAGTGGGCAGAGATTTTGGGCGTCAAACTTGATGACCTTCTCATCTCTCAACCCGATACCGGCGAGCAGGCTCTCGAGATTGCCGAGACCTTAATCCGAAGCGGCGGCATTGATGTTATTGTTATCGATTCAGTGGCGGCTTTGGTTCCCAGAGCGGAAATTGAAGGCGAGATGGGAGACAGCATGATGGGCGTCCACGCGCGGCTCATGTCCCAGGCTCTCCGAAAATTGACGGCGGTCATATCCAAGTCCAAAACGATCGTGATTTTTACCAATCAGCTCCGCCAGAAAATCGGCGTCATGTTCGGTAATCCCGAGACGACAACCGGCGGGATGGCGCTCAAGTTCTATGCGAGTATCCGGATGGACTCGCGCAAAATTGAAACGCTCAAGGACGGGGATCGCGTCATCGGAAGCCGCCACCGCGTGCGGATTGTCAAAAATAAGGTCTCCCCACCGTTTCGCGTGGCCGAGTTTGACGTCATGCATGACGGCATCTCTAAGGAAGGGGGCTTGATTGACGTCGGGCTTGAACTTTCGGTTCTTTCCAAGTCCGGAGCCTTCCTCAAATACGGGCAACAGATGCTCGGACAGGGCAGGGAAGCGGCAAAGCTTTTCCTCAAGGAAAATGGGAAGCTCACAAAAGAGATCACCGACGCCATTTGGAAAGCTGTCAAAACCGGGGCTGCCCACACCAAAGTCGCCATGGGTGTAGAGGAGGAAGAATAATACATGGATGAGATTTATGCAAAGCTCCTCGAATCTTCCATTCGATTTGTATCCTTCCGTCCCCGTAGCGAAAAAGAGTTTAAATATTTTTTATTGAAAAAATTACAAAGACGAAAGATTTCGGATGTCCGTATTATTGATCGAGTGCTTACCCGCCTTCGTGAGCTTGGATACGCCGACGATGCCAAATTCGTCTCATGGTGGGTAGACCAGCGTCAGTCCCATAAGCCCAAAGGCGCCCGCCTCATTGCCCGGGAGCTGAAAGCCAAAGGAATATCTTTGGACATTGATACTCATGATGAAGTGGCATTAGCCAGACGCGCCGTGGAGAAAAAGCTCCTCTTGTGGCACAAGCTTCCCAAACTCGAGCAAAAAAAGAAACTCTACGGATTCTTAGGCCGCCGTGGCTTTGACGGGGAAACCATCCATCGCGTAATTGACGAGCTCGTCGATGATAGGGTACAATAAGAGCGTCGTTTTTTGTTCGGCGAAAATCATGAAACAACGCATCGTCCTGGGTATTTTCCCCAACAAAACACGCATTCGCGTGTATGTTTGACGTACTTGCGACCCTTTCCGGTTTAGTAAAAACCAAAAAGCAGCCTGTTGGACCCAAAGCTCCCAAGCAGCGACCGCAGGAGAAGCCCGCTCAGACGACGTCCCCCCTCGCCGAGGAGCTGCGGCGCAGAAGTGAAGCCGTTGACCGGCGCGAAGGGACACTGGATGAACGGGAAAAGCGCCTTATCAGGCTTGAGGAAGAAGCGCGCCATAAGCTCGAGGAGATTGAGAAAGCCAAGGCCGAGCAGCTTGGTAAGCTGGAAAATGCCGCGCATCTCACCCGTGAGGAAGCCCAAGCACAACTTCTCGAAGACGTGAAAGCAACGTCACGCGAAGAGATAGCAAAGGAAATCAGGGAAGCCCAATCCCGCGCCCACGAGGAGGCCCAAGCCAAAGCGCGTGAGATTCTCGTGGACGCCATGCGCCACGGTGCTACCGATTATGTGTCAGAGTACACCGTTTCCGTGGTCAAAATTACCGATGAAGACGTCAAGGGCAGGATCATCGGCAAAGAAGGCAGAAACATCCGTGCGTTTGAGACGGCCACCGGCGTGGAAGTGGATCTGGATGAAGAGGGCGTCATCCGGCTTTCGAGCTTTGATCCGGTGCGCCGGGAGGTTGCCCGTGTCGCCCTCGAGCGGCTTATGCGCGACGGCCGTGTCCAGCCGGGTCGGATAGAGGAAATCATTGCCCAAGTCAGGAAAGAAATCGAGCGGATCATGTTTGAGGAAGGGCAGAAATTGTGTCATGCCATCGGCGTCTACAATCTTCCCGCGCCCATCATCGCGCTTCTGGGCCGGTTTAAGTACCGCACGAGCTACGGCCAAAACATGATCGCCCATACGCTTGAGGAAACCAAGATCGGCATCGCGCTCGCCCATGAAACGGGCGCAGACGTCAACGTCGTACGACTCGGGTGCCTCCTCCACGACATCGGCAAAGTCGTAAGCGACGGGGAAGGCAGCCACGTGGATCTGGGAGTTACGGTCCTTAAAAAGTACGGCATGCCGCCCAAAGTCATTGACTGTGTCGCCCAGCACCACGAGGACGCGGCGTTTACCTCCGTAGAAGCCATCCTCGTCTACATCGCCGATGCCATTTCCGGCAGCCGACCGGGCGCGCGCTATGAGGATATCGAAGGTTATCTCAAGCGACTCTCGGATTTGGAGACCATCGCCAAGGCGAAAAAAGGCGTTAGAGAATGCTACGCGTTTTCCGCCGGCCGGGAGCTGCGGGTGATTGTCGATTCGGGAGAGGTGGATGATGCTGGAGCCACCATCATGGCCCGCGAAATTAAAGACGAGATCCGGCAGAAGTTGACGTTCCCCGGACAGATTAAAGTGACCGTGATACGGGAGCTCAGGGCTGTGGAAATTGCCAAATAGTGAATGGGTGAATGGGTTACTGAGTGAATGAGTTTGATATGTTTTAACCCATTAACTCATTCACTCATCCCTCAGTAACTTTTTGATATATTGACACGACGCGCTGTTTCTTCTACATTGCCTCGTAGATCCCGCCAGGGCGGGACGAAAAATTTTTTAGCTTGCTCTAACCCTCTGCCCAAAAGGAGGTGAAGAGAAAATGACCAAAGCTGATCTCATTGAGGTCGTTGCAAAGAAAGCAAGTCTCACGGCAAAAGCCGCACGGGAAGCAGTCGGAGCCGTCTTCGGATCCATCACGGATTCTCTTAAAAAAGGCGACAAAGTGGTCGTCACTGGATTCGGGACATTCATGGTCCGGTCACGCAAGTCCCGCACGGGCAGAAATCCGCAGACGGGTGCTGCCATCAACATTCCGGCGAGAAAGACGCCCGGCTTTACCGCCGGCAAGGCACTCAAGAAAGTGGTACGGTAGTTTTTTGGTTTATTCAGTTACAAAGGAAGGCTCCTTTCATTGGGGCTTTCCTTTTTGTATACTTAGTGTTAAAGCACCAAATCCCAAGCACCAAATCCTAAACAAATCCAAATGACTAAAATTCAAAATAGTAAACTGTTTTGAGTATTGGAGCTTTGGATTTTGATATTGTTTAGGATTTAGAAATTAGGATTTTGGATTTTAATGGTATGGTCATTCAACTTTCACATTTAAAAAAGTATTACAAGGTTCACCAAAAGGAGCCTGGGTTCATGGGATCGGTGCGATCACTGTTTCACCGGAAATACCAGACGGTCAAGGCTGTTGATGATATTTCTTTTGAGATAGGGGAGGGCGAACTCGTGGGTTTCATCGGCCCCAACGGAGCAGGAAAAACGACTACCCTTAAGTGTTTGTCCGGTCTTCTGTATCCCACGAGTGGCATCGTGTCGGTATTAGGCTTTACGCCGTTTGAGAGGAAAAACGCGTATCTTAAGCAGATCGCCCTCGTCATGGGGCAGAAGAATCAACTCTGGTGGGATCTGCCGGCCCAGGAAACATTTCTTCTCAACAAAGAAATTTACGAAATTCCCGACGACCAGTACAAAAAAACGCTTCATGATCTTGTAGAACTTTTGGACGTAGAAAGCCTTCTTAAAGTACAGGTGCGCAAACTCTCCCTCGGCGAGCGCATGAAGATGGAGCTTATCGCCGCCCTTATCCATTCGCCGAAAGTGTTATTTCTTGATGAGCCCACCATCGGTCTGGACGTCGTGATGCAAAAAAACATGCGTGATTTTATCCGCAGTTACAACGAGCTTAAAAAATCCACGATCCTCCTTACCTCCCACTATATGGAGGACGTGCGCCAGCTGGCCAAACGCGTCATCATCATTGATCACGGCAAGATTCTCTATGACGGCAAGCTTGAGAGTCTGGTCAAAAAATTCGCCAAGTACAAAGTGCTCTCGGTGGTCTTGGATGAGTACGTGACGCCGGATAAGTTGGAAGCCGTAGGGGAGTTGACCGACTACAACTTCCCGCGGGCCGTCATCCGCGTACCCAGGAGTGCCAGTAACGTGGCCGCAGCCCAGCTCCTCCAGAAGTTTCCGGTGGATGACCTTAACATCGAAGAGCCGGACATCGAAGATATTATTCGGGATGTGTTTACAAAGAAGACATAATATGTATGCGGTACATTCGTATTTTTTTATTATTTTTTGAACATGTTTATCAATATCGCAGTAGAATTTTTGTGTGGTTTCTTGTATCTTTATTTCATCCCCTTATTTATTTACTCTTCTGGTCAGGTCGTGGGATAAATACGACCGGTATTATCACGTATTATTTGTTCTATATTATTGCAGGCGGGTTTTTTGTTCATGTTGAAGCAGACGCCCGGCCAGATATCCTTGAAGGTCAATTAACCATGTATCTCATAAAGCCTTTTTCATATCTTCAGTTGAAGTTTTTTAGTGAGCTTCCATGGAGAATGATACAAGGATCGATGGGGTTTATCGTTCTTAGTTTGATTGCATTTGTTCTTGCAGTACCAATTCAGATTGTAGGGTTACCTACAGATATGTTATTGGCTATAGTTATTGCTGTTTTTGGATATTGCGTGATGTTTATGTTTAAAATGATTATTTTGCTTACTGCGTTTTGGACGACAGATATATCAGGATTTCAGCAGTTGTCAGAGATGATACTTATCGTATGCGCAGGATTTATTATGCCCATTTATGCGTTGTCAGATCCAGTACGACAGATTATTTATCTTACCCCATTTCCTTACATGATCTATTTTCCTGTTATGGCATTTATGGGTAAATTATCACTCTCAGATAATTGGAGCATTCTTGCTGTTCAGGTCATCTGGCTGGTTCTATTTTATGGACTTTACAAGGTTCTCTGGCACCATGGTATTAGAAAATTTAGTGCAGTTGGAATATGATGCTATGGTAAAAATTGCATAACTCTCCATCGAGCAGGAAACGGTACAATGATCAGATTATCAACCGCCTGCTCAAACCAAAGGAGGGTCTATGCAATACATCGGCATTGATTTGCACAAACAGTACGGGGTGTACACAACACTGGGAGAAAACGGAAGCGTTGTGGATCAGTCGCGGATCGTCAATGATCCGGTTCTCATCCACAAGCACCTTAACAGATTTAATCAGCCATTAAAAGCAACAATAGAAGCAACGTTTGCTTGGGGGTGGTTGGCAGATGAGTTGTCCGGTCGTAATATTGGGGTAACCTTGGCGCACCCGCAAAAGGTGAAGGCCATTGCCAGCGCCCAGATCAAAACAGACAAAGTGGACTCAAAAATACTGGCTCAACTGTTACGGGCAGACCTGATCCCTCCTGCCTACTACACGCCGAAGGACGTTCGGGATCAAAAGGAACTCCTTCGGTTCCGTGCATCTCTCGTGGGAGTCAAAACCCAAACAAAAAACAGGGTGCACTCCCTCCTTGCTAAACTCAACGTCCGGGAGCCGGAGGGACTCACGGATCTCTTTGGAAAGAAAGGAAGACAGTTCCTGAACAGTCTCACCCTTCCCATCAACAGTCAGTTTGCCCTCCGGCAATACCTCAAGCTCATCGATCAGCTGGAGAGTCAAATTCACGAAGGCAACGGGCTCATCGATGAGCAGTTCCAAGGCAATGCCAACGCCAAGCTCTTGGAACAACTCCCGGGATTGGGGAAATACACGAGTCTCATTCTTGCTGTTGAGATCGGACCCATTGAACGGTTTGGGACGAGTAAGCAGCTCTGCTCGTATGCAGGACTGGTTCCCAGCATCTATCAGTCCGGAGACCACACGAGATACGGGAAAATCAAACAGGGAAATCATTATATCCGATGGGTTCTCCTTGAGGCGGTTCCCAAGGCAATCAAAAAAGACCAACGACTCTGTGACTTTTACCTGCGGATTGCAGACCGCAAAGGAAAGAAGAAAGCCAAGGTGGCAGCAGCCAGGAAGATGCTCACACAAATCTATCACATATTAAAGAGAAAGGAGGTTTTCAAAAACGGGATCAACGGATCACCTGTGTTTTTTTCTGAGAACAACGAGTAATCTCATTGTTTCCCGCGACTATGATTAGGTGTTGACCTTTGATCACCGAGACGAGACACAAACGGATCGGCACTATGTGACAGGCAGCTGTTCACGGATAGATGGTTGATTAAATTTCGTTAAGGCAATACCGAAGACGTACAAAGAAACACAAACTTTCAAGAACGGAGGACGGACAAAACCGTTTCCTGATTTTGAGGGTTGCAATTTTTCATAGATGAATAAGTTACTAAAACTTTGGTTTGCGTTAATACGAATAAATTTTTCAAATTTTGTTATTTACAGAGAAAATTTTTGGGGTACTGCAGTTGTGAGTTTGGGGTGGGCGGTTTTTTCCGTCATTTCTATCTTGCTTTTGACATCAAACGTTACTTCGATATTTGGTTGGTCACGAGTTGAATTATTGTTACTTACAGGAGTATACAGTGTCGTAGCAGGGTTGTTTCATATTTTTTTTACTGCCAATTTTGGGCACATGCCACGTATTATTCATTTAGGTCAGTTAGACGGCCTACTGTTAAAACCCGTGGATTCGCAATTTATGTTAAGTGTCAGGTATATAAATTTTCCAACTTTTCCACGTGTTATAGCAGCGATAGTATTTATTTTCTATCTACTTTCATCCAATAATATAGAAGTTACGATTTATGAGTGGATTTATTTTATTGTTTTATCACTTTTTGGTTTACTTCTTTTTTATTCTGTATGGTATGTTTTTATGACTATCTTACTATGGCAATCTCATCTCACAAATCTCACAGATTTACTTTTTCATGTTATGGATACGGCAAAGTATCCTAAGGATATGTATGAAAATTTGAGTCAATATATTTCTATTTTCTTGTTACCATTTGTGTTGACTATAACGCTACCCACTAAAGTTTTATTGGGTCGTGCATCATTCGTCGATGTCTCCATAATTATGGTCGTTAGCGTATGTCTTTTTTTCTTTTCCAAATTTTTTTGGCGTTTTGCCCTGCGGTACTACACCAGCGCGAGCAGTTGACCCGTCTTCGGGTCATCCCGAGCACTTCGACTACGCTTTAGTGTCGAGGGATTTCAATACCATTACCGGCCCATTTTGAAGAATACGAGATAGACGGCTATAACACCGAAAATTGCAGCAAGTACATAGACGACGTTTTCCAATGTCATAGGAGTCTATTTTTCCCTCGCGTCACGAGTATCAAGATATATATAGAGAACCAAGATGCTTGTAAAGAGGAATCCCAATGTATAGGCAAATAAAACCGGATTTTGTATTGTGCTCATACATACTCCTTCTGGCAAATGATAGCCAAACGTAAAGAAATAAAGCTTGCTCCCAGACTTAAAAAGGATGGGAGGAGTCCGCCGACGCCTGCAGTTGCCGGTGCCACTAATGGCGCAATAATTCCTCCGGCAAACCATGCAACTGCTAATTGGGTCAAAAACTCTGTGTAAACGTATCTGCGAGACTCAATCCATGATGCTCTCATGACTTTATTATCAGGGTTATATTCGTGTGAGTCAAGGTTTGTGGAGATATAGTATGATTCGAGCATGAGTGTGTTCTTCCACATTATTCGTATCACGTGGCAGGAGATGCTCGAGTACCGCTTGAATTTCGTCCTTTGGCGCGTGCGGTTTGTTCTCCAGCGCCTCGTCGTCTATTTTCTCTGGTGGGCGCTTTTTTCTACCCAAACCACGTTTTTTGACTACACGCAATCTGCAATTTTAACGTACGTACTTCTCGTTAGCATTGTCGCAACGTTTGTCACCGGCACGAAGGCGTATGGAGTCGGCGAACTTATCACACAGGGCGGCCTCTCCAACATTCTCATCCGGCCGCTCAACTTCTTTTCGGTCTACATCGCGCGGGACACGGCAGATAAATTGCTCAATCTCCTCTTCGGGATTGTCGAGATTGCCCTGCTTATAATGCTGTTGCGACCCAATGTGTTTTTTCAGGCAAATGGCGCGATACTCATCGCCACCATGGCGGCGATTGCCATCGGAATTGCCATATATTTTTGCTATGCCATGATGCATGGGCTTCTCGCGTTTTGGTTGCCGGACGTGTGGGCACCCAGATTTCTCTCATTTGTGATTATGGAGTTTTTCACCGGCGCTCTTTTCCCATTGGATATTCTACCCAAGCCACTGTTTACGCTGGCGCAACTCCTGCCATTTCAATACTTTATGTACTTTCCGGTGAAAGTGTATTTAGGTCAGATGGCGTGGCCGCAGATTATCACAGGGTTTGCGGGAGGCGTCGCGTGGATTATTGTATTTTTGTGCGGCATGATACTCATGTGGAAGAGGGGATTACGGGTCTATACCAGTGAAGGACGGTAACATGAAAGATATCAAGCGCTATCTCAGCCTCTGGCTTAAACTCACGAATCAATCCTTCATGCGGGAGTTTCTCGACCGCTGGAACGCGGGCATGTTTCTTTTCGGCAAGCTCCTCCGGTTTGGCTTCTTTACGATATTTCTGTTTGCGCTTTTTGCCAAAACGTCGGACATTGGCGGATACACCAGATATCAGATGGTCTTCTTTTTCCTCACATTCAATCTCTTGGATACCACGGCCCAGCTTTTTTACCGCGAGGTCTACCGCTTCCGGCCGATGGTGGTTTCCGGTGACTTTGATCTGGTTCTCACCAAACCCATGAGTGCCTTGTTTCGCGTCCTCGCAGGAGGGGCTGATCCGTTGGATTTGTACATGCTGTTTTTATATGCGGGTCTGTTGGTATACGTTATCATGCAGCTGGGCGCCGTGACTGCCGTAGGCGTGATGGCCTATCTGGCGCTACTCGTCAACGGCTTAATCATTGCTACCGGTTTCCATATTCTTGTGTTGGCGCTTGCTATCGTGACCACAGAGGTGGATCATGCCATCATGATTTACCGGGATCTCACCATGATGGGCAGGGTTCCCACGGACATCTACCATCAGCCGATCCGGGCGATACTCACGTTCGTCCTTCCCGTGGGGCTTATGATGACGGTTCCTGCTAAAGCATTTCTTGGTCTTTTGTCGCCGTGGACCGTCGCTCTTTCTCTTGTGCTCGGTTTCCTGTTTTTTGTTCTGTGTCATAAGGCTTGGCGTTACGCGCTTACCCGGTACTCATCAGCATCAAGCTAGACGGTGGTACTTGAATCGAACCGTAATTTCTGTATACTGTAACTACCATGCCAACGAAAAAGAAGCCAGCGCTCAAAAAAACAAAGGCAACCGCTACCGCAGAGCCGCCAAAGCCCCAATTCGTCACAGAGGTCGTTGAAGAATTGCCGGTGAATGAAGGTGTTGACGGGTCAGATGAAGCGCTTGAAACAATTAAAGAGAAAGCGGAAGAAATTGAGGAAGTGGTCGAGGAGATTCAGGAGAAGAAAGAAGAGGAGGAATCTGATAACGGTGAAATAGAATCGGCTGAAGCAGTCCCATCACCCGAGGAGAAGAAAGAAGCAGATAAAGAAGTCCTTGCAGAAATTTTCTCAAAAGAGGCTGCGCCCGCAGTCTATCCGGACATTACGGAACATAAACGGACCGGTGCAGCGCCGGTATTCCTTTGGGCAGTCATCATTATCGGGGTCGCGCTTTTGACCGGCGGGACGCTTCTGGTCGTCGCAAGCGGGCTGCCCAAGCTGCCGACGTTATTTGCCAAGCCCACGCCCACCCCCACACCGGCACCCACCCTTACGCCGACGCCATCAGCAGCAGCACGTAGCGACCTCAAGCTCCAGGTCCTAAACGGCGGCGGTACCGCCGGTTCAGCCGGCAAAGCCAAGACGTTTTTGGAGGAGAAAGGCTACACGGTGGAGGCCGTCGGCAACACGGACGAGTATACGTATGATGAGACCGAGATCCACGTCAAGTCCGGTAAAGAAGCCTATCTCGATTTTCTCAAAGCGGATCTCGCCGATGAGTACACGGTAGGCACTGCCGATGCCGCGCTTGCCGCCGATTCCCCCTACGACGCCCAGGTCATCGTGGGGAAAGAATAGAACCTTGATTTCTCCGATCTCCCTTATTTCCCTTATCTCCCTTATTTCGATACAATGCGAGGCATGAAATATCACATTGTTACCTTTGGCTGTGCCGCAAATGAGGCGGATAGCGAGCGGATTGCCGGGTACTACCAATCGCGCGGGTACACCAAAGCACGGTCCATGAAGACGGCAGATGATGTCGTTATCAATACCTGCATGATCCGGCAAAAAGCAGAGGACCGGGTTTACGGGTTGGTTCATAATCTGGCGATTGAGAAGCAAAAAGGGAGGAAACTCAAAATTGTTGTGACAGGCTGTATGGTAGGGATAGCGGTACGCGAAAAATCAGGCAAGATGCTATCTCTCCTCAAAATGAAAATGCCCGCCGTCGACGAGTTTCTCCCCATTGAAGAAGTGGGTTTTGACCACGCCCCGATCCGGACGGACAAAACCCATGCTTGGGTTCCCATCACCAACGGCTGCAATAATTTCTGCACGTTCTGTGTCGTGCCGTTTACGCGCGGCAGGGAAGTGAGCCGTCCGTTTGAAGACATCCTCCTCGAGTGCCATGGTCTTGCAGAGCAAGGCTACACGCACGTGACTCTCGTTGGCCAAAACGTCAATTCTTATGGTGCCGATCTCGTATCAGAACCTGTCATCCCCGCCCCTCCCTCTGTCATCCCCGCCCCTCCCTCTGTCATCCCCGCGGAGGCGGGGATCCAGTCTTTACATGATAGATTCCGGGTTAAACCCGGAATGACAAAAAGGGTGACGTACGTCAAACATCTCGGCAGGCTTCGGATTCCCACGCTG
>JACQHE010000024.1 GCA_016199185.1 Candidatus Gottesmanbacteria bacterium
AGGATGGTGTGAGAAAGGTGACATCGTCAACGCGATGGAGTATAATGAGTTTCGGAAATGGCTCATGAGATAACTTCAATGCGAGAAGCGCAAGCGACGAAGCAATCTATAAAGATCGCCACGCTTCGCTCGCGATGACAAGAAAGGGGCAGTCTTATGATTACACCATTGTGGATAGCCTTAGGTTCCGTTGCATTGGTCGTTGTTTATTTCTGGTCCCTGTATAACGCCCTAGTATCCCTTAAAACCAACATTGAGGAAGCGTGGAGTCAGATTGACGTACAGCTCAAGCGTAGGGCAGACCTCATTCCCAACCTCATTGAAACCGTCAAGGGGTACGCCAAGCATGAGAAGACCGTGTTTTCCGATGTGACGAAAGCGCGAAGCGCGATGATGGGTGCGCGGTCCATGGAAAGTAAGGCCGCAGCAAGCGATATGCTTACCTCGGCGTTGGGTAAATTGATCGCGATTGCTGAAGCTTACCCCCAACTGAAAGCCAACGAGAACTTCGTGCAGCTCCAGAAAGAGCTTTCTGATACGGAAGATAAGGTTGCCTACAGCCGGCAGTATTACAATAATCTTATCCGCGACTATAACGAGAAGATTCGTACGTTCCCCAACACCTTATTCAATGAGTCTCTTGGCTTCCACGAAAAAGAATACTTCCAGGCTCTAGAAGGCGAGAGGAAGAGTGTGAAGGTGAAGTTCTCTTAAACGTCATTCTGGAGTTCCGCACCGGCTTGGTGCGGGACGATAGAATCCCGGTGGGATGCTATCGCTTCGCTCCAGCATGACGCCTACGGCATCATGTCCATTCACTCCCAGATCCAGGGAAATGTCACCAAAACGTATATCATTATGAGCGCATTTGTCGCGTTTGTGGTTCTGGCCGGCTACGCGATGGGTCAGGCCCTGGGATATGGAAATAGTTGGATGTGGATAGCAGTTTTATTTTCCGTGGTTTCAAGTTTTGCAAGCTATTACTGGGGTGACAAAATGGTGCTTGCCATGAGCGGGGCAAAGCCTGCCAACAGAAAGCAGCATTTTGATTTCTTTACCGTGGCGGAAAATCTTGCGATAGCTGCCGGACTCCCTAAACCCAAACTCTACGTCATTGAAGATACGGCCATGAACGCGTTTGCAACCGGCCGTGACCCCCAGCACGCAGTTGTGTGCGCGACTGCGGGGATCCTCACGAAACTTGAGCGTCGGGAACTTGAAGGAGTGATCGCCCATGAACTCTCACATATCAAAAACTTTGATACGCGATTGATGGCCGCCGTTGCGGTCTTAGTTGGCACTGTAGCTTTCTTAGCAGATATGTTTCTGCGCAATCTCTGGTGGGGAAGAGGGAGAGATCGGGATGAAGATCGTGGTGTGGGACAGATCATGCTCGTCGTAGGCATTGTCCTTGCGATCGTCACGCCGATTGTTGCCACGCTCATCCAACTTGCCGTATCCCGTAGGCGAGAACTTCTGGCGGACGCATCTGCTGCCGATCTTACGCGCTACCCGGAAGGGCTTGCGCTTGCACTCGAGAAATTGTCCAAGGATAAAGAAGTTCTTGAAGCGGCCACCAATGCCACGGCGCACCTCTATATCACCAATCCATTTAAAGGCAAACAGTTTGCTGCCTGGTTTTCCGGCCTCTTCAACACCCACCCGCCGATTGGGGAACGGGTAAAAATTTTGAGAGCAATGTAAACCTATCTGTATGGGGATCCTTCGACTCGCTTCGCTCGCTCAGGATGGCACCACTGCATCATTTACCGGAGTAATAATCATTTTCGGGAAGCTCATCTCATTATTGAGTACGTTTTTACATTTAGGCAGCGGTGCCACGTGGCCGGGGGAGGTTGCGCTTCGACTAAGTCCCACAATGCTTTCATCTCTCGCATCTCACCTCAAAAAAGGTGTCATTCTCATCGCCGGAACCAACGGGAAAACGACGACGGCTCTCATGATCAAAACGATTCTTGAAAATAGTCGTCAGAGTGTCGTCCACAACGCAAGCGGGGCAAATCTAGAAAACGGGATCGTGTCGGCGCTTATACAGAAATCAGATGCGGATTGGGGAGTGTTTGAAGTGGATGAAAATGCGTTACCGAGCGTAATGTCAAGCTTGTCATCGCGAGTCCGTTCTGACGGCGAAGCGATCTCACATCAGCACGAGATTGCTTCGTCGAAGACTCCTCGCAATGACAATAAAAAAAAACTCATAATCGTTTTGCTCAATCTGTTTCGCGATCAACTGGATCGGTATGGGGAGGTGGATGTCATTGCCCAAAAATGGGAGAAAGCTCTTCGATCGACAAAGGCGATGATTATTGCAAACGCAGATGATCCGCTTGTTGCCCATTTAGGATTACACACGAAACGTTCTGTTACCTATTTTGGCATCAATGACAGAACGAAATTTCTTGCCGGGATGGAACACGCAACTGATTCGACCTTTTGCTTACACTGCGGCGCAAGGCTTGCGTATGAGGGTATCTATTTTTCTCACCTTGGAATCTGGAAGTGTCCGAAATGCGGACAAAAACGGCCGAAGCCGGATATTTCCGAGGCCAAGTCTCCTCTGCCCGGACTTTATAATCTCTACAATGCTCTGGCGGCGAAGGCTGTGGCCAAAACGCTTGATATACAAGCGGATCTGGCAGGGTTCCACCCTGCATTCGGCAGGCAGGAAGAGATTGGAAACGTGAAAATATTTCTCTCCAAGAATCCGACTGGCTTTAATCAGTCGCTTCGGACGGTACTGGATCTTGGTGCAAAACAGTTGCTTTTGGTGCTAAACGATCGTATTCCCGACGGCCGCGACGTTTCCTGGATATGGGACGTGGACTTTGAAATGATTCCGCGAACCGTTTCCGTTCGGGTAAGCGGCGACCGCGTGTACGACCTTGCGCTGCGACTCAAATATGCAGGAGTAAAGTCATCTATCTTCGAGCATCTCGAAGATGCTCTAAACACTTCAGAATTACTGTATGTCTTGCCTACATATTCCGCCATGCTGGAAGTTCGAAAGATTCTTATGGGTAGGAAAATATTATGAAGCTTACTATCGCTTGGCTGCATCCGGATCTCATGAGTACGTATGGGGACCGTGGTAATATTATCTGCATTGAAAAGCGTTGTCAGTGGCGAGGTATTGCAGCGACCGTCATGCCTGTTACCTTAGAAACTCACCTCTCTGCACTTTCCACTTCTGACTTGATCTTCATGGGCGGGGCGCAGGATCGGCAGCAGAAGTTGGCGGGCCCAGATTTTCTCAAGAATAAAGGGCCCGTGGTGAAAAAAATGGTCGAAAAAGGCATTCCGGCGCTTTTCGTCTGTGCGGCGTATCAGTTCGTCGGCCACTATTACAAGCCGTATCAAGGAGATCCAATTCCGGGAGTTGGTATTTTTGACCTCTATACCGAGCATCCCGGCGATCAAGCAAAGCGCTTGATTGGGAATGTGGTTGCCGAACTCATAAGTCATCAGCTATCAGCTATCAGCTATCAGCAAAAAACAATCGTGGGTTTTGAAAATCATGGCGGGAGGACGTATCTTAATACAAATTCCAAATCACAAACCTCAACGACCAAACCTTTTGCGAAGGTTATCAAGGGGTTTGGGAATAACGGGGAGGATGGATACGAGGGAGCGGTGTATAAAAACGCCATCGGCAGTTACTTCCACGGCCCACTCCTTCCAAAAAATCCCCACCTCGCCGACTGGCTGATTCAAAAAGCGCTGGAGGTGAAGTATAATACGAACGTGCATTTTAGATCACTTGATGACAGTATCGAGAATAAAGCCCATGGCTTTATAGTAAAAAAATATGGCTCACAAAAAATTGACACGTTTCGAAATTAAGCATGTTGCGAAGCTTTCTAATCTTTTGCTCTCCGACCCCGAGCTGGAGCTTCTGGGTAAAGAATTATCAGAAACCATCGAATTTATAGATCACTTATCCGAAATCAACACAGACGACACCCCGCCTACTTCTCAAGTGGGCGGAAAAACGAATGAATTCAGAGAAGATCACGTGCTCCCCGGCTTGTCTCAAAAAGAAGCGCTGAAAAATGCAAAAAGAACGCATAACGGATATTTCGTTTCAAAAATACAATGGAGCTAAATACCCTTACCCTCACCCAGGCTATCGAAGGACTCAAAACGAGAACATTTTCTCACGCAGAACTCATTGCGGCTTGCACCGACCGAATCAAATCTGTAGAGCCTAACATAAAAGCATTTATTACCGTCAATCAAAAGGTGACTAATGGCATCCCAATTGCAGTAAAAGATAATTTCAATACAAATGATATCGAGACGACTGCGGCATCAGATATTCTGAGAGGGTATGTTCCTCCATACGATGCTACCGTCGTAAGAAAACTAAAGGAGCATGGAATGATGATCTTGGGCAAAACCAATATGGACGCGTTTGCCCACGGGTCTTCTACTGAAGCATCGGACTTTGGCGCCACGTCAAATCCTTGGGATTTGGAGAGATTGCCTGGAGGGTCCTCCGGCGGTTCGGCTGCTGCAGTAATTGCGGATGAATGCATTGCCGCCATAGGCAGCGAGACTGCCGGATCGATTCGCCAGCCAGCCAGTTGGTGTGGGGTAGTTGGATTAAAACCCACGTACGGCAGGGTAAGCCGGTATGGACTCATAGCCATGGCTTCTTCAACTGATTCACCCGGCCCGATAACAAAAACTGTCGCCGATGCCAGAATCCTCTATGAAATGCTTGCAGGTTTTGACCCGTATGACGCTACGACTGGTCATCAGCCAGTTACATCAGAGATCATAAATATAAAACATCTAACCATCGGTGTACCAAAACAATATTTTCGAAGTGAAGCACAAAATGGAGTTAATCAACGGGTATTGGATGCAGCAAAGGTCCTGGAGAAACTTGGCGCACGACTTGTTGATCTATCATTGCTTGACCCGGAATATGCCGTCTCGGTATACACCATCTTACAACGCGCAGAAGTTTCGTCTAATTTGGCTCGTTTTGATGGTATCCGGTTTGGTCACAGGAGGGATCAGTTTAATGAAGAAAATAAGCGCCGGATTATGCTCGGCAACTATACGCTTTCAGCAGGATATTATGATGCGTATTATGCAAAGGCTCAGAAAGTTCGTACACTTTTTATCAATGATTTTCATAAAGCCTTTGACGCCGTTGATCTCATTATTGGCCCGACGTCTCCCAGCACGGCTCTTAAAAAGGGTGCATCAAAAGATCACGTTATGTTTGGTGAATTACAAGATATTCTCGTTGAGCCGAGCACCATAGCGGGACTTCCGGGTATTAACCTGCCCTGCGGATTCATCGAACGGCTTCCGGTAGGGATGCAACTTATTGGCCCGCAATGGTCTGAGGATAAAATTTTATCCGTTGCACAGATGTATGAAGAACAGACGCTTTGGCACACCCAAAGGCCGAAATTATGACATATCAACCAATTATAGGTCTTGAAGTACACGTTGAGCTTTCGACTGAAAGCGGCATGTTCTGCGGCTGTTCCGGAAAACATTTTCAAGCAAAGCCAAACACGAACACCTGCCCGGTTTGTTTGGGTTTGCCCGGCGCATTGCCGGTTCCAAATAAAAAAGCTATTGAGTGGACAATCCTGCTCGGCCTTGCGCTGGAATGTGAAATACCAGGAGAATCACGTTTTGACCGAAAAAATTACATCTATCCTGATTTACCAAAGGGATATCAAATTACACAGCTGGATCAGCCGCTCTGCGGTCCGGGCAAGCTCGATATTGAGGTTAGCGGAGAGAATAAATCAATTCGGATCCGGAGAATTCATCTGGAGGAAGACACGGGGAAAATTCAGCATACTGAGATTGATGGAGAGAGAGTGGCCCTGGTTGATTTTAACCGCAGCGGTGTGCCGCTGGTGGAGATCGTCACCGAGCCGGACTTCCGATCCGTGGAAGAAGTGGATGTATTCGTCAAAAAGCTCCAGCAAATCGTGCGCTACCTGGGTATCTCCGGCGCGGATATGGAAAAAGGGAGTATGCGAATAGAACCGAGCATTTCAATACTACCAATTTCCAATACTACCAATACTACCAATATCAAATATCCAAATTATCGCGTTGAAATTAAAAACATCAACTCATTTAAGTTTGTCAGGAACGCAATCGCATATGAAATAGAGCGGCAGAGGGAGATGATAGAACGGGGAGAAACACCGACGCAACAGACACGGGGATTTATGGAAAGCAAAGGCGTCACGGTTGCTCAGCGGGAGAAGGAGGAAGCGCACGACTACCGCTACTTTCCAGAACCGGACATTCCTCCTATGCGCTTCGCGCAAGCGCAAATCGCAAAGCTCAAAACGCAAATCGGAGAGCTTCCGGATGAGAAAAAGGCGCGATTTATGAAGGAGTATGGACTTTCGGCGTATGACGCGGGGTTGCTTGTGGAAACAAAACAGCGGGCCGAATATTTTGAAAAAGTCCTCAGTCGTCAGTCTTCAGTCGTCAGTCCTAAAGCGATTGCCAATTGGATAATAAACAAAAAAGTTGACATTGCGTCAACGCCGCCGGAGCAACTTTTGGATCAAATCGTGCAATCAACGACGACTACCCCTGTATCGGGTGATGAATTAGAAAATATTATCAAACAGGTCTTATCAGAGAACTCAAAGGCAGTAGAGGATTACAAGAGCGGCAAAGAGCAGGCCCTCATGTTTATTATTGGAACCGTCATAAAGAGGATAGGCGTCGGATCTGGAGACAAGAATACGCTTATAGCTATAGTTAAGAAACACATTCAGTAATCTATGGGTGAATCTGATAATCCACTAAAGCCAAGACCGCGAGAAGGATACGACATACACAAGTATCTCGTAGACCTAACATTAGATGCAGCGAGAGAAGAGGCAGACGAGCTATTCAAAGCTAACGATCAACGAGCTGCCGTAACAGAGCGATTAGCAGAATATATAACTGCATTGGCAAATGCACAGGCTGAAAATGAAAATCTACGGGCATCTACTCGGGTGGATCAAATGACCGAACTTCACAACCATAGAGCATTCCATGAGGACCTGGAAGCTCTTGTGAGTCAAGAATTAGACAAAAGTTCTAGAGGTGAATCGGAAGATAACGTCGGCATAGTAACTGTCGTTCGTTTTGACGTTGGTATGCTCAATATGCAAAATGCGCTTCGGGGTCACCGAGCAGGCGATCAGTATAAAATTACTATGGCGGATCTCATTCGAACAGTAAGTCAGAATCTGAAGAAGTGGGCTAATACACCAAGAGAAAAATATTTATATGAGAAATTCGACTATTTCCGAACATATGTGGTAGGAGGCGATGAATTCGCGATGATTGTAAAAGGTACTAAAAGCGATGTAGAGACTTTTTTAGGGTTCCTTCACGATGATTTGCTTAGCCCTGAAAGTCTACTTGATGAGTTTACGGCTCTTGAGATAAACGGAGAAACGTATCATCTTGATCGCGAACTGTTTTTAGATTACGGAATTGCCTATCTAGATAAAGAAGTGCAATCGTTTTTGAGTATTCAGTCAGGTGAGAGTAGCGCAAAAGCAGCTATTCTTCTTGACATGGTATCCGACCAGTGTGTGGATTCGCAAAAAGCAATAAAACGATTAAGGTTTTTTGCGTCATTGGTGAGTGAAAAGCGCTTCAGACTATTTGAGAGAGTATATCCCTATGCCGCCAAAGGGGCATTGGAAGTAAATAGAGAAGAACTCGAAGAAATGCTTAGGGGAGATTTAGGAGAAAATTGTAGAAATTTTGTCATTAGGATAATGCTGGCGAGAAATCAAACCGAGATGGCCCGAGTAGATGATCCTTTCCGAAAAGGCGTTCGGCAATTTATAACAGATCATATTTCAAGTTGGGTTAGCGCAATAAAAGACCATGGCTGATTTTGTACATCTTCATACGCATAGTGAATATTCTCTCCTTGATGGTTTGGGGAAGCTGGATCATCTCATCGAGCGGGCGAAAAGCTTCGGGATGGGGGCTCTGGCTATTACCGATCACGGCGCGATGTACGGGGCATTCAAGTTTTACCTCAAAGCCAAGGCAGCCGGGGTCAAGCCCATCATCGGGGTCGAGACCTATGTAGCCCGCAGGAGCCGATTTGATAAAGAAGGTAAAGTCGATACCGATCCGTATCACCTCGTCCTCCTGGCTAAAAACGAAACCGGCTACAGAAATCTCATGAAGCTTGTGACCCATGCCCATCTGGAAGGATATTATTATAAACCCCGGATTGATTGGGAAATTTTAGAGAAGTATCACGAAGAACTCATCTGTCTTTCGGCGTGCCTCCATGGGCAGGTTCCGTCTCTTCTTCGTAATAATCAGGATCAAGAAGCGGAAGAAGTAGCGAAAAAATACGCCGACCTTTTCGGACCTGACCACTATTATATTGAGCTTCAACATCATCCGAAGATTGCCGACTGCGACGGGGTGAATGAAAAACTCGTGAGACTTGCCAAAGAACTGGGACTGCCGATTGTGGCAACCAACGACATCCACTACGTGGATCCCGACGACGCGCAGGCGCAGGAAATACTCCTGTGCGTCCAGACGCAGGAAACAATGCTCAACAAAAACCGGAAGCTCTCCATGATCGACAGCCCGGATTTTTATATGCGCTCTCCCGAGGAGATGGCCGGGCTTTTCATCCAGTACCCGGAGGCAATAGAAAATACAGCGAGAATCGCTGGGATGTGTGATCTAACGCTCTCCGTCGGGAAGTGGATCCTGCCTGCATACCCTTTGCCCGAAGGAGAATCGCCCGAACAGCACTTGACCAAACTCGTGAGTGAGCGCCTGCAGTCCCGCTATAAAGACGCCGGGAAAGAGATCCGCGACCGGATTGCCTACGAGCTGGGCATCATCAACAGCCGCGGGTATGCCACGTACTTCCTTATCGTTTCCGATTTCGTCAACTGGGCCAAGTCCCAGGGGATCGCCGTGGGACCGGGGCGCGGGTCTGCTGCCGGATCGGTGGTGTCATATATCTTGGGCATCACCGGTATTGACCCGTTTTTTTTCAAGCTTCCGTTTGAGCGGTTCCTCAACCCGCATCGCCCCAGCCCACCGGACATTGATCTGGATTTTGCCGATGATAGGAGAGACGAGGTGATTGCCTACGTGACGCAAAAGTACGGCGAAGACAGAGTCGCCCAGATCATCACGTTTGGCACCATGGAAGCCCGCGGTGCGGTCCGCGACGGGGGGAGGGCGCTGGGCATGCCTTACTCCGGACCGGATAGGATTTCTAAAATGATCCCGCCGGGGTTTCAAGGGAGCGCCATGACCATTGATAAGGCAATTGCCCAGTCGCCGGACTTGGCGCGTGCTTACCAAAGTGAGCCGGAGACCAAGCGGCTCTTGGATGTGGCGAGGAAGCTTGAAGGAGTCGCACGGCATTCGTCCGTTCATGCCGCCGGAGTCGTTATCTCTGACAAGCCTATCGTTGAGTACACACCACTTCAGAAAGAATCAAAAGGTGAACGTATTATTACCCAGTACGACATGTATACCGTGGGTGAGGACGGCGTTGGACTTCTCAAAATGGACTTTTTGGGACTGCGCAACCTCACGATCCTTTCCCAAGCCCTATTGTTTATTCATCGGAGTCGGGGCGAGACCATCGATTTAGCCAAGATCGCCCTTGATGACGCCAAAACCTACCAGATGCTTGGAGAAGGGGAAACGACCGGCATTTTTCAGCTGGAATCCGCCGGCATGCGCCGCGCAATAAAGGAACTCAAACCCACGAGCATCTTTGAACTCATGGCGATGGTGGCCCTCTACCGCCCCGGGCCCATGGCAGTCATTCCGGAGTTTATCAAACGGAAACACGATCCTCGCCTGATCAAATTTCCGGATCCCAGACTCAAAGATGCGCTGCGTGAGTCTTATGGGTTGATATGTTATCAGGACGATGTGCTTCTCACTGCCATCAATGTTGCCGGCTACTCCTGGGGGGATGCAGACAAGCTCCGGAAAGCAGTCGGAAAAAAGATTCCCACAGAGATGAAGAAGCAAAAGGAGAAATTTATCGAAGGGTGTGTGAAAAACGGTCTGTCACAGAAGAAGGCCGAAGAGATTTTTACGCTCATCGAGCCGTTTGCCGGGTACGGATTTAATAAAGCCCATGCTGCCTGCTACGCGATGATTGCCTACCAGACGGCCTACCTGAAGGCCAACTATCCGGTGGAGTACATGACGGCCGTCCTTACCGCCGAATCGCGCGGTAATACGGGACCAACCAGAGACGAAAAAATCAGCATGATTGTAGAGGAGTGCCGTAGGATGGACCTCTCGCTTTTGCCGCCGGATATCAATGCGTCGGATGTGGAGTTTACGATTGAACATAATTCCATACGGTTCGGACTTTCTGCGATCAAAAACGTTGGGACAGCAGCAATCGAAAGCATTCTGGGTGCGCGAAATGGCGGCGGAGCATTCGTGTCGCTTACCGACGTCGTTAAACGTGTGGACACGACGAAGGTCAACAAGAAGACGTTTGAGTGTCTCATACGGACCGGCGCCATGGATGCGTTCGGCAACCGTGCACAGCTGCTGGCAGTTCTCGAGGATAAGCTTGCGCAGTCGCACAAAGACAAACGTGCAGCCGCCGCCGGGCAGACTGGGCTATTTGACATCGATGAGGAGACAAAGACACGGACGAACGGGAGCGATCATCTGCCCGTCATGGAGGAGCTCCCTAAGGAACAGCTCCTGGCGTTTGAGAAGGACCTCCTGGGCTTTTACCTCACCGAGCACCCGTTGGCTCGGCGCATGGAGGCTATCCGGGCGGGAGGGTCAAGCGCTATTTCTGACATCACCCGTGAGCGCGTGGGTGAGAATGTGCGCGTAGGCGGCATGGTCATCGCCGTCAAGCAAATCGTGACGAAGGCCGGGGGTCAGCCGATGGCATTTGTCCGTCTGGGAGATATGGGGGGCACGATCGAGGTGGTTGTGTTTCCAAAAGTCTACGCGCGTACCATCGATGTATGGCATAAAGATATGGTGGTTATGATTGGCGGTCGGGTGGATGAAAAAGACGACCGCCTCACGATCCTGGTTGACGAGGCAACACTCGTTGTATAGAATAGATATGTCAAAAGAGGAATTTGAGCTTGAGTTTTCTGAAAGGTCAAAGAAAAAACGGTTTGGGTCGGCAGCCACTTGGCAGTACCTTGGACTAATCGGAGAAATCGGGTTTGCCATTTGCTTGCCGATCGCGGGAGGGGCAATGGTTGGGGTTGTGATTGACCGAACGTGGTCAACGTCGCCCAAAGCAACCCTCTCGTTATTGTTTTTAGGAATCATTGTGTCGTTTATAAACTTGTTTAAGACCGTAGAAACAGTAATCAGAAACAAAAAATGACTGGATCCCGGCTTTCGCCGGGATGACATACTAACGATGCCGCACATATCACTTGCCGCTGAAATTGTCACACGACTTGCGGGGCTGCCGATCTCCAACGCCCTCATTACGACGTGGCTGGTCATGGGCATCCTCATCATCCTTTCTTATCTCTCCACACGCTCCATGACCATGGTTCCGGGTAGAATACAGTCTGTTGCGGAGATGCTCGTCGGCGGGTTGTATGACTTTTTTGGGACGGTGACGGGAACGTACGTGAACGATGTGTTTCCGCTGGTTGCGTCGCTATTTCTTTTTATCCTCGCTGCTAACTGGGTCGGTCTGTTACCCGGCGTCGGGACAGTCGGGTTTTTTCATGGTGAGGAGTTTACACCCTTACTACGGGGAGCAACCGCGGATCTCAACACCACAGTGGCACTGGCTCTTTTTGCCATGATTGCGATCCAATACTACGGATTTAAGACATCCGGCATGCACTACGGCAAGCGATTTTTCAACGTCGGCAACCCGATTTACTTTTTTTTGGGGATCCTTGAACTCGTGAGCGAACTATCCAAAGTTATTTCCTTTGCGTTCCGGCTTTTTGGCAATATCTTTGCCGGCGAAGTACTCCTGGCGGTCATGGCATTTCTCATGCCGTTTGTCGTTCCTCTACCGTTTCTGACGATGGAGTTGTTCGTCGGATTCATTCAGGCCCTTGTCTTTTCTATGCTGACTGCGGTATTTTTAACAGTAGCGGTTTCTCATGGGAAGGAGGTGCATCATAATGGATGAGGGATCAATAAAACTTATTATGACAGGTTTGACGGTGGCGCTCGGTGGTGCCATGCCGGCTCTGGCGATCGGTCTTCTCACCGCCAAGGCCATGGAGGCGATTGGGAGAAACCCGGAAGCGGCGGGAGAAGTGCGCACCAGCATGATATTGGGCGTGGCGTTTGCCGAGGCTATCGCCATTTACGCGCTGGTAGCGGGACTGATAATAAAATTTGTGTAGAATAGATTCCCGCCTCCGCGGGAATGACAACATAAGAAACGTATGGAAAAACTGGGGATTGAGCCAAGTTTACTTTTGGCGCAGATTGTTAACTTTGCCATTATTGTGGTCGTGTTGACCAAGCTTCTTTACAAGCCCGTTCTGGGGATGCTTGAGAAGCGCAAAAAAGAGATAGAGGAAGGGTTGGCAATCACCGAGCGCATGCGTGCCGAAGCGGAGAAGCTCGGGGGCCGCCGCGAGAAGCTTATCGCCGAAGCGCGCAGCGAAGCCCGCGTTATCCTTGAGGATGCCAAGAAACAGGGGCATGATGCCGAGCGGGAGATCGTGGCTAACGCCCAAAAAGAGGCGGCAGAAATTATCGAGAAAGCAAAGCGCGAGGCCGCTGCTACGCATGAGGCGCTTTCGGGTGATATACGCGCCGAAGCCATAAACCTGGCTGCAACCATGGCAAAGCGCTTGGTCGCGGGGATCCTCTCGCCTGCAGATCAGCACAAACTGATTGCGAAGCACTTGGTTGATTTGGGGAAGGCAAAAGGAGTATGAGCAGTCTAGCAAAAGATGCCCGATATTTTGTTGATGGGGTAACCAAATACCTTCAGCAGCAGGGTACGAGCGATGCGATGCTGCCGAAAGTTACCGCTGCACTTCATAAAATATCAAGCTCGGCCGGGACAGAAAAAACGGCCAGGGTGGAAAGTGTCGTCGTACTCACCCCCAGAGAAAAGACGGAAATCAGTCGATTATTATCACGCCTGTTGACTCATACCGTGATCATCGAATGCAAATTCAACAAAGAACTTATAGGGGGACTACGCATTGCTGTGGGTGACTGGATTGTCGATACGAGCCTGCGCGGTCAGATTGATACGATGAAGGAACAGTTGACCATATGAAACACCAAGACTTACCCAAACAAATAGCCGCGGAGCTTGCCAAAAAGATTACCGGTTTTGAGTCGCGGTTGCAGGCAAAACGGATTGGCACGATAGCCCAAGTAGCAGATGGTGTCGTCACGATTGGTGGGCTCCCGCAGGTACGGTATCTTGAACTCATTTCTTTTCCACATGGCGTGATGGGGGTCGCGGTGAATTTAGCGGAGGAGGCAGTCGGCGCAATCGTGTTAGGCGATTATCTGAAGCTCATGGAGGGAGATGAAGTGCGAAGTACCGGTCAACTGCTCTCCGTACCGGTGGGCGAAGCATTTCTAGGCCGCGTCGTGAGTCCTCTTGGCGAGCCGCTTGATGGAAAAGGGCCGATCAGCACAAACAAATCTTACCCCATGGAAAAAATAGCTCCGGGCGTCACCAAGCGCAGATCAGTTGATACACCGCTCCAGACCGGCATCAAGGCGATTGACGCGATGATTCCTATTGGCCGCGGACAGCGCGAGCTCATCATCGGCGACCGAAATACGGGCAAGACAGCAATCGCCGTGGATACCATTATCAACCAAAAGAAAGAAGGCGTGATATGTATCTACGTAGCGATCGGTCAAAAGACGTCGCGGATAGCGCAGGTCGTGGGCGACCTGACGCGTCATAAAGCCATGGAGCACACCGTGGTCGTTGCCGCCTCCGCAGGCGACCCCGCGGCGTTTCAATACCTGGCTCCCTACGCAGGGTGCGCCATCGGCGAATACTTCATGGATCAGGGGAAAGATGTGCTCGTCATTTATGATGATCTCTCCAAGCATGCGTGGGCCTACCGGCAGATTTCTCTCGTCCTCAAGCGCCCCAGCGGCCGCGAGGCGTATCCTGGGGATGTATTTTATCTCCATAGCAGGCTCCTTGAGCGCGCGTGCCGGTTGGATGAAGAGTATGGGGGAGGATCGCTCACCGCCCTTCCTATCATAGAAACGCTTGCCGGGGATCTCTCGGCGTATATTCCTACCAATGTCATCTCCATTACCGACGGGCAGATATTTTTGGAATCGGACCTTTTTTACGCCGGACAGCGTCCTGCGGTGAATGTAGGGCTCTCGGTATCCCGTGTGGGAGGAAACGCGCAGATCAAAGCTATGAAGAAAGTCGCCGGGAATTTGCGACTTGACCTTGCTCAATATCGGGATTTGGCGGCATTTGCCCAGTTTTCCTCGGATCTGGATGAAACCACCAGAAAACAAATCGATCGGGGAGCTCGCATGATGGAGATTCTCAAACAAGAGCAGTATGCGCCCGTGCCGGTTGCCAAACAAGTGGTGATCGTCTGGGCCGGGGTGAGCGGGCACCTGGATGACGTGCCGGTTGCACGCGTCACGCAGTTTGAGCATGATTTTCTTGACTTTCTCGAAACGAGCCACCCCAAGGCGCTACCGATGATTGCCAAAGAGAAGATGGTCACGCCGGAGGTAGAAAAAATGCTTGTGGAAGCAGTGGGGGAGTTTAAGAAGAGTTTCAAAAATGGCTAATATCCGACTCATTAAGCGAAGAATCAAGTCCGCTAAAAACATCGCGCAGATCACCAAGGCGATGGAATTGGTCGCCGCCTCCCGCATGCGCCGCGCCCAACAAGCGGCGGTAGCAGGGAAAGCCTACGCGCAGAAAATCTACGAGATGGTGTTGGATTTAGCTCCGCGCGTGGATGCCCTCCATCATCCGCTCCTCGCCAAGCCCAAAACGCTGACAGGGTCTCGCCTTGTCATCGTGATAGCCACCAATAAGGGGCTCTGCGGCGGGCTTAACACCAACCTTTTCCGTTTCCTGGGGCGAGAGTATACGGATCTTGGAAAATCAAACTACGTGGTCCTGGGTAAAAAAGCCGCGTTTTTCCTCTCCCGTATGGGGAGCGACCGCCTCGTCGCCGATTTCTCCCAGGAGATCCCGTTTGTTCGTTCGGTACCGGCCATGACGGCCATGGTGAGCCAGGAGTACATTGCGGGCCGCTATGACGGCGTGGATTTGGTGTACAATGAGTTTATCTCGGCGCTCAAACAACATCCGAGGAAGAAAACGATTTTACCCCTTACGATAGAAGGGGTCGACGCATCAACGCATTCACGCATTAACGCATCACGCCACCATGATATGCTCATCGAGCCGGACCACCAGACGGTATTCGCGGCGCTGCTGCCGCATTATCTGGAAAATCAAATTCGCGATGCCATCCTTCAGGCAGAGGCAAGCGAACAATCAGCCAGAATGATTGCTATGCGAAACGCGACGGATAACGCCACGGGGCTTATGAGCGATCTCACGCTGGTATACAATAAAGCACGTCAGGAAAAGATCACCTATGAGATTACGGATATGGTGACTGCTCGACTCGGCGTCGAGCAGTAAGAATCTACAAATGGCAAATCTACAAATATGCAAATGAATGGAAAAATGTGCGAATGATTTAATCATTTTGTTATTACATTATTCATTTGTAGATTTGTTTATTTGCAGATTTGTAGATTGATCGAGGCATACGTATGAATCAGATAAATATGCGTTTTAAAAAAGAGTCGGTAAAACAGAATCAAGGTACGATTGTCCAGGTCATCGGTGTCGTGGTCGATGTTGAGTTTAATGAAGAGTATCTGCCGGCGATTTACGAAGCGCTTACCGCGGGAGAACTCGTTTTGGAAGTTGCCGCACAATTAGGAGATGACCGTGTGCGCGCGATTGCCCTGGGTCCTACCGACGGACTTCGGCGCGGTGACACGGTGACGGCAACGGGCTCCCCGATCCGCGTGCCGGTGGGCAAAAAGACGCTGGGGAGGATTTTTAATGTGGTAGGCGAGCCGATTGATACCAAAGGCCCTATAAACGCCACGAAAACCTATCCCATCCACCGGCAGGCTCCTCTCCTCGTCCAGCAAAGCACCAAGCAGGAGGTCTTGGAAACCGGCATCAAAGTCATAGATCTCATCGCTCCATTCGTGAAAGGCGGCAAAGTCGCCATCTTCGGCGGCGCGGGAGTGGGTAAAACCGTTCTTATTCAGGAGCTTATCCATAATGTGGCAGAAGTGCACGGCGGCGTTTCGGTATTTGCCGGTGTGGGAGAGCGCTCTCGCGAAGGCAATGACCTCTGGCGCGAGATGAAAGAGAGCGGCGTCATCGACAAAACTGCCTTGGTGTTTGGCCAGATGAACGAGCCGCCGGGAGCCAGACTGCGGGTTGCACTCACCGGGCTTACGATGGCCGAGTATTTCCGTGATGAAGAAGGACAGGATGTCCTTCTCTTTATTGATAATATATTTCGTTTTGCTCAGGCGGGGAGCGAGGTTTCGGCACTTCTGGGACGCATTCCCTCGGCCGTAGGGTATCAGCCGACGCTTGCCTCCGAAATGGGCGCGCTGCAGGAGCGGATTACCTCGACCAAGAAGGGATCAGTGACGAGTGTGCAGGCGGTGTACGTGCCGGCGGACGACTATACGGATCCGGCGCCTGTTGCCACGTTCGCGCATCTGGACAGCTCGATTTCGCTCGAGCGTTCTATTGCCGAGCAGGGACTGTATCCGGCCGTAGATCCCTTGGCATCCAACTCGCGGATCCTGGAGCCCGGCGTGGTCGGCCGCGAACACTACGACGTCGCCCGAGGCGTCCAGCGGGTACTCCAACGGTACAAGGACCTGCAGGATATCATCGCCATTTTGGGCATGGAGGAGCTTTCCGAGGAAGATAAGCTTACCGTGTCGCGCGCGCGCAAGATTCAACGCTTTTTGACCCAGCCCATGTCTGTGGCTGAAGCATTCACTGCCCGGGAGGGGAAATACGTATCGAGGGAAGATACGGTCCGAGGATTCAAAGAAATATTGGAGGGCAAACATGACAGTAAACCCGAGCAGGCGTTTTACATGGTAGGAACGATAGAAGAGGTCAAATAAATCTACAAATAAACAAATATGCAAATATACAAATGAATGGCTTAATTCATTCAATGATTAAATCATTCAAACATTAATTTGAATATTTGTAGATTAGTAGATTTGTAGATTATGGACTCTTTTCTTCTCGAAATCATCACTCCGGAGCGCACAGCCTACACCGATAGCGTGGATGCGCTGCGGGTGCCCACACCGGACGGCACGATCGGCATCTTACCCAAACACGTGGGTCTTTTTACGGTGCTTTCCGAAGGAGAGATCAAAATCGCCGTTTCCGGCAAAGAGCTGTATCTGGCAATCGGCGGGGGATTCATGGAGGTAGAGAAAGACAAGGTATCCATTCTCGTTTCGCGCGCCGTTCACGCTGATGAACTCAACGAAGCTGCGATCAGAAACGCTCACGCTCGCGCACGGGACATTATCGTGCGAAAAGTCAAAGGCGAGGAACTGGCTGCGGCCCAAGCGGTCCTGCGGCGCTCGATCCTGGAGATGAGAGTGATCCGCCGCCACCGGACAGGCCATACGCCGACCCTTTCCATCAACTAATTGACAGGCGTCATAGGGGGGCGTACACTTCGTCAGAGGTTTAAAGATTATGGTTGTCGGTGATGTGATGAGTAAAAAAGTAACGACCGTCAAGCCCGATACTTCCTTACGGGAGTTATGGAAAACGATTTTTACGCGCAAGGTCAACGCCGTACCGGTGGTTGACGCGAAGGGAACGATGCTGGGCATCATCACGAAGGATGACATTTTACGTCTTCTGTATCCCAACTACGAAGATCTGATGGAGGGATTGTTCTCCTCGTACGATTTTGAGGAAATGGAAAACCGCATCCACGAGCTCAACGCGAAGAAAGCTCGCGACCTCATGTGTAAGCGCGTCATTTATACGCGTGAAGATACGCCCATCATGCGCGCGCTCTCCCGCATGATCAGCAAAAACGTCAACCAATTACCGGTATTGTCCCGAACAACCGATAAGCTGGTTGGCATTGTAGCCAAGGGCGATATCTTCCGTGCGTTATTCAAAAAACACCTGACGCATTTTCCCCCCTTGACGAAACGACGCGCGTCCCGTTAGACTCTATTCCCAGGGGCCAACACATGATACACCTGGAAATTACACACTACTATTTTTATTTTTAGAAGAGCCCTCCCCGGCTCTTTTTTTATGAAACAAACGGAGAACCCGCTTCAGCATCTTATAGCCTTTTCATCGTCTTTGTTTTACGGCACGATCGAGCACTATCGGAAACTCGGCCTTCAGTATGCTGATGTGCCGGCAATTGTGGGGATTACCGGAGCATGTGAAAATGTTGATACCCTTTTTAAGGTGGGAAACCGTCTCAATTTGCCGTTATTTTTTACGCAAACCGGGCAACTTGCGCTTGAACAAGCGCTTCAGACCAGTCATGGAGCCTATACTATTATTCATTCAGGAAGAGATGAAGAGATTGAAGATGAGCGCCACCTGCGGCAGTTCAGGCTGACCGAGGAGGAGTTTGATTGTACGTTTGCGGGTATGACCCGGGCGTCCTACGATGAAGAACGCATGTACGAGGCGCTCCTTATCCATATCGAAAAAGCGACAAAGGCGATGATACGCGCTGTCGCGCTCGAGCATCAAAAAACGCTTACGGATTACTACGGGCGCGACGCGGGCGCGCTTAAAGCGATTTTGGAACGGCCCTATCTTCGGATTCTTTACGAAGAGGCAGTAGCACTCCTTCGTAGTAACGGCTATCCACAGCTTAGGTTTGGTGATGATTTGGGGGCCGAGCATGAAGCAAAAATAGTTGAGCTCGTCAATACAAGGACAAAACACTACGGCGGGCAGATCGGTGCGTGGTCGCCGGTATTTATCATGCGCTATCCCAAAGAGATCAAATTTTTCAATATGAAAGTATCGGCGAGGGACGAACGGGTCGTGTTATCTGCCGATTGCATATTCCCTTATTCCGGTGAGGCCGTGGGGTCGGCAGTTCGGGAGCACGACGGCATCAAGCTTCTCGTGCGGCTCCTTACGTCGACGATGTACAAGTTGCACGAGCAGCGTGGCGGCACGTACGAGGACTTTAAATGGTATACGGAAGGGATGATCGTTTCGCAAAAAACACTGCCCCATGCGGGCTACGGCATCGGTAATGAACGCATCATCCAGTTTATTTTGGGATTGGGCGATATCCGTCAGTGTTCGATATTTTCACGTATGAGCGATCAGACGCACGATTGGGACGTGAGTCGCCGCGGAGGTCTTCCTATGATCGAGCACAAAAAAACCGTGCTTCTTTCAATCGGCAGGCAAGAGAATAAGGAAAAACTTTTGCCCTACCTCAAGCGCATTAAACACGACGGCCACATCTTTTACGCGACGGACAAAACGCACGCGTTTTTGGGGCGCTATGGCGTACCGACGACAAAAGTGTATAAGATCAGCGAGCAAAACAGTCCGAACCTGCGGGACCTTTTGGGGAAAGACATGTTTGACCTCATCGTCAACATTCCCACCCACGCCAGTGGCGACGGTGATGAGGTTTCTGACGGGCGCTTCATACGACGGTCGGCAGTAGAAACAGGGACGACGCTTATCACGGATACGGCCGTAGCACAGCATCTCTTTGAAACACTGGGGAAACGTCTTTCATAAAGGAAATGTTTTACGATCCGGCGCATACGTACGAAGAAAACTACCATGAAGGGCCGTGGGGAGATTTTGGTGCGTTTGAGAGGGGAGACGGGAAATCCTACGGTGTGTTTTTTGGGCACACGCTTACCTCACCCATTGGTATTGGCGCAGGGATATTACCCACGAGCAGGCACATAGAAGCAGCCGTGATAGCGGGATTTGATCCGGTGACGTATAAAACGGTGCGAAGACGCGAGCGTCCAAGTAACCCGTTTCCCAACATGGTGCGGCTGTATCCGAAAGGCACGGATATCCATCCGGATGATACGGTTGTTGGGAACGTGGACATGCGCGGCTTTGACGTAACGAAGGATGGCGCCACCAACTCTTTCGGTGTGCCGTCAAAGACGCCCGACGTGTGGCAGCCGGATCTGGCGCGAGCTGTGGCAATAGCGAAGGGGAAAGCCACGCTCATCGCAAGCTTCATGGGCACAATGCGAGACGGCATGTCACGAGAAGCGTATATTGCAGACTTTGTGGAAACCGCACGCCTTGTCAAACAAACGGCCGTCCCCGTTATGGAAGTAAATTTATCCTGCCCCAATGTCTCCGGCATTCACGGACTCGTGTGTCACGACATTGAGACGTCCGCGGCAATACTGGCCGCCCTCCACGAGGCCAAGGGTGATACGCCGCTGTTGGTCAAAATCGCCTATTTTCCCCCCGAGGGTCCGCTTGAACCGCTGCTCGAGAGCATCCACCAGTATGCGGATGGCGTCGTTGCCGTCAACGCCATCCACGCCAAGGTGGTGGATAAGGAGGGCAAGCAATTGTTGCCCGGAGACTCCTCGCGGCTCTACAGCGGTACGTGTGGCAGGATGGTTCGTTGGGCAGGTTTGGAGATGGCGGAGCGCATGCTGTCGTATAAAAAGAAAAAAGAGTGGAGGGATTTTGTCGTTGTTGGCGTCGGTGGCGTCACGACACCCGAGGATTACCGTTTGTATAAAACGATTGGGGTTGACGTGGTCGAATCCGTCACCGGCGCCAACTGGCGCCCGGAACTGGCATATGAAATTTCAGCAAAAACTTGACGCCATTGTCGCCAAAAATAATTCCCTTCTGTGCGTGGGATTGGATAGCACGGTGGATGAGCAGTTTACTTTCAATAAAACCATCATTGACGCGACGCAGGATCTCGTATGCGCATATAAGCCCAATAGCGCGTTTTACGAAGCACGCGGAGCTCAAGGAATAACAGAGCTTAAAATGACGTGTGACTATCTACGCGAGGCGTATCCGGACATTCCCATTATCCTGGACGCCAAACGCGGCGATATCGGGAGTACGAATGAGGGGTACGTTGCCTACGCATTTGATTATCTTGGTGTTGACGCAATTACCCTCCATCCGTATCTAGGATGCGAAGCATTGCAGCCGTTTCTTGCGCGCAAAGACAAGGGGTGCATCATCCTTTGTCGAACAAGTAATCCCGGTGCTACCGAATTTCAGGATGCCCTGTATAGAACAGTTGCCGAACACGTTGTTCATGAGTGGAACACGAACGGCAATTGTCTGCTGGTCGTCGGAGCCCCCTACCCCGAGGAACTAGCTATTGTACGACGTATTGTTGGCGATATGATCCTTCTCGTTCCCGGAATTGGTACGCAGGGAGGCGATGTTGAAAAAACAGTCAAAGCGGGAAGGAACGCAAAGGGTTCTGGTATGATCATTAACGCATCCCGTAGTATTATTCTTTCAGAAAACGCGCGCGAAGAAGCGCGTATCGTCCGCGATGAAATCAACAATTATAGACATACTTAAAGCAGTTGGCGCCGTACTGACGGATGATCATTTTGTGTATACCTCCGGCAAGCACGGGAGCGTGTATATCAATAAAGACGCGCTCTACCCGCATACAGAAGAGACTTCGCGAGTCGGGGAAATGTTTGCCCAAAAGTTTAAGGACACGGATATTGACGTCGTAGCAGGTCCGGCGCTTGGCGGCATCATCCTTTCCCAATGGACTGCATATCATCTGTCATTGCTAAAGGGTAAAAAGGTGCTTGGTGTTTACACGGAGAAAACGCCAGAGAAAAATCAGGTATTCACCCGAGGATACGATAGATTGGTCAAAGGCAAAAATGTTTTAGTCATTGAGGATTTAACGACAACCGGCGGGTCGGTCCGTAAAGTTGTCGATAGTGTGAAGGCTGCCGGTGGGAATGTTGTAGCCGTCTGCGTCATGGTCAATCGCGACCCTGTGGGTGTCACGACGGAAGTCGTTGGCGGACCTTTTTCTGCCTTGGGGGTTCTGAAAGCAGAAGCATTTGAAGAGGCTGATTGCCCTCTATGCCAAAAAGGAATTCCTATTAATACTTCCGTCGGACACGGCAAGAAGTATCTTGAAGCCAAGGCCAAGGCCTGATACAGTGATCTCATGCGGTTGGAGAACATTACTCTCGTCAGACATCCCCTCATCGATCACTCGCTCACAGTTATCCGGCGCAAAGACACGGGAACCGAGGAGTTTCGGCGGCATGCGGGGATCGTCTCAAAAATACTTCTCGTTGAGGTCATGAAGTCCTTCGGGACGGCCAATATGCGCATTGAAACGCCGCTTGCGGCCATGACGGGCAAGAAGCTCAAAGACGAGGTAGTGGTCGTGCCCGTTTTGCGTGCTGGCTTGGCCATGCTGTTTGCCATACAGGATTTTTTACCGGCGGTGTCGGTTGGGTTCGTGGGACTGGAGCGGGATGAGAAGACCGCGCAGGCACGGGAGTACTATCGCAAACTCCCCAAGCTCTATGCGACGCACCGTGTGCTCGTCATTGACCCTATGCTTGCAACCGGCGGATCATTTGACGACACGGTAAGGCTCCTTAAGGATAAAGGCGCCAAGCGGGTCACGATCGTCTGTATTGTTTCAGCGCCGGAGGGCATCAAACGAGTCCAAAAGCACCATCCCGAAGTCAAAATATTCACGGCAGCCATAGACGATGGCCTCAACGACCGCAAGTTCATCGTGCCGGGATTGGGAGACTTTGGCGATCGGTACTTTGGCACCTAATGGGGAGGGAGAATTTAGTAGAGATATTTTGATCAACATTGATACAGTCATTTGTGCTTGACAAAATTACGCCATGGCGTAATTTTGTCAAAGGCTCTTTCTGGGAGTGCGTGAACGGTTACCAACTGGATCATTGACGACCCAGGGGAGTTTTGGTATCTTTAATCATGCCCACGAAATTTATTTTTGTTTCCGGCGGCGTCATTTCCGGTTTAGGAAAGGGCGTCACGACGGCTTCAATTGCCCTTCTCCTCCAAAACCGGGGCTACCGCGTCACCCCCGTCAAATGTGAAAACTACCTCAATATAGATGCCGGACTTATCAACCCCATCGAACACGGCGACCCGTTCCTTTGCGAAGACGGGACAGAGGCGGACATGGACATGGGGACGTATGAGAAGTTCCTGGGCAAAAACATGGAACGCCATAACTTCGTCACCATGGGGCAGATCTACAAGGCAGTCATCGACCGGGAGCGGAATTTCGAGTACGAGGGGGAAGACGTCGAAGCGATTCCCCATGTCACCGATGAGATCATCAAACGGGTTAAATTAGCAGGAGAGAAAGAAAATGCGGATGTTGTCGTCGTGGAGCTGGGAGGAACAGCAGGAGAATACCAAAACGCGCTCTACTACGAAGCGTCGCGGATTCTTTCGCGCAATAAAAAAAACAGCGTGGTACACGTCCATGTCAGCTATCTGCCAACTCCACCGCACCTGGGCGAACCCAAGACCAAGCCAACCCAGCTTTCCGTGAGGACGCTTAACTCCATGGGGATCCAGCCGGACTTCATCGTGGCCAGGGCCGAAAAGCCCATGGATGCCCGCAGGAGAACGCGATTTGCCCTGTTTTGTAACGTCGATGCCGAAAACGTCATTGACTGCGTCGATCTTCCCACGCCCTATGAAACACCATTGTATCTTGCCAAACAGAAAATGGACGAAAAGATACTCGATATGTTGGGTCTTCCCCCCCGTTCTCTTGAGCTGGGCGAGTGGTCGAATATGGTCGACTCGGTCAAGGCCAAAAAAGAAACCGCGGTGACGATAGCTATCGTGGGTAAGTACTTTGCGACCGGCGAGTATCAGCTGCGTGATAGTTACGCGGCCCTTATGGATGCCATAGATCACGCCTCGTGGAAACTCGGCATACACGCGCAGGTCAGGTGGATTCAGGCGGAGAATCTGGAAAAAGGCGATATGAACGATCTCGTTGATGCAAACGGTATCATCGTTCCCATCGGCTGGGGCCCGCGAGGTGTTGAGGGTAAGATCAATGCCATCCGGTATGCGCGGGAGAACAAGATTCCCTACCTGGGGCTTTGCTACGGCATGCAGCTTGCCGTTGTTGAGTACGCGCGAAACGTATTGGGGCTTGCAGGCGCCCATACGCTCGAATCCGACGCGGATACGGCGCATCCGGTCATCCATATGATCACCGGCCAGGATGAGATTATCACGCGCCGTGCCTACGGTGGTACGATGCGTTTGGGCAGGTGGGAATGCCGCGTAAAACAAGGAACAATGGCAGATGCAAGCTATGCAAGCCGCAAAGGATACGACGATGCCCAAAAGCGCATCGTGGGAGAGCGTCACCGGCACCGGTATGAGTTCAACGACGCCTATGCCAAGCAGTTTGAAGAGGCCGGGATGGTGATTGCCGGCCGCTCGGTTGTTGAAAACCTGGTGGAGATCATTGAATTACCCAAGGCTGCGCATCCCTTCTTCCTCGGTACCCAGTACCATCCGGAGTACCGTTCCCGACCCCTATCGCCGCACCCGATTTTTTTGGAATTTATTGGTGCATGTGCCCATGATTGATTGGGAAACCCTCACGCCGCTTACTGCGCTCACACACCTGGACGGCAGAAACAGCCGAAAGCTTGTTGCCCTCAAGCCCTATTTCTCCGAATTTGCCTGGATGAAGCTGCGGCTGCGGGTGATGGGCGAGTACCTCGCGTTGATTTCCGGCTCCGAAAAAAATAAACTTCACGCGATTGTGGAATCATTTTCATTATCCGACGCAACATCCGTTCAAGAAATAGAACGCACCACGAACCATGACCTTAAGGCGTTGGAACTTTTTCTCGCCGCCAGCCTGAAAAGGCGAGGCCTTTTCAGGCTCATTCCCTCTATCAATCTTGGACTCGGGTCGGAGGATATCAACAGCATTGCCCTGGGTCTTCAACTCCTGCGGAGTAGAGAAGAGGTTATCATTCCTGCGATCCGTCGCATCATCCACGCGCTCTCCCGGCTTAGTCAGGAGGAAAAAGATACTCCCATGGTCGCCCGTACGCACAGCCAGCCGGCAAACGTAACTACGCTTGGCAAAGAACTCGCCGGTCCCCTCTCCAGATTGTGCGACGAGTTAAAAATATTTCGCTCGGTTGGCCTACAAGCGAAATGTTCCGGGGAAGTCGGGAGTTTTCAGGCGTTTGTGGGGGTCGACCGGAAGCTTGACTGGTTAAACTTCACCGATACGTTTGTGTGCTCCTTTGGCCTGATTCCCACGCATGCGGGCACGCAGGTAGCCCCGTATGATGGCGTTGTTGCCTACTTGCACAGCCTCTTTCGCATCAACAGCATCCTCCTGGATTTCACCAAAAATATGTGGCTTTATGTGCTTATGGGGTATGTGAACGTCAAAAAAATAGACACGGAAGTAGGTTCTGCCGGTATGCCGCATAAGGTTAACCCCATATACTTTGAAGGCGCCGAAGGAGGGCTTGAGATGGCAAACGGCATCATAGAAACGCTCGCGCGCAAGCTTCCGATCAACCGGCTGCAGCGGGATTTCTCCGATTCCACGGTGCGAAGGAGCCTTGTGATGCCTATCGCCTTGAGTCTGTTATCCTACCAAAGTATCGTGGAGGGGCTCTCTCGTATCGCGGTCAACCGGGCGGCGGTGAGCCTGGATCTTTCTACCCACGCGGAAGTGTGGATAGAGACGGTGAAGGCATATGGCCTGGCACACGGCATTGCGGATATGTACGAGCGGTTAAAAAAAGCAACACGCGGCAAAGTGTTATCGCAAGAAGACTTGCAGGATTTGATTACAGGACTTCCACTGAAAGAAAAAGAAAAACAGGAGATGCGGTCGCTTTGTGACGGGCACCACAATCCCTATCCCGGCAGAATCGTCGCGGAAGTCGTCGGAAGAGCCAAGAAGATATGAAATCATCTATCGTCGTCGGACTCCAGTGGGGAGATGAGGGGAAAGGTAAAATCATCGATGCCGTCTCTCCTTCCTTTGATTACGTGGTGCGCTGGAACGGCGGTAACAACGCCGGACATACGGTCGTGGTCGACGGGAAGCGCTTCCCCCTCTCACTCGTTCCTTCCGGCGTGCTTCAAAAAAAGAAGCTTCTCATTGCCCAGGGCGTGGTGATCAACCCCAAAGTACTATTAAGCGAAATTAAGATGCTTAAAGATGCCGGGTATCCTGTGGATCTGACAATCGATCCTCGCTGCCACATCGTGATGCCCTATCATGGGGCGTTAGACGCGGCCAATGAAGCATGGAAGGGCCGCGATGCGACGGGAAGTTTGCATCTAGGCATAGGGTACTGTTATGAGGACCGCAACAATCGTGCTGGGATCAGGCTAGAATTTCTCGTACGACCTCGCGTGTTACAAGAAGAATTGGAGAGAATTGTACCACTCAAAATTGCAATTATTAAAAAAGCCTACGGAGTAAAAACAGATTTTACCGTTCAATCAATATTGGATGAATATATTCCCTACGGTAAGAAGCTAAAACCATACCTCGGAGATGTCTCTTCCCTTATAACGTATCAACGCATAACGCATACCTTTTTATTTGAACAGGCCCACGGCACGATGCTGGATCCGGTGTTTGGCACGTACCCCTTTACCGTCGCGCCGCCCACGATTGCCGGCGCGGTATTTGGGATGGTGGGCGTTCCTGCGGTACCCGTGAATGTTTTGGGGGTGGTCAAGGCGTATACGACGCGCGTGGGCAACGGTCCGTTTCCGACGGAGCTTTTGGACAAAACCGGTGATGCAATTCGAAAAACCGGCAATGAGTTTGGTACGGTTTCCAAGCGGCCCCGCCGGGTCGGATGGCTGGATCTTCCGCTGCTTCGCTATGCGGTGCGCTTAAACGGCGTACGCGAGATTGCCATCACGAAGCTGGACGTCTTGTCCGGGATAGCGGTACTTCGCGTCTGTATCGGGTACCGCTGCCGTGGTAAAATCTTGCGGGAGTTTCCCTCAGAAATCTCCTTGCTTCCCGATTGCATGCCGGTCTACAAACAGCTGCCGGGCTGGCAGGAAGACATCAGTCGCGTCAGAAGACGAAACGATCTACCCAAGCAGGCGCTCATGTACCTTTCATTCTTAGAGCGCGAGCTTGCCGTGCCGATTCGATTCATTTCTGTCGGAGCCGATCGGACGGCACTCATAAACCTATGAAAACCATACCTTTGGGCCTTACCTATGACGATGTGCTCCTGGTCCCGCAAAAATCAGCCATCCGCTCGCGCGCCGACGTGGTCACCAAAACAAAGCTTTCAAAGAACATTACGCTTGCTATCCCCTTTGTCTCCTCCAACATCGATACCGTAACGGAGTCTGCCATGGCCATAGCCATGGCCAAGCTCGGCGGCATGGGCGTCATCCATCGCTTCATGCCTATTGAGCGGCAGGTAGAAGAGGTGACCAGGGTCAAGCGCTCCGAAGGGTTCATCATGGGTACGCCCTTTACGTTGTCACCCGGTCACACCGTTGCCCGGGCGCGCGCAGAGATGAAGCGCCACCGCGTCAGTAGCGCCATCATCGTAGACGGCACGCGTAAAGTCCTGGGGTTGGTATCGGAGCGGGACATGTGGTTTGAGGTTGACGAGGGCAAGCTCATGAAAACCCTCATGACGAGCGCCTCCAAACTCATTAACGCCGACGTACGCGTGACGCTGAAAGAGGCGCGGGCGATTTTTAAGACGCACAAAATAGAGAAACTGCCGCTTCTTAATACCGACGGTACGCTGGGAGGC
>JACQHE010000023.1 GCA_016199185.1 Candidatus Gottesmanbacteria bacterium
GCCTTGGCATGGAGGCGCTCGATGGTATTTACAAAACGTTTCAAAATAAAGTCTGGGCAGAAAAAGAAATGAAGGAAAAAGCAGTTGAATTTGAAACAAAATGGGGAAAAGCGTTCGGCATTGAAACGACCAACGACGAGACGGTTCACCTTGGACAAAAAATGGGGTACAGTGTCGTCATCCGCCGCGACCCACGCAAAGGTTACGTGCGCATCAAGAGCCTGCCGAAAGATGACATTAACCTCACTCCGGTCTATAATACGCTCAAACACAAGGATCCTGCGGCCACGTGGTTTCTCCACGCCAGTCGCCACATGATCCTCAACGGCAGCGCCAAAAATCCGGACATGAAACCGACGACGCTATCCCTTTCACAGATCGTTGACGAAATCAAAAAAATATGAACGAGTGTATCTTTTGCAACATTATATCCGGTGTTTTGCCGTCAAAACCTGTCTACCAGGATGATGAAGTCATCGTGATCCCGGATTTACATCCGCAAGCACCACTTCATTTGCTCGTGATATCCAAAAAACACATTGGGGAATTCATAGAAGCTGATGATCAGTTGCTGACGAAGATAAACGCAGTGATCAAAAAAATTATACGGGATCAGCACATCTCCTCTTACCGTCTGGTAACTAACGGCAAAGGAGCCGCAGTCATCGATCACTTTCATATACACATCTTGGGGCAGATAGACAAATATAGGACGTTGTAAGGGGGTGGAGCAATAATTATGGTCTTTGTCAAAGCACAACCGGGAGACACGTCTGACTCACTCATCCGTAAGTTCACCAGAAAAGTCCTGTCCGAAGGCATCTTGCAGGATCTCAAAAAGCGCGAGTTTTACCAAAAGCCCGCCGAGATCCGGAAAGAAAAAAGCCGCGAGCTTGCCAGGCGTCTCAAGCACCCGAGACGAACACGTTATGCTCATTGATGAGTTACGTCTGTCTCTAACATCCTCCCTTAAAACCGGGGATAGGCGTCGCGTGGATACGCTTCGGTTTCTTTTGGCCGGAGTTGGCAATCTCGCAATCGCCAAATACGGCGCAGAGAGCCAGACGAAGCTGACGAATTCAGACGTTCTTGACGTCATCAAAAAACAGGTCAAATCACACCTCCAGTCCATTGCGGCGTTTGAAAAGGCGGGGAGAGAAGAGCTTGTAACAAAAGAAAAAGAGGAACTGACTATCCTTGAATCCTATCTCACCAAACAACCATGATTTCCGTTCTCTTTCAAACCGAAACCCACTACCCAGTCAACCGGAAGAAGGTGAGAGACGCCATCACGGCGGTACTTGCCAAGAAAATCCACCGGAACGCGGAAGTGAGCATCGCGATTATCGGCGATCGTCGGATGCGCGATCTGAATCGAACCTATCGCAAGCTCGACGCGACAACCGACGTCCTGTCCTTCCCCTTGAGTGACCCCGCCTACACAAAAGGTCAGTCGTTTGTTGACGCGCCCGACGATATACTGCGTCTGGGAGATATCATCGTGTCCTACCCGCAGGCGGTAGCAACTGCCGCAGAAGAGAATAAGCTCGTAGACGACGTCATCGCATTCTTGGCCCTCCACGGACTCAATCACTTGTTGGGGATACACCACGAGGAATAACTATGGCTTTTTATAGGACCTATCGCCCGAAAGTGCTCGAAGAAATAGACAACGCGCAAGTCCGTGAGACAGTCGAGCTTCTTCTGACTAAACCCAAAGACCAGCTCCCGCATGCATATCTCCTCATCGGCCCCAAGGGTACCGGCAAAACCACAACTGCCAGAGTCATTGCCAAACTTTTTAACTGCGAAAAGCCGGCAAAAACAGGGGCGCCCTGCGGCACCTGCGAGCAGTGCAGCGCAATTGCGGGAGGGGTTCACCTGGACGTCATGGAAATAGACGCGGCCAGTAATACCGGCGTTGACAACATCCGCGAACTTCGGGATGCTATCGCCCTTGCCCCCGCCCGGGGCAAATGGAAAATCTACATCATTGATGAAGTCCACATGCTGTCTCCCGGCGCGTTTAACGCGCTTCTCAAAACCCTCGAGGAGCCGCCACTCCATGCAATCTTTATTCTAGCAACCACCGATCCGCAGAAAATTCCGGCTACCGTCTCCTCCCGCTGCCAGATCATCCCTTTCGGCAAAGCAGAAAGCCCTGATCTTATCCATGCCCTGGAGCGTATCATCAAAGCAGAAAAAATGACCATTGATGAAGAGGCGGTCAGACTGATCGTCCAGAATGCCGACGGGTCGTTCCGCGACGCGGTAAAAATGCTCGAGCAATTGAGTTTTCAGAAGAAAAAAATTACTGCTGAAGTGGTCTATAAAACACTCGCCATCGCCGAAACGAAGCGCCGCGATGATTTCCTAACCCATCTTTTTAATCGCCAAATGAAGGAGTCGCTCGCAGACATTCAGGCTCTCGTTGCCGAAGGCAGAGATGTAAAAACATTCCTCGTCGATTGTCTTTGGCAGCTCCAAAAACGATTCGTCGCCGGACAAACGGCTGATCTTCGCGAACTCATACGGCGCTTGATCCAAGCCTACGGCGAGCTGCGCTCGTCTCCGATCCCGGAGCTTCCTTTGGAGTTGGCAGTGGTGGAATACTGTGAACAAAATAAGACAATAGGCCAAGTAATTAACTCCCCCTCAAATTCCCCCTCTTTAGAAAAGAGGGGGCAAGGGGGAGTTACCATGGAAGGCTTACTATCCCTCGACAAACTCACCGAGCACTGGCGCGATGTCATAGACGAACTCAAACCATTCAATCATTCAGTGGCGGCGGTATGCCGCAGTGCTAGACCAAAAGGCGTCAAAGATGGTATAGTGACAATCGAAGCTTTTTATCCGTTCCACCAGGAAAAGCTTTCTGAGGTCAAAACCCGTGACATGATCGCCACCGTGCTAAAAAAGCTCTTTGGCGAGAAGGTGAAGGTAGAGGTGGTGTTGGGGAAGAAGTAAGGAGACAAGCACACGAATAAAACGAATAGGGACGAATTGAACGAATTCGTTTCATTCGTAAACATTCGTTCCATTCGTGTCCTTTGTTTAACGTATGTTAAATCCATTCAAAATGCTCGGAGACATGAATGCCATGAGAAAGCAAGCGATGGCTATCCAGCAGGCTCTGGAGGGAGAAGAGTTTGAAGTGATGGTCGGCAATGTCAGGATTCTCATCACCGGCAATCAAAATGTCACGCTCGTGGAGATGGGCGGCTTACCCAACGAAGACGTACGGCAGGCAGTCAACGATGCGATCAAAAAGAGCCAGCAGGCAGCGGCTGGCAAGCTCGCTGAACTGTCCAAGGGCATAAACCTGCAATAATGAACGTCATTGTCACCGGTTCCCTGGGTTACGACTACATCATGGATTTTCCGGGTCGGTTCGCCGACCGGATTATGCCGGACAAGATCCACAAGCTCTCATTAAGCTTTCTCGTTGACAAGCTCTCCAAGCAATTCGGCGGCACCGGCGCCAATATCGCCTACACACTCAAACTTCTCGGTATTGAGCCACTGCTTCTTGCCTGTGCCGGCGATGATTTTGATGCATATAGAAAACACCTCGAAAAAAACAACATTAATACAAAAGGCATCACCATACAGAAAAACACCACAACGAGTTCCTACTTCGTTATTACGGATCAGGACGACAACCAAATCGGCTCCTTCTACGTAGGCACAATGAAATACGCCAAGGAATTATCAATAGCCACTGTCACAGCTTCGCAAGGTACTTCCTTGCGAAGCAAGGAAGTACCTTTTAGAAATTTCGTCGTCATTGCCCCCACGGATCCCGCTGCCATGAAAAAATATGTCAAGGAATGCCGCTCGCTCAAACTCCCATACCTCTATGATCCCGCCTTTCAGATCGCAACATTTTCCGCAGAAGAGCTCAAAGAGGGTATCGAAGGAGCCGCCCTCCTCATCGGCAACGATTACGAGATAGCCCTTATCGAAGAGCGCATGGGAATTTCTCACGATACCCTTCTTGCTATGACGCCTATCGTCATCACCACACTGGGCGCCAAGGGCTCGATTATAGAAACGAAGGGAGACGCCATCCACGTCAAGCCCGCCAAGCCCAAAAATACGAGCGACCCCACCGGTGCCGGTGACGCCTTTCGTGCCGGCTTCCTCGCCGGCTACCTCCGTAAATTTGACCTCCTCGTCTGCGGCCAGATGGGCTCGGTCGCCGCCGCCTACACCGTCGAAAAGTACGGCACCCAAACCCACCACTTTACTAAAAAAGAATTCTGCAAACGCTACAAAGAAAACTATGGTATAACGATTGCACTATGATCCCCGGCAAAATCGTCAAAACATTCACCAGCAAAAAGGGGAATAAGGTGGTCATCCGATACCCGAAATGGGAAGACCTGGATGACCTCCATGGGTTCATCAACATTCTTTCGAAAGAAGATACATTTATTATGTTTAGCGGAGAGGAAATATCGCGGGAAGAAGAAACCAAATGGCTGGGAGAAACGCTCACCAAGATGGAGACCGGTGAAAAAGTTCACCTGATTGCGACTGTAAACGGTTCGTTTGCCGGCAACTGCGAGATTCGGCGCCACAAACGCCGGGAGACACACGTAGGTACCATCGGCATCTCCGTGGCTCTGAAGTTCCGTAACGAAGGGGTAGGATCAGAGCTTCTAAAAGCACTGATAGAAGAAGGGAAACGCCTCGGCGTCAAACTTCTCATCCTCCATTGCTTCGAGAATAACGACCGAGCCCTCCACCTCTACGAAAAGCTCGGATTCGTCCGCGCAGGCCTCATCCCGGGTGTATACTTATATAAAGGAAGCTACGTCGGCGAAGTCACGCTCTACCTGCCCC
>JACQHE010000026.1 GCA_016199185.1 Candidatus Gottesmanbacteria bacterium
ATCCAGGACCAAACGCGTGTGTCGCCCACCTACCACGTCACCAAGAGTGAAGGTCCGGATCACGCCAAGACCTTTTGGGTAGAAGTCAAAGCGCGGGGGGAAATATTAGGAAACGGCATGGGCAAATCGAAGCAGGAAGCAGAAAGCGCCGCAGCAGCAAACGCCCTTGCCGCAATGGGAAAAACCTGATAGAATAACCATTATAATCGTTATAATTTTTATAACCGTTATATTTCTATGGTAAAAATTCGCCTCACCCAAACCGGTACCAAAAACAGAAAAACCTACCGCCTCATTGCCATTGAGGAAGGCAAACGCCGGGATGGCCGGGCGATCGAAATCCTTGGATTTTATAACCCACTGGTCAAGCCGCCGCAGGTTTCCGTCAAACGCGACCGCGTGGACTACTGGCTATCCGTGGGTGCGCAACTCACTCCTGCGGCAAAAAAGTTGATGAAGGCGTAATATGAAAGACACCCTCCTTTTCCTCGTCCAATCTATCGTGGACAATCCCGAAGATGTGACGGTAGAAGAAAAAACCAATGACGACCGCACCATCCTTCGCCTCACGACCAATCCCGCGGACATGGGCCGCGTGATCGGCAAAGCGGGAAGGATCATCCGCGCCGTCCGGGATCTGATCAAGCTCATCGCCGCCAAACGCGGGGTGTATGCGGATGTGGAACTAGAAGAGAGTCAAGAGTCAAAAGTGTAAAGTGCGGTATGACAATCTCCATTCTCACCCTCTTCCCTTCCATGTTCGCCGGTCCCTTTGACTATTCCATAGTCAGACGCGCACAAGAGAAAGGGATAGCCACCATCAACCTGGTCAACATCCGCGACTTTGCGACAGACAAGTATAAATCCGTTGATGACCATCCCTACGGCGGGGGGGTGGGGATGGTGATGCGGGTCGATGTGATAGATAGGGCATTAGAGAGTCAAAAGTCAAAAGTCAAAAGTCAAAAGTCAAAAACAATTCTCCTTGATCCCCGCGGCAAAACGTTCACGCAAAAAAAGGCTCGGGAATTTTCTCAACTCGACCACCTCATCCTCGTCTGCGGCCACTACGAGGGAGTGGACGAACGCGTCCACGAGATTGTTGATGAATCCATATCTATCGGCGATTACGTTTTAACCGGCGGGGAAATTCCGGCTATGGTCATTACAGACAGCGTCGTCCGTCTCCTTCCCGGGGTTCTCAAAAAAGAATCGGCGAAGCTACTGGAATCGTTTACCCAACACCATATGCTCGAACACCCTCAGTACACTCGCCCGGAGGTATACAAGGGAATGACGGTTCCGGCAGTACTCAAGAGCGGCAACCACAAACGGATAGAAGAGTGGCGAAAAAAGACGACTACCGTGCGAAAGGATCGCGCTTCCCTTCGGAGAAGATCGGGGTAAGGGTGGGGCCGAAACTTTGCCCAACTTCGCCAGTCTTCGAGGCTAAAGTGGTAGTTTGTGGCCACCATATCTTTGACTGTTACTGATGTGTTGGTTGCGCCTCAAGGAGCCGGAGCTGCCAGCGTGACGCACGATCTTTCCTCGGTCTACCC
>JACQHE010000025.1 GCA_016199185.1 Candidatus Gottesmanbacteria bacterium
CAACGCAACAGCTACGAGCCGTTTGCTCCTGCCTCAACGACGAAGATTTTAACCGCATTGGTTGCCCTTGATGCCTATAGCCTCGATGACGTGCTTACGGTCAAAACCCTTATGAATAACGGCCAAACGATGAAGCTAGTTTCCGGCGAGCGCATGACGGTTGAAAATCTTCTTTACGGTACGCTCATCCAGTCCGGCAACGACGCGGCATGGGCTCTGGCGGAAAATTATCCGGGTGGGGTGAGTGCATTTGTTGCGGCAATGAATGAGAAAGCCAAAGCATTACACCTCACACAGTCCCGCTTTACGAATCCGGTTGGCTTTGACGACCCCAATCACACGATGACGCCCATGGACCTTGCGCGCCTGGCGACGGTTGCACTCTCTCATAAAACTATTGCCAAGATGGTTGCTATCCCGCAGATCACGATTTCCGACGTCACGCACACGTACTTTCATAATTTGACCAATGTCAACCAGTTACTGGGCAAAATCCCCGGCGTGGGCGGCATTAAAACCGGCTGGACCGAAGGTGCAGGAGAGAATCTGGTGACGCTCGTTGAGCGGGGAGGCAGGCGCGTGATTATCGTAGTTCTAAAAAGCAAAGATCGTTTTACCGACACGACGAAGCTCATCGATTGGGTCTTCGTCAACCACCGCTGGGAATCCTTTCTATGAAAAAAGCCGGTACCGTTGCCATCATCGGACGTCCCAACGCGGGTAAATCCACGCTTCTTAATAATCTCCTGGGTCACAAGGTGTCCATCACCTCGCCCAAGCCGCAGACTACACGATTTTCCATCCAGGCCGTCTATGAGGATGACCGCGGACAAATCATCTTTGTGGACACGCCCGGCATGATAGGCAAGGTCGTTGATCCTTTATCACGCCGCATTAATCTTGAGGCCGAACATCAGATTAACGCCCAGCTTGATCTCGTGATCTATCTTGTGGATCACACGCGGGAGCGCGATCTGGAGGAAAACAAGACGTTCGGCTTGGTTCGGAAGTTCTCCGGTCCCAAAATCCTCGTGATAAATAAGATAGACGTGGTCAAACCTACCCATATCGTGCAGTACAAGTTCATGGAGGAGGAGTTTGACGCGGTTGTTGAGATTTCCGCTTTGGGTCGCAAACATTTAGGCCGGCTTCTTGAGGTCATCTTTGACTTCCTCCCCGAAGGCAAGCCCATGGTTGAGACGGCCGATCTGCCGCAGCCGGGCCTCAATATCGACAGCAAGACGTTTCTGTCTGAAATCATCCGCGAGAAAGCATTCCTGTTTCTCCGGCGCGAAGTGCCCTACAGCCTTACTGCCGTTGTTGATGAGACGATCGAGCGGGACAATGGTGTTCTTTATATCAAAGCGCGTATTCTCACTTCTGCTGACCGCTACAAATCCATGATCATCGGCAAAGGCGGCGCGATGATAAAGGAAATCAGCATGGCCGCCCGCAAAGAGTTGGAAACGGCGACCAATAAAAAGGTGTACCTCGAGCTTACCGTCGAAACCGACCCCCACTGGATGGACGCTATATAAAGCGAGCAATCGTTTCCTCTTCCCCCAATATCTCCAACGATTCCAGAATGGGGGGCCCGACGGTTTTGCCGGTAACCGCCACCCTTAACTCCATAAACACATCACGCGCTTTTACTCCGGTTTGCTCGGAAGCTTCACGAATCGCTTTCTCCATCGCCTCGTGACTCCAATCGCAGGATTCCAGCGCACCCTTCGCTACCCTTAATAACCCTTGATTGACCGGCCGTTCCAACTCCTTGGGCCGCGCAAAGAAAAATCCGGCCAGCGACTCAAACTCTTTTAATGACTTCATTCGCTCGATGACCAAGGGCAGTACCTTCTCGATCACTTCTTTAGAATATTTTCGGTGAACGAAGTCAAAAATCTGACGACTGACGACCTGCCTCGCCGGCAGGCGGGCTGACGACTGATAGCTTCGTAAGTATGTGCCATTCATCCACCGCAATTTCTCTATATCAAAAACGGGCGCCGTCGTTTGCACGTTCGCGAGATCAAATACCCGTATCATTTCATCTAGGGAAAATATTTCTTTCCCCTCGGGGTGCGCCCAGGCCATGGTGGCGAGATAATTAAGGAGCGCCTCCGGCAAGAACCCCTGCTCGCGGTACCATGAAACCCATACGGGGTTTTTCCGCTTGGAAAGCTTACTCTTATCGGGGTTGCGAAGAAGCGGCATGTGGGCATAGACCGGCAGTTTCCACCCCAGAAACTGATACAACAGAACGTGCTTGGGGGTAGAGGAAATCCACTCCTCGCCGCGGATGACGTGGGAAATTTCCATGAGGTGATCGTCAACGACCACCCCCAGATGATACGTCGGGTATCCGTCGGATTTGAGCAGCACCTGATCGTCAATGAGCTTGTTTTCAAACGTAATCTCCCCCCGAATCAGATCTGTAAACGTCGTCGTTCCTTCTTCCGGCACCTTGAGTCTTATGACATATTTTTCACTTTTCACTTTTGACTTTTCACTTTTGACTTTTCTGCAGTGCCCGTCGTACCTCGGCGGTTCATGTCTGGCTTCCTGTTCTTTTCTCATTTGAGCGAGTCTCTCGGCTGTGCAGAAGCAGTAGTACGCATGGCCATTTTCAACGAGTTTATCAGCGTATTGTTTATAGAGAGGTAGCCGTTCCGATTGATGATATGGGCCTTCGTCGTATCTGATGCCCAGCCACGCAAGCGACGCTAAGATTCTGGCTTCCGATCCTTCTACGAAGCGCGTTCGGTCCGTATCCTCGATGCGGACGATGAACTGCCCGCCGTGCTGTTTGGCGACCACGTAGTTGATGAGTGCCGTATAGGCATTGCCGATGTGGAGATTTTCGCCGGTTGGAGAGGGAGCAATACGGGTGCGGACTTGTCCTGTCATACATTGATTCTAACAACTGATCACCATATACTCAATGTAGCGATGATTTTTCTACCTTTTCACTTTTCACTTATCACTTATCACTAATTTATGGCCACCCTCACCGAAACTGCCTACTACACGCGCCGGACGGTCAACTGGGCCGTCTTGGCCGTCATCGCCTATATCATCCTTCGCATTTCTTGGAGCATTTTTGTCGCGGCGTGGCTTTACTTTTTTCCTCCCAAGCCGCCGCCTCCCAACTTCCGCTTCGGTAAACTGCCGGCGGTCAAGTTTCCGGAGCCTGCTGCCTCTCCGTCGGCACAGCTCACGTTTAGGCTCGAAACCATCGAGGGCGCGGTGCCTGCGGCGTCGGAGGCCGCAACCGTCTACTTCATGCCCAAACAGGCGGCTAATCTCCTGGCCTTGACCAAGACGCAGGAGTTTGCCAGGCGCCTGGGGCTTAATCCCAAGCCCATCGAGGAGACGAAGGCGATTTACCGGTTTGAAGATGACACGACACTTCTCCGGCGCCTGCGCTATGACATCGTTTCCAACAACTTTATTCTGCGCTACGGCTTTGAACAGGACACGGGGCTTTTTTCCGAACGAACGTTGCCCAGCGTCGACGCGGCAATTGCCGAGGCTAAATCCATGCTACAGACGTTTGTGCTGTACGGCTCTGATTTGGTGAAAGGAACCAGTAAGGTGAATTTCCTCAAGTTAGTAGGAGACAAGCTGGTATCCACCACGAGCCTCTCGCAGGCTGATGCGGTGCGTGTGGACTTTTTCCGCCAAAACGTGGCAGGGCTTAAACTTTTCACCCCATATCCCGACGAAGGGCAGGTGGTGGTCATATTTTCCGGATCCAAGAATAGTAAAAAGAAAGTTCTGCAGTTTGCCTACACGCTCTGGCCGATTGATTATGACACCATGGGCACCTATGCGCTCAAAACAAGTGCCACCGCGTGGGAAGAGCTTCAAACGGGCCGGGGGTATATCGCCCGAGCTCCGGTCAATGCAGCTACAAACGTCGTCGTGCGGCAGGTGTATCTGGGCTACTATGACAGCTTTGATCCACAGATGTACTTACAGCCGGTGTTTGTGTTTGAAGGAGACAACGGATTCCTGGCCTACATCCCCGCCATCACCCCCGAGTGGACGGAGTGAATCAGGGTTGACAAACCCTTATCTGTCATGTAATCATCATAGTATGCTCCACCGAAGGATCTTAATTGCTAGCCTTACATTCTTTTTGAGTACCACCCCAGTCTTTGCCGCAACGAACGCACAAGACCTTCGCGCACAGTCAGCTGCCAGCCGGGCAGCCGCGCGGCGGGAGGAAATAAAAGCCAACATCCAAGCCAGGCTCGACGCGCGCAAACAGCAGGTCGTTGAGCGAGTGCAGGAGCGGCTTAGTAACGTCAACGAGCGCCGAACCGAGCACTTTCTGAAAGTGCTCGATCGTCTCTCCGCGATACTTGATAAGATTGAGTCCCGCACGGAGAAGGCCAAGGCCGAAGGCAAAAACGTGACTGCCATAGAAACAGCGATCGCCTCGGCGCGCACGGCCATTTCAAGCGCCCAGTCCGCCGTGGATGCACAGAAAGGGAAGACCTATCAGATCACGGTAACGGATGACGGGACGGCCAAAGGCGAGGTTGAGGCAATGATCAAACAGTTGCACGCCGATCTTAAAACAGTCTACGACACAATTGTCGCCGCCCGTCAAGCAGTGCAGAATGTCTATCAACAGATAAAAACCGTCGTCGGGTCGACGAAGGATGCGACGCCGAGCGCCGTGACACCGTAATCCTATGCCAGAGAATATGACGTCACCATCGCCAACAGAACCACCGCCACAGCCGGTGCAATCAGAACCACCGCCGGCGAGCGTCGTTGTGCCGCCCGCCGAGCCGTCCAGGAAAGGACCGGGAATCCTTTGGCTCGTCATCGTCCTTGCGGTAGCTATCGCAGGCGCGGGTGCATATTTCCTGTATGCCCAACTTCTCAAACCCGTTGAGAAGACCACGACGCAGGCGCCGGGCTTAGTGACTCAAGAAGGCAAGCCGGACCAGGGATTTGGTGCCGAGCCCGCGACAACGCCAGCGACGACACCAACCATCACAGCAAGTGACAACGTGTCGGATATTGAAAAGGATCTCTCCGGCACGACGATCGAGAGCGAAAACACCTCCGAGTTTGACGCTGACCTCCAAAGCCTCTAATAGCACCTTAGAAGTTCCCCGCACGTAAGTGCGGGGGTGTATCGGGTTCCTGCATCTTCTTTTGGTTGGGGTACAATAAGGCCCATGGAGATGCGACGACAAGCCCATGTGGTCTATCGATGCCAGTACCACATCGTGTGGATACCACGATATCGCTATAATGTGCTGGTAGACGGGGTGAAAGAGTATTTACTCATCAAGCTGGATGAAGTGAGAAAATACTATCCTGAGGTTGAGTACGTAGAACGCAACATCCAGAAAGATCATGTGCATGTGGTGATCAGTTTTCCGCCACGACACAGCATAGCCAAGGTCGTGCAGGTGATGAAACAAAACACGGGAAAAGCTCTGAAAGAGAAGTTTGACTATCTCAAACGACTCTACTGGCGAGACGGAGGGATCTGGTCCGTTGGCTACTTTGTCTCAACCGTAGGACTGGATGAAGCCATGATTCAACGATACGTTCGATATCAGGAAAAAGAAGATGCAGGACAAGCGAAGCTTGTATTCTAGGATTCCACGGACGTAAGTCCATGGTAGTTCAATTCCTCTTCGTCATTCCGGCGAACGCCGGAATCCAGAGTATAATAACAACGATCAATGAAACTACCGAAGAAGAAAATCGTGTCGTTTCAGCAAAAGGTTTTTACCTGGTGGTCAACTCACAAGCGTGATCTTCCGTGGCGCCGGACGCGTGATCCGTACCGGATCATGGTCTCTGAAGTTATGCTCCAGCAAACGCAAGTACTTCGCGTCGTCGCGAAGTACCGTGAGTTTATCGAACGGTACCCTAGGGTAAGTAATCTTGCTCATGCGACCCCCGCAGAGGTTCTCCGTATTTGGAAAGGGCTTGGCTACAATCGCCGCGCACTCTACCTCCACAGAGCCGCCAAGACTATTGCGGAAGCATATCATGGTAAGTTTCCGATCAACGAACGGGAGCTTATCAAACTCCCGGGATTGGGTACATACACTGCTCGAGCAATTTTGGTGTTCGCTTATAAACAGGAAGTCCCACTGGTCGATACAAACATCCGTCAAATAATTACCCACTTCTTTTTTGCTGATCAGCCGCAAAAAGCATCGGTTATTGAAGATGTAGCGAGAAAACTTCTTCCCAAAGGCAAATCCTGGCAGTGGCACCAGGCGCTCATGGACTACGGAGCTTTAGAGCTGCGTAATATACAAATAAACAAATATACAAATAAACAAATGGAAAAAATACCATTTCGAGAATCAAACCGTTTTTACCGCGGCCGGATCATTGACCGATTGCGTGAGGGAGAAATATCGGAAAAAAAGTTTCTCAATGAGCTGGGAAAAACGTACACCAAGCCAGTAGCATTCCTTCACTCCATTATCGCCTCGCTCGTCAAAGACGGCCTGATTGAACGGACCTCCCGCGGTGTCCTGCGCCTTCCAGTCTAAAGTACTTACCATACTCTAACCATCACAAAATTATGCACGTGCATAATTTTGTGATACTCTGGGGTGTGATATGGTAAAGAGAAATTTTGTCAAGGAATCAGCAATGTCCGATGAGCAGCTTCAAAAAACGGCATCCTTTTTGTATGAACGGTATAAAAAGGACGAACGTGAACGAACGTACGCCTCGGTCAAGCATATCCTTACCTACCTGGGGATCGGGGCGACCATTGCTACCGCCTTTGTCTCGCCAAACGCTGCGGGGGCTATCACAAAGATGTTCTACTCTCCGACTTTCTCGTACGACCCCGAGGGATGGAAGTGGCATAACAAAGGATATCTTCGACAATCATTGCGGCGTCTTGAGGCGCAAAAACTCATCAAATATGCCGTCGTTGATGGACAAGCGCTCATTACGATTACCAAAGAAGGTAAAACGAAGGTCCTTAAATATGCACTCGAAAACCTGGAAGTAAAGAAGCCACAAAGTTGGGACGGAAAGTGGCGAGTGGTTATTTACGATATTCCTGCAAGAGACAGAAGTCTTCAGTTGGTTATTCGCGACGCGCTCAAAGCCATGGGGTTTTACCAGATGCAGGAGAGCGTCTATCTGTTTCCGTATCCGTGCTATGACGAAGTAGAGTTTCTGCGGTCGTTTTACAACGCAGGTAGCATGGTGAAGTATCTTTTGGTAACAAAGCTTGAGGACGACACGTTATACCGGGAATATTTTGGAGTTTGAACTTGCCATTCCCTGCGGTGTTGTCGCAAGGGGACCTTGGAAGCTTTCTACAGACGTATTTTATGTATCAGCCAATGACATCAGAAACACCAAAGCATCACAAAATTATGCACGTGCATAATTTTGTGATGACACATCTTCAGTGTCAAAAACTGGTATAATCATTCTGTCTCAATAGTTTTCGGGGTCGTCTAATGGTAGGACCGCAGACTCTGGATCTGCGTATCTTGGTTCGAATCCAAGCCCCGAAGCAAATCTTGGTTTTCAGCCAAAGGCAAATCCGCATCCGTTGGAGAATCCTAGTCGTGTAGCAAGTCTGGATATATATAGATATAGGATATAAGAGTGTAGATCGGTATGCTCGGCATATATGAATACTATTCCGTTAGAGGAAATTAAAAAAAGACATAAATATTACAACAACGCCTTCTTTGCAAAGTGGGCAGCCCTTTATGATTACGAAAAGTATTTACTTACTCCTTTAAGAAGAAAGGCTGCAAAATTTCTTGGTTTGAAGCCGCCCAAAAGGATTTTAGATGTTGCAACCGGAACCGGGGCTCAAGCGTACGAATTATCCAAACAAGGACATACAGTTATCGGTATAGATTTATCTCCCGAAATGTTACAACAAGCTAAAAAAAAGCTTTCAAGTAAACTTACCCTTTCTTTTCAACAAGCAGATGCGACAGATTTGCCTTTCAAGGATAACGAATTTGATGTGACCTCTATATCGTTGGGATTGCACGATATGCCACCCGAAGTTGATATAATAGTGTTGGAAGAAATAAAAAGGGTAACTAAAAAGAACGGCAAAATTTTAATAGTGGACTACAATGAGCCGAGAAAACATTGGATTGCAAAAATAGCATTTCCACTAATAAGAACTTATGAGACAAAAAATTGGAGGCCGTTTATTGAAAGAGGTCTTGAAACCCTACTAAGAGAAGTTAGACTAAATCCGGAAATAGAAACTAATTTTTTTGGTCTTTTCCAGATGGTAGTTGTTGCAAACAAAAAAATTAACTTCTAAATAATTAAAGAGAGATATAAGGATCAAATAGTTTTAGACTGTCCCACTAAGCTAATGATCAAACTAATAACAACAATTCGTTACATCGTCGATCGCACTACAGAGCTAAAAAATAAAATCACAAACACTTCTACGGCTCCGGTGGAGTTTGCGTGCGTATTTTGTCAGGGCGAAGAAGAATACCAAGAGTTTACTCACGCTATAGAAACCGTCGGAAAAATTGTCGAGGAAACCCCAAGCGGTTATACATATCTCCTCAATGATTCGATACCAACACAAGCCGGTCCTTTGCGATTAATAGAGATTCGGAAGCCAGATAACGAGCGAACTGAAAGAGGGGATGCTGATTTTAATACCGATTACAAAACCTTTAAGAAAAGATATCAAAGGAATCCCGGATTCGAATTCGTAAAAAGAGAAACGTTTGAGATGCTTAGATTGTCTCGTCCGAATTTTGATGTTATGGCCTGTTTCTCCAATATTCCGAAGAGTAAGATTTTGGGAATAAAGTTATGGTAGTGAACTGGATCATCGCAAGCATGGTGATGTTTCTGAGCTCGGTTGCCATGTATTTATTTGTTCGAAAAAGCAACCTGCTCAAAACCCCGCAACAATTAAATAATCTGGCGATGTTTTTGATACCAGTCGTTGTGTATTTGCTGTTGACTATTAACACAAATACCCGTTTTATGCTCAAACCGTTCGAGTATTTCCTCATTCTCGTTCAGGCTATATTCTTTAGCTACTTAGGAAATGTTTTTTCCCTGAAAGGAATTGAATACTCTCCGAACCCCGGATATAGTCTTATTATTTCAAAAAGCTATGTTGTTTTTACTGCCGTCGCCTCAATTTTTATTTTTGGTGCGCCTTTAACGATAAAGTCCATCATTGCAATAATCCTAATCGTTATCTTTTCCGGTCTCATCATGATTGATAAAAGCAAAAATAAGTCAAAATCGAACACATTATGGCTTCCCTACACCATAGGAGCCTTTTTTTGTTGGGGTTTACTAGCGTTGAGTTCAAAATATCTCCTAAACGTAGGAGTGCCTATTCTTACAAGACTTATTTATACGATGATTATCGTTACGGTTATCATTCTCGGCGAGATAAAGATAAAAAAGATAAAAGTATTTAATCTTACGAAGATTCAATTTATCGTATTGGTACTTATTGGGGTTTTTTCGACAAGCTTTAATTATTTTATGCAAGTCGGTTTCAATTTAGCTCCCAATGTGGGATACGTAAACGCCGCTAATGCTGCATCAATTTCTCTATTAACCTTACTGTCCGCCTTTTTGTTTAATGATGATTTATCAGTGAAGAAAATGATTGGTATAGCAGGAGTTACACTCGGGTTATTTGTTTTGTTCTTGTAGTCAATGACGTTACCCTTCCGGATCAGGAGGTTCACCGCCGGTTACCATTTCTCCGGGTTTGAGCCATTGGATATAGGTGCAGCCGGTTGGCTGCCTTGCGGCTTTATCCCACCCGGCTGTGGAGCATTTGATCATGCGCTTGCCGGCGGCTGTCGTAAAGAGCACCAAAGGCTTTCCGCATTCAGGACATGCTTCCTTTAACGGTTCGGTGGTGCCGTTGATCCATTCAATGTAATCGCACCCCGTGGCTTTTTTAGTTTCCTTATCCCAGCCTCCTTTGGAGCACTTCTTCATTTTTTTACCAAAACGGGTAACCTGCAAAACAAGAGGCGAGCCGCACTTGGGACACTTTTCATCTAAGGGTTTGGGATCGACCAAAAGCCACTTCACATAGTCGCACCCTTCACTTTGTTTCGTTTGGGCGTTCCAGGAGCCTTTCGAACACCGCTGGAGTTTTTTGCCAGAGGCCGTTTCAACTACCTCGCCCAGCGGCGATCCGCACTTTGGACACAATTCCGGAGCATCTGCCATAAATATAGAATATCATAGTTGATGTTGAAAAAACAACAGCCACGTGTATACTTTATGAGAAGATTGAAGCGAGGAGCATCAAATAACATATGTCAGAAAGCGTTAAACAAAAGCCAATAAAGATTATTCAAAACATGGATCAGGCTATCGGGGTCATGAGAAGCGCAGGCACGTGGCTTGCCGATAGCGGAAAGAACCCCTCCAAGTGGTGGAAACTGGAAAATCTCAATCGAACATTTCTTTCGCGTCACGCCAAAGAGCACGAGTTTTACGTCGGGCTCATAGACGATGTACCAGCCGTTGCTGCGGTCATTATGATGCTAGACAAAAACGACGATTGGAAAAGCGTCGATGGCGATCATCCGAAAAAAGCGTTGTACATCCACTGGCTCTGCGTTGACCGTCAGTTTGCCGGGAGAGGCTTGCCGAAGATGATGATTGATTTTGCCGAGCGTCTTGCCAAAAAGAACGGTGTTTCCTTGTTACGATTAGGCGCCAACGCAGATAAGAAAAAGCTGCAGGATATCTATGAAGATTTGGGTTTCCGGTTAGTTGGGACAAAACAGGAAGATTCCCGCACGAGTGCGTTCTATCAAAAGACAGTTGGTTAAAAAAATCCGTGAATTGATGGCGGTTTACGGCTCAAATTCACGCTAAATTGACAAAAAAGCGTGAATTTAGACTCCGCTTTTCCTCTACCGGAAAATCCTTTTGCATGAATGCGAGGAAGATGTTAGGATGCGGAAAGCATGAGAAAGGCAATTAGCATGATGGATATTTTTGGGAATCCACGGTATCGCGGAAAGCACGTAATCATCCCTGCTGGCCGTATATATACAGCAAAAACTGGTGAAGGGGCCGAGGTAATTCTTGAGAAAGTACGAAAAAGAAATCCAAATGTTACCCCCGAAATTGCATACATTCCCAAGGCACGTTCACTGATTGTATGATCAAGGAACTTTACGCCGTTTGTCTCCTCGTTGATAATTTTGAGCGATCAATATCGTTTTATCGGGATACACTCGGATTGAAAGTAAATTCTCAGGACAGTAAATATGCGGATTTTCAGGTTGGGGAAACGCTCGTGGCTATTTTTCAGAAAGACGAAGCGACGGTGATGTTTCCGGCCGAACACATGAACACAGGCGGCGGATGCGTGCTCGCCTATCAGGTTGAAAACGTCTCGAAGACATGCGAGGAACTACGGGCTAAGGGTATAAAGATATTCGAGGGACCCAAAGTGACGCCGTGGGGGCAAACCGTCGCGTACTTCAAGGACCCTGACAACACCATCTGGGAAATGACCTCTTAATGTACTGCTATGTATGCTGAGAAGGAGAAAAAGCTTACAGAACTTCGGAAGAAGCTCGCGAAGTATGAGGGCAAGCTCGCCCAGAAAATGAAGCGGTACCGCGGCGTCATCCACGAGAGCGGTTTAAGCGAGATGCGCCACAACGAAGTCATGGTCATCCAGGCAATTATTGCCGACCTCAAGCGGGAGATTCAGGAGATTATAACAACAACTGGCTGAAGGATTATGGGGTCCACCGCGCGAAGATGCCGCTCGGGAGGAGGCGGCCGGCACTCCCTGTTTCTTTGAGCGCAAGCTCGCCGAATGATACGGAGCCGTTTCGATCGTTCATGACCGATGCAACCAACTGGCCGAGGGCGATGGCGGAGATATCTGCAGTGTAAGCGTTGACGAGGAGGAATCTGGCTTGAGAGGACAGGATGTTTGCACAAGCCTCAAGGAGCCGCGGCAGGTCATCAAGAAGCTTCCATACTTCTCCTTTACTGCCGCGGCCAAACCGCGGCGGGTCCAGGATGATGCCGTCGTACGTACTGCCACGTTTGGATTCTCGGTTGACGAATTTCATCGCGTCATCCTCTATCCATCGAATATGGTTTTCGGCAACCTTATTAAGTTTTGCGTTTTCGTGCGCCCAGGTTATGGCGCTTTTGACGCTATCCAAATGCGTAACCCGGGTTCCGGCGCGAACCGCGGCAATGGTTGCGGCTCCGGTATAGGCAAAAAGATTAAGGACCGAGAGGGGTTGTTTGGCGATAACCTCCTCAAGCCATACCCAATTGACGGCCTGTTCGGGGAAGATGCCGATGTGCTTAAATGCAGTGGGTTCAAGTTTGAACGTCAGATCATGGTATCGGATGAGCCAGGGAGAAGGTGCAGGGTTTTTGATCTGCCAGTGCCCTTCAGTTTTTGTGGATCGGACATATTGGGCATCAGCATTACTCCATACTTCCGGAGTTTTACTTCGCCCCCAGATCGCCCGAGGATCGGGTCGGGATACGGTATAGCTGCCAAATCGCTCCAGCTTCATCCCGTCGCCGCTGTCAATGAGTTCATAATCCGTCCAATCGTCGGGGTACTCGATGGGGATTGCCGTCATGCTACGATTGTATCATCTCTTGACAGCAACGCCCGTGATGCCGTACGGTTAAATAGGAGGGAGGTGAGGAATCATGAAAATGAAGGAACTTGATTGGGTCGCAAGTACGCTCGTGACCGTCGGAGCGCTCAACTGGGGTTTAGTCGGTGCATTTAACCTGGATTTGGTAAAGACGATTCTCGGCACGAGCCCGGCACTGGTCCAGCTCGTGTACGTCATCGTGGGTTTAGCTGGTCTTTACCAGCTCTACAAGATGACGACGAAGAGTAAGAAATGATACTATAGCTTCTGTGAGGAAGTTATTACTTGTTTTTGCCCATCCGGATGATGAGTCCTCCGTCATCGGCGGAACAGTCGCAAAATACGCGAAAGCCGGTTGGGTGATTGAACGTCTTTGTGCAACCGATTTGGGTCATGCAGAGGGTAAGCTTTCAGCACTGACCCCAGGGACGCTTGAAGACCCTATCTTTCGAGCCATGGAAACAGGGATACCAAACGTCGTTATCACCTTTGATAAAACAGGGATCAATAATGATCCGGACCACATCAAGACGTGCTACGGGGCGACCTATGCTTTCCAAAAATATGCCTCGTGGCTTGAAGGGTTACAAAAGAAATTTCGCGTCAAGAAGATTGAACCCAAGCTCTATTATGTTTGTATGCCAGAGAGCACAATTACCCGTGCCGTCAGGGATGGGCAGTTGCCAAAAGTATCGTTTGGAAAGCCTTGGCGGGGAGTGCCGGACGATGAGATAACGACGATTATTGGCAAGGAATACTTTATCCTTCGCCGCGAAGGCACGAAGGAACACTTCATGGGCAAAAATGACCGGATAAGAGACCGTCTCTAATTCTCTTTGTTGACAACCTGTCTATTTCCGATAAACTGATACTCACTAAGTATCAGTATGCATTTCCAGAAACACGAGCACTACGCACTTCTGCTAATGGGCGAACTGGCCCGGAGAAACGGGGTTGAACCCCTGTCGCTTACTTCCGTATCAAGAGATCATGGGATCTCGCTTCCCTTTTTGAAGAAAATAGTCCGATCGTTACGCCTCGCCGGCCTCGTGCAGAGCAAAGAGGGGTTCGGGGGAGGGTATATAGTAGCCCGCCAACCAGAGTCCATTTCCATTTGGGAAATATTGTCCTCCTTTGAGGTAATGCATGATAAAAAACCAGAGAGTGTTGTATGCCCGCTGAATGCTTCATGCTTGCCGCAGCATATCCGTTCGATTGTTTCCCAAACGATTCAAGATCGCCTCGAGCGTATTTCTCTTAAGGAAGCAATATGACACTTACGATCCAAAACCTTCATGTTTCCGTGGAAGGCAAGGAGGTGCTTAAGGGGATTTCCCTTAACGTGAGCTCCGGTGAGGTTCACGCCATCATGGGGCCCAACGGAAGCGGGAAGTCCACCCTTGCGTATGCGCTGATGGGACACCCCTCCTATAAATGTCAAATGTCGCGCCGTCGCCAAAGCGGCTATGGCGCGTCGGCGACAAATGTCAAATGTCAAATGAAGGTCGGAAAGAAAAATCTTATGCTTCTCTCTACGCAGGAGCGGGCGAGGGCGGGGCTGTATCTGGCCGTCCAGTCGCCTATTGCCATCCCAGGCGTCACTGTTATGCAGCTGCTGCGCACCGCCTATCAGCAAATCCACGGTGCTTCACACAAAAAAGAGGACAAGCAGACGATTCAAAATCCTGTCCTCGCCCGACGGTGGCAGGCAAACGGTATGGGACTGTCGGAGTTTACTGCCATGGTGAAACAGAGCGCAAAATCCCTCCGCCTGGATGAGTCGTTCCTACATCGCAGCATCCATGACGGATTTTCCGGCGGAGAAAAGAAAAAAGTAGAAATGCTCCAGGCGTTAATTTTGTCTCCGAAGTTTGCCATTTTTGATGAGATTGATACGGGGCTTGATGTAGACGCGTTGCGTGTCGTGGGGAAGGGGATCGAGCTTCTGCGCAAACGTGGCACAGGCGTCATCGTCATCACCCATTACAACCGGATTCTGCGCTACGTCACACCCGACGTTGTGCACGTGTTGGTTCAGGGCACCATAGTCGCTACCGGTGCCTCGGCACTGGCCAGAAAGATCGAGAAAGAGGGATATGCGAAATACGTATAAATATGGCTTTCATAAGCCGGAGCATTACGTTTTCAAGTCCAAAAGAGGTCTGGATCAGGGCGTCGTAGAACACATAAGCGTCAGGAAAAATGAGCCCCCATGGATGCGGCAGTTGCGCGTGAGAGCGCTGGGCCAATTTTACCGGAAGCCTCTTCCTCTATGGGGCGGTAATCTGACCGGCATCAATTTTGACAATATTTTCTATTACATCAGCCCCACGGATAAAAAAGCATCGCGATGGGAAGACCTGCCGGAGGAGATTCGCGATACCTATGACCGGATAGGTATCCCCGAGGCGGAAAAGAAGTTTTTGGCCGGAGTGAGCGCCCAGTATGAATGTATTACCGGTGACGCATTAGTGTTCGGAGAGAATGGAGTGACACGGCTTCAAGACATAGAACCACAGATGTATATTTATGCATTGAATGAACAGACCAAAAAATTGGAAAAACAGAAAGTGCTTGGTGTTTCAGTTAAAGGGAAACGGCCCATTTATGAAGTAAAAGTTGCAGGGAGAATTATTCGCTGCACCCAAAATCACCCCTTACTTACTTTACGTTTTGAGCGGCCATTGGACAGAAAAAGAGGCCGTTTCTCTACCCAATGGGAATACCTTCGCAATCTTCATGTTGGTGATTACGTAGGGATAGTAAAAAATTTTCCAGAAGGAGGAAAATCATACTCCTTGCCCCCTCCCTTATTGAATAAGACTTATATCGGACGAAACCAATACGGCTCATATCAGGTGTGCGCTGATTGGTTATATCAACGGACACAGAAAACACTTCGTATCCCCTCAAAAACATCAGAGAATCTCCTTTGGCTTATCGGTCTATACATGGGAGATGGGTATATATCCCGTACATCTCGAAAATTAGGCACCCAAGTACTCAGTCTCGCAATTCCTCAAACAGAACTAGGACTTAGAAAAAAAGTGAGTCACGTAGTTCGCGACGTATTTGGGTATGAGGTGTCAAAAGATAGTGACCCCTATCGTATGAGGATTTTTTCATCTCCCATTATGTATTTATTCAAGATGCTTTTGCTTGAAGGATCTGCAAGAACCAAGAAGCTCCCCTTATGGGTATTCGGTTTACCTAAATCGCAAAGACTAGCCTTTATGGGAGGGTATATCGATTCAGATGGGTACCTGCGTAATGGTAAAAAGAATTGTGATGCCTGGATTACAAGCGTCAATCGGCAGCTTCTTGAATCTGTCCATATGCTCGCAATTTCCTGCGGTTTGCATGCCACAGGTATACACGAGTTCACTTTTTTCCCTGACGTTTTCGACAAAAAGAGGAAAAGTATAGGATATCGATTGCAAATAACTGGTGACCTTCTTCCCTTGGCCTCCTATTCGTGGAAAGTACAAAACGGATTTACGCCGCGGAATTATTATCACACCTACGGATCGCACCACGGGTCTCCCATTGATTCGTATATAAGCGATGAAATAGGATTTGGCGTTGTTCAAAAAATAACACCTGTTGGCGAAGAGCCCGTTTATGATATCGAAGTAGAAGGCCATCATAATTTTATTGCCAACGGTATCGTGGTTCATAACTCCGAAGTCGTTTATAAAAGCATCCAGGACACGCTCCGGAAGAAAGGCGTCGTGTTTCTTGATATGGATTCGGGTCTTCGTGAGTATCCCGAGATTGTTAAGCAATACTTCGGCACCATCATCCCGCCTGGAGATAACAAATTTGCCGCGCTCAACAGCGCTGTTTGGTCCGGCGGCTCATTCGTCTACGTGCCCAAAGGAGTGAAGGTCGATCTTCCCCTTCAGGCGTACTTTCGCATCAATGCAGCCAACATGGGGCAGTTTGAGCGTACCCTCATCATTGCGGAGGAGGGAAGTTTTGTATCATATTTAGAAGGATGCACCGCACCCGTATATACGACTGACTCGCTCCATAGCGCCGTCGTGGAGATCATCGTAAAAAAAGGCGCACGGGTGCGCTACACTACGATCCAAAACTGGAGTACGAACGTTTATAACCTGGTCACCAAGCGGGCCAGAGTAGAAGAAGAGGGAGTCATGGAATGGGTTGACGGGAATTTAGGTTCGAAAATTACGATGAAGTACCCTTCGGTGTATTTAGTCGGGAGAAAAGCCCGGGGAGAGATTCTTTCCATTGCCTACGCCGGTCACGGGCAGCATCAGGATGCGGGCGGCAAGGCGGTTCACCTTGCGCCGGAAACCACGTCGCAGATCATCTCTAAATCCATCAGCCGCGGCGGCGGCAGGACGTCGTATCGGGGATTAGTGCAGGTTGCCCCAAATGCCAAAAATAGCAAGAGCAAGGTGGTCTGCGACGCCCTCCTTCTGGATGAAGCGTCGCGCTCCGATACCTATCCCACGATGAAGATTGACCACCAGGACGTCACCATCGAGCACGAGGCGACGGTCTCTAAAATCGGCGACGAGCAACTCTTTTATCTGACCAGCCGTGGAATTGACAAAGCCCAAGCAGAGTCAATGATCGTCAACGGCTTCATCGAGCCGATCGTCAAAGAACTGCCCCTTGAGTACGCCGTGGAACTCAATAGACTTATCCAATTACAGATGGAGGGCTCGGTAGGGTGAGTCTTCATAAGGTCACTCCTTGCAATGCTGCAAGGAGTGACCTTGAGAAATTCAGATGAAAGTATTTAAACTCCAAGAAATAACGCAATCAAAACAGCAGTTTGCGTACACAGTAAAGAGCAATAGTAGTTTAATGCTTGTGTTGGTTTTGGCAAAATCAATCGATGCGGATGTTCATGTAGTTGTTCGTTTAACCGGTCGTGGAGCTTCAGCCAAGGTTATCGGCTTGGTAGTAGGTCGAGGTGATCATAAGATTACGATTCATACGGAGCAAATCCACGAGGCTCCGGAAACGACAAGCAACCTCCTTGTGAAGGCCGCGCTTTATGATGATGCTCAGTTCTCTTATGACGGCGTCATCCGCGTCGCGCGCGCGGCCCAAAAGTCCGACGCCTACCAGAAAAACGAAAACCTTTTGCTTTCACCGCACGCCCATGCCAGAAGCGATCCGGCGCTTGAAATTTTGGCTAATGACGTGCGCTGCACCCATGGCTCGACGACCGGCAAGCTCAACGAAGACCAATTATGGTATCTTGCCAGCCGCGGCCTGTCGCCCAAACAGGGTGAGGCGCTCTTAGTCAGGGGATTTTTCCAACACGCCATAGCCATGATTTCTGATACAATAAGCCGGGAAAAAGTTAGGAGGCAGTTATGGCAGACTTTATGAAAGCATGTGCAGCCGGCGATATTGCGTCAGGCACTATGAAGACCATGGTCGTGGGTGGAAAAAAGATCACTGTTGCCAACCTCGACGGCGAGTTTTTTGCCGTTGACGATACCTGCAGCCACGAGCAGTGTTCTCTGGGAGAGGAAGGATTCTTAGACGGCAACGTCGTCACCTGCGGCTGCCACGGGGCGCAGTTTGATGTCACGAACGGAAAAGTAATGTCGCTTCCTGCTCCGACGGATGTGGCAAGTTACCCCGTGAAGCTGGAAGGCAACGACGTTTTCATAAAGATATGATTGATGTCCGTCGTGATTTTCCCCAACTTCGAAGAAGGATTAAGGGCAAGCCGCTGGTGTATTTGGATTCTGCAGCCACGTCGCTTAAGCCCCGTCAGGTGATCAAGAAGGAGCAGGAGTATTACACGCGCTACTGTGCCAACGTTTTCCGCGGGATTTATCGGACGAGCGAGGAGGCAACGGAGGAATTTGAAAACGCGCGCACAAAAGTAGCAGCGTTCATCGGTGCAAAAGAGTCGTCAGAAGTGATATTTACCCGTAATACGTCAGAATCGATTAATCTTGTTGCTTCGTCAATGAAAAAAACCGATGAAGTTGTCGTGACGATCATGGAACACCATTCCAACTTTGTTCCCTGGCAGCAGTTAGCAAAACTTAAGGTTTGGAAATTGGGCGAAGACGGAAGACTTGATATAGGAGAGTTAGAGACGTTGATAACCCGTAAAACAAGATTGCTGGCGATTACTGCCGTGTCCAATGTCCTTGGAACCATTAGTCCCATTAGACACATTTGTCGCATAGTCAAAAAAATAAACCCCAATTGTCTTGTACTTGTGGATGCTGCCCAGGCCGCTCCGCACATGAAAATAAATGTACAAGACTGGGGTGTGGACTTTGTCGCATTCTCAAGCCACAAGATGCTCGGGCCCACTGGGGTCGGCGTACTGTGGGGCCGCCGGGAACTCCTTGAACAATTACCGCCGTACCAGTACGGCGGAGAAATGATCAAAGAGGTTCATGTGGATAGAACCATATTTGCCGATCTGCCGCATAAGTTTGAGGCGGGCACGCCCCACATCGCCGGGGTCATTGGTCTTGGAGCGGCAGTTGATTATCTTCAATTTTTAGGAATGGGTGCGGTTCGAAAACACGAAATAGAGATTACCGATTATGCGCTTAACGCGTTAAAGAGCGTTAAGGGAGTCACAATGTATGGACCACCCCATTCTAAAGATCGCGGCGGCGTCATCGCGTTTACCCTGAAAGGCATCCATGCCCATGATATCGCCCAACTTTTAGATGAAGACAACGTGTGCATTCGAGCCGGCCACCACTGCGCCATGCCGCTTCACGAATATCTCAAAATTCCGGCAACTGCAAGAGCATCGTTTTACGTTTATACCACCAGACAAGATATTGACGCGTTGGTAATTGGACTAGAAAAGATCAAAAAAATCTTTCAATGACATGGATATTTATCGGGAAGCAATACTCGATCACTATAAACATCCCCGTAATTTCGGCCATCTCAAAAAACCGGATATAGTTATGGAAGAAGGCAACGTAACTTGTGGCGATAGGATCGTGATGGAAATTAAGTTTAAAGTTGGGATCGAGGACATCCGCTTCTCCGGCGAAGGCTGCGCCATCAGTCAGGCTAGTGCTTCCATGCTGACGGAAAAAGTGAAGGGAATGAACAAAGTACAAGTGAAGAAGCTGTCGCGTAAGGACATCGAGGACATGCTCGGCACGTCGCTTACGCCCTCGCGGGTCAAATGCGCAACATTACCCCTTGAAGTACTGCAGAAGGCAATGGTATCCTTAAAGCCATAATGGACGACAATGACCCCAAAGTGAAGCGTAAAGTCCGTACGCTTACGATGCGGATAGACCGCTCTCTCTGCATCGGGGCGGCTACCTGTGTCGCCATTGCTCCCAAAGCCTGGGCGCTGGACGATGAAGCCAAGGCGATTATTCTTGACTCGGTCGAAGAGGAAACCGACGAGACGCTTCTGGAAGCAGCCAAGGGCTGCCCCGTCATGGCCATCTTCATCACCGATGAGACCGGCAAACAGTTATATCCCTGATAGAAATTTTTTGAATCCGGAAGGTCTGGAGAAGGCGATGACTTCCTTGATTCCGTGTTCTTTGGCCCAGAGGAGCGCGTGCTCAATAACCCAACTTCGCCAGTTTTCCTTTTTGTTTTAGCCTCAACAGTGTTGTTGTGATGGTTTTTTAGCTTCACCTTTTTCATTTCCAAAAAATACTTGTGGTGGACATGAGATCTTCTTGAC
>JACQHE010000027.1 GCA_016199185.1 Candidatus Gottesmanbacteria bacterium
ACCTCCCTTCGAAAAGACTCAGGGTAAACCTCTCAAAATAAATAGACCGTTGCTTTTCCTTTCCCTTCAGTTTTCAGCATACCACTACTGACGAGCTGTGATAAGTAATCGGTTGCAGTGCTTTGTGAGACATGGAGTAAATCTCTTATTTGTTCGTTCGTAACACGCTTTCTCTCCTGGGCGAACCTAAAAATTTTCTGGATGGCTTCATCGCGTTTTGCTTTTTTTGCCTGATTCCCTTTGATCGAGTTTTCTTTGAGACGAGCATCAAACATGGCGACTGCCTGCTTTTGTATTTCTTCCTGATTAGCAATAGGAGAAGCTAGAGGAGGATAGGAGGGATTAGGAGGATTAGGGGGAGAAGAAGGGGGTGGCATTTCGCTTAACGAGTCAGGAGATTGGGGTGATTGGGGAGATACGGGAGATTGGGGTGATATGGGAGTAGAAACCGACAAGTCGGGCGACAAGTCGGTAGGTTGGGGCGATGGGGGTGATACGGGAGATTGGGGTGGTTGGGGAATTGGTGTAGTTTCCGTAATATATGGGGCGGGATTGATGTAACCGAGATAGCCGTTGGTTGTGTCGGGATTGTTTGGTTGAACCCCAAAATGCAGATGAGGACCGGTGGTAAATCCCGTTTGACCGGATGAGCCGATAACCTGTGCTTTTTTGACCTGATCGTTTACTAAAACCCCGAAGGATTGCAGATGAGAATAGATACTTGTACCCCAGGAATGTTTGATGGCGACGGATATTCCATGGTCTCCATTGTCTCCGGCTTGTATGACCATTCCCTCATCACACGCTAAAATTTCCGTTCCTTCCTGTAATCCAAAGTCAACGCCGTTATGTCCGACGATGCCCCACTCCTCGTATTTCTTTTTGATTCTCTCATCTGATGGTTGGGCACCGAAATCAAACGTAACCAGCTGGCTTCCGTAAAAAGGAAAATGGAGAGAAGGAATAGAGGAAGGAGAAGAAATCGGAGGATTTTTAGGCTTGGGAGCTTCCGGCTCTGGTTGGCTCTGGGGCTCTGTAGTAGCCTGCATGGGTTGACTTTCCTCTTTTTGCTGATCAGTTTCTGGAAGCACTTCCTGGGCAGGCGGAGTAGTGCCGGAAGGCTCGGCTTGAGGTGAAGTGGACACAGATACTGGTTCCTCTGATGGCGTTTCCTGGGTTTGAGCGGACCCAGGCGCGGCTGGAGCTTCCGGTGATTCCGTGTTTGACGCTGGCGGCTGTTCTGAAGCTGCCGGAACTGAGGATTGATTCTGTGGTACGGGTTCTTGCTGGCTTCCGGCCGATTCTGAAGCTGAAACTGGAGTTTCGGCGACCGGTTCCGGCCGATTCTGAAGCTCGGAGCTTGGGCTTGGATTTGCGTCTGAAGCTGGCGATGAGCTTGGATCGTCCTGCATAAAACCAGTATACCCCATCGGAGAATCGGCCAAAACGGTGGGTTCTGGCCGATAGGTTCTTGCCTTCATCCGCCCCCCGCCGCTTTTTGCCCCGGGTAGTACGAGCTGAAGAAGCCCCGCCGTCGAGGCGGGGCTCAAAGATAACCGAGATAGTTGCGCAGGGCGCTATAAAAAATCTTTGCGCGAAGCGCTACCATAAGCGGGCGCGCAAGCCAGCCGGACGCTGGACTGGGATACAAATTTTGGCGGCGGGGGCTCCCCCACCGAGTGCTGGCGGAGTACCGACGTCTTCGTTCGGTACGACCAGCCAGCACCGGAAGGGGGAGAACCGCGTTCTTACGCGGGAGGGGGAAGCGGACACCCCCGCGACGGCAGGAGATGGTAAACCACCATTACAAATCGCGTAGCGCGGAAGAGAGTGAAAGAGATTGTAGAAAGCAAAGACGTAGGCAAGCCGCCCCCTAGGGCGGCCTCTCGCCAAAGCGGGGGTGCTGCCCTCAACTTTGTTTTGGGTGGGCGGGTGCTACGGAATCAGGAGAATTTTTCTTCGGGAGTGTTTTTTTGTTTTGCGCGCACGGGAGGGTGGGGCAAGCAAAACTATTAATCCTACCTTTTCCTTTTCCCCTTTCTTTGGGTTGCGCCCTGCGAGCCCCGCGAAGCGGGGCGAGCTGGAACGGAACGAATGTCGAGCGAAGCGAGACTACAATAGGTTTTGCGCGACGGCCGTTAGGCCGGAACGCTACCTTTTTAACAACACAGCGTGGAGTGGCGGCAATTCATTTTTCCCCTTTGACCCCTTTTTTCTTGCCGCCACTTTCGGTTTTTAGGTATTGTTGATAAAATAAGTTCGAGCATAGTCATATATGCTCACCCAGTTCCGACTTGTCGGGGCGGCGCGTAGCGCCGCCCATGGTTCGAGCGCGCTCCCGCGCGCTTTTTGGTGGGGCAGGCGAAGGTTCGGGAAAAACAAAAAACAATAAGGAAGCCCCGTGCGATAAAGCACAAAGGTAAATCCATGTTTCCCGCTAAAAGCGGGAGCTTTGCCCAAATACAAAACGAAGGTTGCGTGGTTTTGACTATTTTTGATCCTCTTGATTCGTTTACGCTAGGGTATATAGTGATATTGCACACAAATTAACCATTCGGTTTTTTGATGGCCGTCTCGATACAGATCCGAATGGGTTTGTGTGCAATCGGGGCGGCCTTCATTGATGTATGACTACACCCACGCAACCATTCTTTTTGTATGCGCGCAAGTCTACCGACGTGGAGGACAAGCAGGTGCTCTCCATCGAGGCGCAACTTATCGAGCTTCGGGAATATGCCGCTCGCGAGCACATATCCATCATCGATGAGCTTGTCGAAAAGCAGTCTGCCAAGATTCCGGGTCGTCCTGTTTTTAATGGGATGATCGACCGTATTGAAAAAGGTGAAGCGAATGGCATCGTTTCATGGCACCCGGATAGACTTGCGCGCAATAGTGTCGACGGCGGGAAGCTCATCTATCTTGTTGATACTGAAAAGATCAAGGCATTGAAATTTCCCACGTTTTGGTTTGAACCGTCGCCACAAGGCAAATTTATGCTCCAAATCGCCTTTGGGCAAAGCAAGTATTATGTGGACTCGCTCTCCGAAAACACGAAACGAGGCCTCCGCCAAAAAGTGCGCAATGGAATATTTCCGGCACCGGCTCCCATGGGATATCTCAATGATGTGCGTACTAAAACGATTGTTATTAACCCTCAAAAAGGCCCCATCCTAAAAGCTGCTTTCCAATTATACGCCAAAGGCCATTCTCGTCTTGAAGACATTGCGCACTTTTTGGCAAGCAAAGGGTTGGTGTCCAGAAAGAACAATCAGTTTCATAAAGATCGGATCACGTTTTTCCTCTCCAACCCTTTCTACATTGGCCTGTTTCGTTACGGAGGCGAGATCCATGAAGGGAAACACGAGCCGCTCATTGCAAAGAAACTGTTTACTAAGGTGCAAGAGGTTCTAAAAGCGCGTGGGAAAACTGTAGTAAAAACCGCCACTCCCAAGGCTTTCACCGGTCTTCTTCGCTGCGGGATTTGTAGCATGATGATCACGGCAGAAATTCAGGAAAAGTTTTACAAAGGCACCAATCGCCACGTTGTGTACACCTACTACCACTGTACTCGCAAGTCGAAAACCATTGTCTGCCGTGATATACCTATCCGCGAAGAAGAACTCGACCAGCAGCTTTCCCGCCTATTATTAGCAGTTTCTTTGCCTTCGGATTGGGCAGAGAACATGAAAAAACAAATGAAAAAAGACGCAATGGAATCTGCCCAATCCGTGGCTCCGATTGTTGCAGGGAAACAACAAGAACTATCAAAACTATCAATGAAACTCCAGCATCTGCTCGATTCATACCTCGATCAAGATATCGACAAGGAAACTTATCGGAAAAAGAAGCAAGAACTGATGGTTAAAAAGCAGACGCTGGAGGAAAGTATTGTAACCCTGCAACAATCGCAAAATGTGTGGCTTGAACCTCTAAAAACATGGATTTCGGACGCTTCTACCGTCGCGTCCGTCGCACGGGGCAAAGACTTAACACAGAAAAAGGAGTATTTGAAAAAAGCATTCGGATTGAACCTCCGCCTGACCCACCAAAAAGCGCGCGGGAGCGCGCTCGAACCATGGGCGGCGCTACGCGCCGCCCCGACAAGTCGGAACTGGGTGGACGATGGAGGATTCGAACCTCCAACCCCTTCGACGTAAACGAAGTGCTCTAGCCGTTGAGCTAATCGTCCCAAAGTGCCGGGAAGAGGACTTGAACCTCCATGTCTTTCGACACACGCACCTCAAGCGTGCCTGTATACCAATTTCAGCATCCCGGCGTGGCAACAATTATAGCAGTTTTTGTGCCCAGAAGAGGAGTCGAACCTCCAAGGCGTTTTAGCGCCACTAGCTCCTGAAGCTAGCGTGTCTACCAATTCCACCATCTGGGCTGTGCGGATATTATACACCAAGAGCGAGTTTAGTGGATGGAGTTGCGGACGATCTGCAGGACGAAGTCGTCCAGCGTCATGCCTGCGGCGCGTACCGACGCGGTCATGGCATCGCCGGCACCGGGGGATATACCTGCGTTGGCGTTTCCCTCCAAAAAATACCATTGGCAGCCTTTGGGGTTATACCGGAGGTCAAAACGCGCATAGTCGCGAAACTGCATGGCGTAAAAGGCACGGATGGATTCCTTTTTCATCTGGGTCACGAGGTGCGGCGGAACGTTTTTGGGCGGTGCGATAAATTGGCAACTGTTCCAGATGGCCGACCCCTTATCCCACTTTTCGTCAAATCCATAGATATTCCAGGTATTGCGCGCCTTCCCCGTCCAGGTTATCTGCGCCGGCGGCAGCGCCGTGGTTTTGCCGCCGTTTTCATACACCGTCACCTGCAATTCCTCGCCGGGAATAAACTCCTCCGCAAGAAGCGTCTGGCGATATTTTTTCCGGAGAATCATGACGACTCGCTTAAATTGTTCATATGTTCTAACGACCGAACGGCTCGTGATGCCTATGGAGCAGTGTTCAAACGCGGGCTTGACGATGATGGGAAATGTACTGGGAAGGAGTCCTCGTCGCAGACGATCCGAAAGTCGGATGACGGAAAATTTTGGAACCGGGAGCTGCTGTTTTTGCAGTATTTTCTTGCTGTGCAGTTTGTTGTTACTCGTTTGAATGGCGTCCACGGAGGAACCCGAGTGGGGAATCGTCAAACGATCCAGAATACGGGCAATGCGAACTTCCAGTTTCCTGCTGTCAACGAGATTAAAGACATAATCAGCACGAATTTTTTTGAGATTGGAAAGCGACGCTCCCGTGAGGCGGATAATTTGGACACGGAACCCGTGGCGCAGGAGAAGTTTTCGCACAAAAAAGACGGTCTCCTGAGTATCGGCGTCCACAACGATGTGCTCCCTGTCCGGATACTCCTTCTCGTCCTCCTTTGTCAGATCGTGGTAGAGGATGGCAATGGTACGGGGCCGCTGCCGCCTTTTCTTGTTTTTCTTCATGCGTATCCTTCGTACCACATTTGGCCGTTGTGAGCAAACATTGTACAATAATCATGTCTGCCGAGGTGGTGAAACAGGTATACACGCGGGCCTTAAGAGCCCGTGGAGCTAAACACTCCGTGTGGGTTCGACCCCCACCCTCGGCACATGGCAGAAAACTTTTTTGAGTGTGTGTATGCAGTGGTTCGACGCATCCCGCCAGGAAAGGTGGCAACGTATAAACTCATCGCCGATATCCTGGACACAAGGGACGCGCGTCGCGTGGGGCACGCGCTCCATGCCAACCCGGACGGATCGCGGACACCGTGCCACCGCGTCGTCTTCTCTGATGGCCGACTCGCTCCCGGCTACGCCTTCGGCGGACCCAATGGGCAGCGAAGAAAACTGGAGCTTGAAGGTGTCACGTTTATCGACGGCAACGTTGACCTCTCAACCCACCTCTGGCAGCCGACCTGAAAGACTACCGAATATTCTGGTACAATAAGGGTGCGGGGTGTGGCGCAATTGGCTAGCGCGCATCGTTTGGGACGATGAGGTTGTGAGTTCAAGTCTCACCACCCCGACTGATGAAAAAACTCATCGTCGTCTTTTGTGTTCTTTCCGCTGGCGCATTTTCCTTCTGGTACTACACGAGGCATCCTCTGGTAACGACGGTGACGGTCCGAGATGCCACATTCACGGTTGACGTTGCCGTGACGCCGAACGAAAAAGAAGTGGGGCTGGGATTTCGGAAGTCGCTTGGTGACGATCGCGGGATGCTGTTTGTGTATGATCACAAGGAGCGCTACCCGTTCTGGATGCGTGCCATGCGCTTCCCGATCGACATAATCTGGATTGCTGACCGGACGATCGTGGATATTTCTAAAAACGTGCCCGTCTCAGACAAGCCGGTTGAACAGCTGCCATTGTACCACCCAATGGTATCAGTTGATAAAGTACTGGAGATCAACGCAGGACTTTCTGATGCCTACGGCATATCAATAGGGGATAGCGTCAAGATTAGAAATTAAGCGCTCCCAGCAGGAATCGAACCTGCAACCTTCTCGTTAGAAGCGAGATGCTCTATCCGTTGAGCTATGGGAGCCTTTATCCTATAGTTTTGAGCGGGCGAGGAGAATCGAACTCCCGACCAGAGTTTGGAAAACTCTCGTTTTGCCACTAAACTACGCCCGCGGTATCCGTATTATATCGTATGCGCTATACTATGCACCACATGACGCTTATACTGTTTATCATCGCGCTCTTGCTGACCCGGCCGGTGGGGGCTGTCTACGATCCGCTCCGCGTGCCGAATAACACGCACGGTATTCATGTTGCGGATCCCAACGACATCCCCAAAGTCAAAGAACTCGTCAATTCCTCCGGCGGCAGCTGGGGATACGTCACCCTCGTCATTCCCGAAAACCAGCGCAATCCGGACATCTGGCAGCCGATCTTCACAAAGATGAAGCGCGACCGCTTGATCCCTATCGTACGGCTGGCGACCCGTGTGGAAGGGAGCGCATGGATCAAACCCTCTCTGACCGATGCAAATGTCTGGGCAAGTTTCCTTAACGCGCTTCCGTGGCCAACCAAAAACCGCTACGTGGTCATCTTTAACGAACCCAATCACGCCAAGGAATGGGGAGGGCAGATAAGCCCGAACGAGTACGCTGATACGCTTGTGGCCTTTTCCAGGGCACTCAAAGAGAAATCTACTGACTTCTTTATTCTACCCGCCGGACTGGATGCCTCCGCGCCAAACGGCAAAGAGACCATGGACGAAGAATTGTTTCTCCGATGGATGCTTGCCCGGCAACCCAACCTCGCCGAAGCAATTGACGGCTGGACATCGCACTCCTACCCCAACCCCGGTTTCTCCGGCTCGCCCTACGCTTCCGGAAGAGGAACGATCCGCACGTTTGAGTGGGAACTTCGCCTCCTTGGTGATCTTGGTTTCGAGAAGAACCTTCCGGTTTTTATTACGGAAACCGGCTGGTCGCATTCACGGCTCACTCCTGATGAAGTGAGTGAGTATCTCTCCATCGCTTCTCAAACAGTCTGGAATCAACCTCAAATCGCCGCAGTTACCCCATTTCTGTTTAACTATCAGGATTCACTTTTTTCTATGTTTTCCTGGCTCCGCCTCATTACCCGGGAACCCTACTCGTTTTACCGTTCGTATCAGCAGATCGCCAAAGCGAAAGGAGAACCTCTCACGTATCCCACCGAAGAATATCTCGCGCTCATCGCACAACAACTTACCCTGTAAATCTGATTTTTCCCACTTAATAATCTATTCTTTCCTGTATACGACCGACAAAATCATGAATAAATACAGCAGTCCCTTGGCTTGCAAGAGATTTAGCATATTTTGCAGCCTCTTGTTGTGTATCAAAAATCTGACTGGTTCTATCAGAAAGTAAGTTTTTTACAATCCACCCATTCTTTCTGGGAAGAATATGTTGATCCTTTTTTCCTTTTTCCACTGCATTTTTATAAGCAAGAATAGCGGGGTTGTTTTGATCAGTTTTTAGCGGTATTTTCTTCATACGTACTACTCCTTTAACAGAGTAATGATATCACTTTCAGTCATCTGTTTGCTAGTTAGATAATCAATTGTCCTCTCCTTTGTGTCAAATTGAACGTGAGAAAATTGCAGTTTTTCATCAAACGTATATGAACTTTCAATAACATTTATCTCAACGTCTGGATATTCTGTGACTATCCACAATAAGGTTTTTCTTGATCCGGCATGAGTTTTGTAAAAATGTTCGTCGCCAAATTTCCTATCCCTATTTAAGAATGCAACAAAAGCTCTCTTTAAGTCGTCGGGTATTACTGCATAGATGATGGGAGTTTTCTTTGCCTTGACTATTTGTCTAA
>JACQHE010000029.1 GCA_016199185.1 Candidatus Gottesmanbacteria bacterium
CCGGGGGAGTACGAGGTGAAAGGCGTTGGGATCGTGGGCGTGGGCGTCTACCATGACGATACCGGCGGCAGCGAGCGCGGAAAGAATACCATCTATCGGATCGAGCTAGACGGCATTTCCGTCGTGCATCTGGGGGATTTGGGGCATGAACTCTCTTCTGCTCAAGTGGATAGCCTGGATGGCGTGGACATTCTCCTTATTCCCGTCGGTGGCTTCTATACCATCGACGCGGCTTCTGCGGCCAAAGTCGTGGGCGAAATCGAGCCGCGTATCGTCATCCCCATGCACTACCTGACGGCCGGGTTGGATCAGAAGGCGTTCGGGTCGCTTGCCGTGGTGGAGGCGTTTCTCAAAGAGATGGGGAAAGCCGACGTTGTCCCCCAGCCCAAACTCACGATCAGCAAAGACAAGATGCCGGAAGAGATGCAGGTAGTGGTACTCCAATAACATGGCCGACCCCAAAGTCCCTCCGCATGACAACATTGCCGAGCAGTCGGTCTTGGGCGCCATCCTCATCGATAAGGACGCCATGGTGGATGTGGCGGAGTTTTTGCGGCCCGCGCACTTTTATAACGACCAGCATGGGATGATCTTCGCCGCGATGCTGGCGCTTTACGAAGCCCACGAGCCTATCGACGTGGTTACCCTCACGGCGCAGCTGAAGAAATCCGGTCATCTCAAAGCGGTCGGCGGTGCTTCTTACTTGAGCGAACTTCTTAACATAGTCCCAACGAGCGCCCACGCCGAGCAATATGCCCGGATCATTGTGGAGCATTTTACCAAACGTCGCCTTATAGAAACCGCGGCCCGCGTTACCGAGCTTGCATTCAAAGATGAAGGGAGCGCCCGGGAAATCTTGGATAAGGCCGAACAGGAAATATTTGCCATTTCCCAGGGGACGCTGCGGCGGGACTTTATTCCGATTAAAGATGCCCTTGCCGCATCATTTGACCGGTTGGATGAACTGCACAAAAGGGCCGGGGGGCTGCGCGGGGTCCCCACAGGGTTTAGCGAACTGGATTTCCGGCTCGCCGGTATGCAGGACTCTAACCTTCTCATTCTCGCCGCCCGTCCGGGGACCGGCAAAACCGCGATGGTATTAAACATTGCCCAGCATATCGCGGTAAAGGAAAAGATGCCGGTGGGGATGTTTTCTTTGGAAATGAGCAAAGAGGAGCTCGTTGACCGCCTGCTTGTGGCTCAAGCAGATATCGACGCGTGGAAGCTCAAAACCGGCAAACTTTCCGATGATGACTTTACCAGGCTCTCCGAGGCCATGGGGGAGCTAGCAGAAGCGCCGTTTTTTATTGATGACACGCCGGGCTTGAATATCCTCGAGATGCGCACCAAAGCCAGAAGGCTCCAGGTAGAGCACGGGGTTAAGCTCCTCATCGTTGACTACCTGCAGCTTGCCGACAGTGGCCGCAAGTTTGACAACCGCGTGCAGGAGGTCTCCGTCATTTCCCAGAGCCTCAAAAATCTCGCGCGTGAGCTCCGACTGCCAGTTTTGGCTTGTTCCCAACTCTCGCGGGCGGTAGAAGCGCGCGGCAGTAAAGTGCCGGAGCTATCTGACCTTCGCGAGTCCGGCTCTATCGAGCAGGATGCGGATGTGGTGATGTTTCTCTACCGAGAGGAACAGGATCAGGCCAACTGGGGGGAAAGAATTGCCACGAAACTACGCATCGCCAAACATAGGAACGGCCCGTTAAGCGAGATAGACCTCATGTTTGTGGGCAACCGAATCCGCTTTTACTCAATAGAACGCAAGCGCGAAGAGACCCCCGCCCCCGCCGCCGCATTGCCACAGTAAAAAACTGGTATACTATACGAGCAGCGCCGGGGTGGTGGAATGGTTTACACGTACGACTCAAAATCGTATGGACGAAAAGTCCATGAGGGTTCGACTCCCTCCCCCGGCACTCGGGTATGGTATACTAGGCCTCGTATGCAGACAACAGTCCTCAACTATCGCGTCATCGTAGAGCCGGATACCCAAACCGGCACGGGTAAGCCGGGGTTTACTGCCGTTTGTCCGACGCTCGGGGTGGCCGATGACGGAGACACTATTGAGGAAGCTCTCTTCAATGTCAAAGGGGCAATCGAGGCCTACGTCCAAAGCCTCATTGATGATGATCTTGCTGTCCCAGTCGATAAGCCAGAACGCGACATGGTCACCACGACACAAGTCGAAGTGCATGGGAATCTGCAGTTTGCCTAAGATGTATGCCCAAACTTCCTCAGGTGAAGCCCCGCGATGTTGAGAAGATTCTCGTTAAAAGGGGTTTTGCCGGGCGGCCGGGCAAAGGCGGTCATGTCGTATTTGGGCATCCCGATGGCAGGCGCACCGTTGTTCCCGGCCACAATCGTCCGGTACGCACCGGCACACTTCGGGCGATTCTGCGTCAAGCGGAGATTTCTGTTGAAGAGTTTGTTGAACTATTATAGACGTGGAGGGGAGGCGACCCCGTCCCTCGGCACCAAAAAAATTTGACAATTGGTTCGAAATATGCTAAGATTTTGAACGAATCGTAACATTTCGTTCAAAATCTATCATGAAAACGATCGATCTTCTTGAGCGCCAAAATCTTTGGTGGAGTTCTCCTTCGTACCGTCCTGCCGAGCACACCTTGCCCAAGCGGGATGCCTATCCCAAGCTTGTTTCTGATGTAGGGATCCTGCGGCAGATAAGCGGCATCGTCGGGCTTCGCAGGGTGGGTAAGTCAACGCTTGTCAAGCAGGTGATTGCCGCGCTTCTTGACCACGGAGGGGAACCGCGCCGGGTCATGTACTTTTCTTTTGACGAGCCGGCAGTGTTTGAGAACAAAGAGATGCTCGAGGACGTGCTGGAAGTGTACTTCAAAACGATCCTCGGGGAGTCGCCGGTTCTCCCTGCCGCGCCGGTCGTCATTGTTCTTGATGAAATACAGCTCGTCTCCGGCTGGCAGGGGATGCTCAAGCGCTACTGGGACGGCAGCGACAAGATAAAGTTCGTCGTGACGGGATCTTCAAGTCTGTTCATTAACACCCGCGCCCGCGAAAGCTTGGCTGGCAGAATATTCGTGGATGTTCTCCCGGCGCTGTCGTTTGCTGAATACCGCGCGCTTTATCCGGCAGGACGCTTCGAGCAGTACCTGCGCTACGGCGGGTTTCCGGAACTTCTCAAGCTTGACGAGGAGGCCAGGAAGCAGGAGTACCTGCGCGACTGGGTGATTGGGAAAGTGATCGAAGTCGATGTTCCCAAAACTGCCGGAGTGCGGCACCGGGAAGATTTTGAACGGTTGTTTTGGGCCATCCTCCCCAACACCGGACAGATTATTGACCTGGGGCGTTTGGGTGCGGAACTTGGAATAAAAAAGGGAACGCTTTACCGGTATCTTGGTATTTTGGAGGATGCGCTTCTTCTCCGGCGGATGACCAACGTTGCCGGCAGCTTCCGGTCTCTATCTCGCAGGCTCCTCAAGTTGTATCCGGGAAGCGTCAATTTCTTAAGCGTTTCTCCGCAGTCGGTTGGAGAAGGCATATGGGCGGAGTGCTACGTAGCTTCCCTCATCGCGCGGGCGTATCCGGATGCCGGTCCCTGGCGGGTGCGGCAAAAAGAGATCGATTTCGTGTCAAAACAGGGAAAAACCGCAATCGAGGTGAAGTACCAGCCGCGGGTACACGATAGCGATGTGGCGTGGCTTCGGGAGTATTGCCAGAAAGAGACGTATCGGGGCATCGTGCTTACCAGGGAGGAATCCGTGAGAAAGGATGGTGACCTTACGTTTTGCCCGCTAGAACAATGGATAGCTCACGGGATATAATCGGTGTGGTATACCAGTCAGTCTATGAAATTTCAGGCGAAAGTGACGGATGTGACGAAAACTGAGGCAGATATGCTGGTGGTTTTTGCCGCAAGCGAGGAGGCAAAGAAGGTGGATACCGCGATGGGTGGGACAATTCTGCTACAATAAATAGCACTATGAGTTGGAACGTTAAGTTTTTTCAGACGGCAAGGGGAAATTATCCGGTGAAAGAATTTATAGAGGAGCAGGAGATGTCCACGCGTACAAAAATTACCCACGCCATTGAATTTTTGGAAACCTACGGCCCTTACCTTAAGCCACCTTACATAAAGAAGCTGAAAGATAAATTATATGAGTTGCGGATTTCAGGAAAAATAGCCATACGGATTTTCTATACCACGATGAACAACGAGTATTACTTACTCCATGCTTTTCAGAAAAAAAGTCAAAAAACACCGCATAAGGAACTACGAGCCGCTCTTGACAAATTGAAAGAATTAATATAGCATATATGCTATGAAACGGAATCATCTCGATTTCACAACTTGGAAAAAAGAGGCTTTGAAAAACCCTCATTTTAAGGCAGAATACGACAAACAGCAACCCGAATTTGCTGTTATAGAAGCTGTGATCAAGGCAAGAATGAAAAAGAGCGTGACACAGGAAGAATTAGCCGAGAAGGTAGGCACGAAACAGTCGGTGATTTCAAGATTGGAGACTGGCCGAGGCAATCCTTCCGTCGCCTTTCTCAAAAAGCTTGCTGAGGCGCTCAATACGAGACTGGAAATCCGCTTTACCGCTCTGTAAATTTCCTATGAAATTTTTTACTAAACTGACTGATGTCACGAAAACTGAGGCAGATATGCTGGTGGTTTTTTCCTCCTTCGCCAAGGCTATGGAGGACAAGGCCGGTACGGGCTTTATGCTTTCCGAAGAAGCCAAGAAGGTGGATGGGGCGATGGGCGGGATGCTGGCGGAGGCGGCAGTAGCGGAAGATTTTGAAGCAAAAACGGGGAACGCGCTTCTTATGCATACACACGGAAAGGTCGCAGCGAAGCGGCTCCTGCTGGTGGGCCTTGGGGATGAGAAGGAGCGCACCGTTACCGATGTTCAGACGGCCGGGGCGACTATTGGCCGTAGAGCCCTCGAGGTGGCGGCAAAAACCGTGGCCGTTGCGCTGCCGAAAGACCTGACCAGTCAGTCGGTCGTGGAAGGAGTGATGCTTGGGACGTATACCTTCTCCAAACATAAAAGCGAGGAAAGCCGCAAAAAAGAAAAGCATATTGAAGAAGTAATTCTTCTTACGACGCCACCAAAACTCAACGCGGTTGCAGCCGGTATCAGTCGGGGAGAAACCGTAAGCCGCGC
>JACQHE010000030.1 GCA_016199185.1 Candidatus Gottesmanbacteria bacterium
GCATAGCTGTTGGCGGGGTAGGCCCGCCTAACTGCATAGCTGTTGGCGGGGTAGGCCCGCCTAACTGCATAGCTGTTGGCGGGGTAGGCCCGCCTAACTGCATAGCTGTTGGCGGGGTAAAACGTAAATTATGTATTATGTGTATGTTTTGTATGGTCGAACATACAATAGATTTTACATAGGTTATACAGACAATTTACAACGTCGAGTGAAAGAGCATAAGTTTGGGAAGTCGAGGACAACGAGATTGATGGGAGATTTATATTTGATATATTATGAAGCGTCTTTATCAAAAAAAGATGCTTTAATACGAGAGAAACAGCTCAAGACAGGTTTTGGGAGGGGATATTTGCGCAGAAGATTAAAATATTCTATAGAGGACGACTAGCTCAGTGGTAGAGCGCTTCGTTGACACCGCGCCTGCCTTAGTATGACCGCTTAGCTCAGTTGGTAGAGCGTCACGTTGACATCGTGAAGGTCGGTGGTTCAAGCCCACCAGCGGTCACTAAGTACGGCGGGCAGGTCGAAGAGGCCGTTGGTTCAATCCCAACGTCGTCCACAATAAAATGTCCCAGGCCTGCCCTGCACCGAACTTGTTCTGGTGCGGGGTTCGAGTCCTCTCGGGTCCACCACACTTTTACCCAGTCTGACGCCCCGCGTAAAGTCACGCTTTTACCAATAAGGCCTTCTGCCATTCCGACAAAATAATGCTCGAGCATTATTTTGTCGTTTCAAACAAGACCAAAATACGTGCGGTACGGCTCGTCATCCTCAAGTTTCTTGGCTACCACATAGATAACTTCTGTCCCCACCCCATAAAACTCCCGCAGGAAGGTGATTTGCTCTTCGCAGGGATACGGATATATCCACACGCTTTCCTGCAGTTGATAGAACCCGAGACCTCGAATGGTCTCGCGGAACATATCGCGCAGCGCACGGCGCGGGACACTGACGTCGTATATCACTAATCGCCAATACCCGTCCCACACCCGGGGCTTTTCTATTTCCAAATCCTCCAGCGAATACCGCAAGATCCTTCGTTTCCCATTGTTCGTGAGGGTCACCACTTCTTCGCCGTCGCGCTCCTCTACCGTCACGAGCTTCTGCTCGCGTAACCGCCGGATGGCGCGTTTGAGGTAATAGGGGTTGTACCGCTTCCAGGCGCTTTCGTCACGACGGTACTTCTCATCAAGAAACGGTTTAGCCAGCATGATAGCGCTGGGGGCAACAAACAGGGAAAGCGAGAGCACCGCGCCGGTCCCTAAAAGCGCAAGCACGTGTTTGACCGGCGCGTACTTCTCCCGTACCTCTTCCTTCCGAATTTTCTTTTCTATGATACGTGCCAACGTAATAACCTTCTCATCAGTGGGCAACGGCAGTGAATCAAGGTGTTCTTTTGGCTTTCGTTTCCGGATACGGAGTTGGGACTGCTTCTTCATAGACAAAAGATAAAACCTTCCGTCTCCCAGTATATCACGCATATCCGACAAAATAATGCTCGAGCATTATTTTGTCGGTCGGAATTATGAAAAATCATGAAAGGTGAGTCGCCTGTCGCTCTTACTGTCCAATCTCCAGTATCCGGTCCACACGGAAGACGCGCTCCTGCCCGCGCAGGTCATCGTGGGCGATGACGCCGAAAAACTGCCTCCCTTCGTAGTCCATGTCTCCCATGCGCACCGGTACGATGGTGCGGCGGGATTTTTCGTTGCTGGACTTGAGATAAGTTATCGCAAGGCTTCGCTTGCCGTCTATCGCCTCCTGCAGGAGTTTCTTTTTATCAGCCAATGAAAGCGCCTTCTCCGACTGCTCGTACTGAAAACGGGTGAGAAACCGGACGATCCGCCAATCTAAAAGGAGATGTTTCTTCTCGATGGGGCAAATGAGCACGAGCCCCTCAAGCGACGTGGCCCGCGAAAGGGCCACATACGTCTGCCCGTGAGCAAACGCACCCCGGTCCATGTCCACAATCACCCGTTCAAAGGTCTTCCCCTGGGATTTGTGGATCGTAAGCGCCCAGGCGAGAATGATCGGATACTGGACGTACGAGCCCGTCGTCTGCGATTCTATGCGAAGAGACGCCTGATTGTAGGAAAACCGAAACATTTCCCATTCATACGGCCATACATCCACGGTTTCTCCGGTTTCAAGGGTGACGAGCACCACCAGCCCGTCATCACCCTCTTCAATGCTCTGCACCACACCCACCGTTCCGTTTACCCACCGGCCTTCGCGGTCGTTATTGGTGAGCATCACCTGGCTGCCGACCTTTAGCTCAAGCTCCATTGGTGCCGGCAGCGCATGGGCGTCAAAGTTCCCCCGTATCTGCCCCTGAAACGTGCATGGCTTTCCCGGAAGCCTTTTGAGACGAACAGCGTTGATTTCACTCGCCTTGGCATTAGTCGTCACTAAGTGAACGTATGGCGTCCTATCCGACGGGATAAACGACGGCTGCAGGCGTCGGTTGAGAAACGTGAGCAGTTCGTCATCAATGGATCGGTTGCGGATGCCGGCAAGCACTCGAATGAACGCTTCGTCCTTCTGACGATATATTTTCTCCAGCTCAATAAGCTCGATGGGCAACTCCCGGAAGCCCCACGCGTCAAAAAAGTAGGGGCTCGGGTAGTGAGTGGAAAAAATCTCCCGCTCTTCCCGACCCACGACTGGAGGTAACTGGTAGAGATCACCGAAAAAAACGAGTTGCACTCCGCCAAACGGCGTATTCCGCAGCGGCCCGTGCATCCGGAGAAACGTATCCATGCAGTCCAGCAGGTCGGCGCGCACCATGGAAATTTCATCAATAATGACCGTCTGGAGCTTCTTGTACAGGTGTGAGGAACGGATAGTCTTGAAGTGCTTCTTTACCTTTGCAACCGTGATATCCGGCCGAAAGCCAAAAAAGGAGTGGATTGTCTGACCTCGGACGTTGACCGCGGCGACCCCGGTGGGGGCGAGGACCACCGCGTTATTGTTGATAGTATTTCGGAGGTGAGTGAGGAGCGTCGATTTGCCCGTCCCTGCTTTCCCGGTCACAAACACGTTCTTTCCTGCCTCAACTGCCAAAATCGCACGAGAGAAGTACTCGTTGATTTCTATCGTCCCGGAAGAATCCGCAGAAGACATGACCGCATTGTATCAAATGGTTAATTGGCAGCGTCTTTCTTCACCATCAGCCGTTCGTGGATGAACTTGAGGGACTGGCTGGTCTGTTCGAGGCTCCCGCGGATGACAAACACCACCCGCGCTTCAACCTTGGACTGGGTGATTTTTACCAAGCCATTGACGGATTGGGCGAGGTCCTTGGCGATATTGTCCAATTCGTCACTATGGATCCGCTCCATTTTATGCAGCGGTGCTTTGTTGTATTGCGCTTTAAGTCTCCTTGCTAAATCCTCTGCCCGGCGCACCGACGCGCTCTCGGCAAGAATCGTCTTATACGCATCCACCATGAGCTTCACTTCGCCCAAGCCTGCAATCGCCCGGGCGTGGCCTTCACTGATCGCCCCGGAGATGAGCCCGTCTTTGATGGCATCCGGCAAAGCCAACAGACGCATGGTGTTACTCACATACGACTCGCTTTTACCCACCCGCTTGGCGATCTCCCCGACCTGCAGCCCGAACTCTTCGATCAGGCGTTGAAACGCCTGCGCCCGCTCGATGGGATTGAGGTCCTCCCGCTGGACGTTTTCCACAATGGCCATCTCCAGCATCCCCTTGGCCGTCGTCTCCCGTATGACAACTGGAACGGTTGGCAGCCCCGCGAGTTTACTTGCCCTCCAGCGCCGTTCACCGGCGATGATTTGGTACCCGGCGGGGGTTTTGGCAACCACCAGAGGCTCGATGATGCCGTGTTCTTTGATGGAGTTGACCAAATCAGTAAGTGAATCCGGAGGAATGAGCCCGCGGGGCTGCAGCGGATTGGGCTGGATCATTTCGACGTCCATCTGAAGCACTTGTTGCGTATCAGCCATGAGTCGTTTGGGGCAGAACAGAGACGAATTGTTTCCCTAATTTCGTATGGAATCGAACGAGACCCGCAACAACAGAAAATAAGCTAAAATCCTTCCCCATCATGACGCCGTCGCCCGGATGCACTTTGGTGCCCTTTTGCCGGACAAGGATATTGCCGGGTTTGGCCGCCTGACCGCCGTAGATTTTCACTCCCAAACGTTTGGAAACGCTGTCTTTATTGCCTTTTGCGGTACCGCCTGCTTTTACGTGCGCCATAATACAAAAAATTTTCGTCGTACCACTGCCTGTGGTCTGCTATATTCCAACGGTCCTAGAGTGACAGTATACCCGAGGTTTTCACACCTGTCAATAATAGTTTTCACAAAAAATGTTTTGCCCCCCACAGCGTATTCCGGCAACGCAATCACGATGTGCCCCTTAGGTTTCAAAATCTTATGCCATTCTCTCAAGCACCCTATATATAATTTCTCTAAGCCTTTTATGACATTTTTTACGTTTTCAGTCTCAACGACGGTTGGCCCCATGAATGGTTCGGTGACGATCGCATCAATGGATTCCGGCGCGATTTTTTCAGAAATATGTGTCGCGTCGCTGACGAAAAGCCCATAAGGTACTTCCTTGCGATCTTGCAAGGAAGTACCTTGCAAAAATTCGATATTCTTTTTCGCTTTCTCAACCGCTTCTTCTGACTGATCGCTCCCAATCACGCTCCATCCGGTAAGGAGTGCTTCTCCCAAAATTGTCCCCATGCCGCAGAAGGGGTCAAGCAGAATGCGTGATGCGTTGATGCGTGAATGCGTTGATGCGGAAGCAAGATTTATTGCCATCCGTGCTACTTTCGGCGGCAGCATCCCGGCTTTGGGATCAGCGTACGGTCTGCCGTAGTCGCGCGCGTTCCACGCTTCAAAGTCCTGCACAGCTTCCGTTTCGCCAACGATATACCCATCCTTGACTCTTACCAGAATGAGTTCTTTGACGTGTTGCTTTGTGATCACCACGCTTGAAAGCGCATTACCTTCATGCCCTGCGACGTAACGCGCGTGTATACCCCGCCTTTCCAACCCCTCCTTGACGCCAGCAAGAAGCCGGGTATCCAGGTGTCCTTCCCCGTAGAGGCTGATCCCAAACGTCAGCGACTCGCCCTCGTTTTTGAAAATCAGAAGTACTTCCTCGGCCGTAAGTACAGCGATCTTCCCTTTCTCTCGGGCGATTTTGACCGTCCCGCCCAACGCACGGATAAGCACTCCGGGATCTATTGTTTCTTGTGGGTCTTCCACCCGGCCAACTCCCGGGGTGATCGTCGTGACGGGATCGTGGATGAGGGCAGCCAGTTCATAAAACGAGAGCTCATGTGTCCGGCCAAAGATAAATAGCCAGGAGCTCATGCGTGGATTGAAGTAATGCGCAGCTTCGTAAGCTGTGCTCGGAAACCGACGTGTCTCCTCTCCCGGACTTTGGATTTGAATCTCCGGACGTCTATTTTTTCACCTTTATGTTGCGCCTCAATCTTGGCTTCTACGGTTGCTCCTTTCACCGTGGGCTTGCCGACCTTTGTCTTTTCACCATCGCCAACCAGTAATACGTCAGACACCATGATCGTTTCCCCGGCGCCCCCGCTTATACGGGCGACGTCAATGATATCTCCCACACTGACTTTGTATTGCATTGATCCGATACGCACAACGGCAAACATGAACCGTATTCTACCAGCCTCACAGTCCCATTGCAACGGCGCGCCCCCCGTCCTGTTCCCCACGCCGCAGCGCCCAGAGGATGCCATAGGAAACGGAAAGGGAGAGCAGTGAACTCCCGCCGTAGGATACCAAGGGGAGGGTAATGCCCGTGATGGGCACGAGCCCCATATTCATGCCAGCATTGATGACGACTTGGGTAAGCATCATGGTCAGAAGCCCTGCGCTATAGACAAACGGCACCACAGATACGAGGACGCCGGCAACCAGCGGCCGCAGTATACGCCAGAGGAGCGCGCCATACGCAACCAGCAGAATGAACCCGCCCACAAACCCAAGCTCCTCGACCAGTGTCGCAAAAATAAAATCCGTGTGATACTCCGGCAGAAACCGGAGATGACTTTGCGTGCCGCGGCCCAATCCCCGTCCAAACCACTGCCCACTGCCCACGGCAATCATCGCCTGTATGGCGTTGTATCCCGCGCCTTTAGGATCCACGCCGGGATCGAGGAAGGTCGCAATCCTTGAGCGCTGATAGTCACGAAGTCCCCGCCACCCGACGGGCAGGAGGAGAAAGATGACCAGAAGTCCCGTGATGACGTAGCGCAGCGGGAACCCGGCCGCGACGAGCATAGCAAGCCACATCACCGAGTAGACGATACTCGTTCCCAAATCCGGCTGCCGCAGTACCAATAAGAACGGAGGCAAAAACAGCGCACACTGGATCAAAAATCCCCTCATGGTGCGCGGCGGAAATACTTTCATCGCCCATGCGAAAGCCAGCAGAAGCAAAGGCTTGACGAGTTCAGACGGCTGGAGCTGGATACCCCCGACGATGATCCATCGGGTCGCGCCGCGGATCGCCGGCCCAAGGTACGACGTCGCCAAAAGCGCAAGCGATGCCACGTATCCAAGCGGCGCGGCCCACAAGACGATCGCCGTATCCACCATAGAAACGGCTATTCCCGCCAGTATCGCAAGGACGAGGATCACCAATTGTTGGGTGAACAGTGACTGGTCAATAGAAAGCAGGATAAACAGACCGAATGCCCCGACTACGAGGAGGAGGACGAGGTCGATCCAGTCAACAGTTTTAGCGAGCTTCCCCATACAATTTCATCCGCAAGCGTTTCTTTCTTCACGCGCGCGAGAAGTTCCGTCGGTAGATCTTTATACTCCTCGGGCGCCTCAATCCTGATGCGCTCGTCTATTGTACATCCTTTTTCTTTGCGGGTCAGTTGGATGGCGCGGGTAAGCTTCCTCATTTTCCCTTCCGCCTCAAGTTCCGGCGAACTCGTCGTATCAAGCATCACGGCAAGCTCTCCCTCTCCTGTTTTTACGACAACATCTTTTACGTTCAATTCTTCGCGAACGAGCATTATGTATTCCTCTTCCATTTGAAATTTGACATTTGAAATTTGACATTGTTTTATGGGTTGCCGCACCGCCACGCCTGCTGCCTTGCGCTGGGCATGTCCCAAAGCGCAGACGTCCCGCACAAGCTGCATTTTCTCTTCCAACTCTTGACTCTTGACTCTTGACTCTTGACTCTCTTCCGGCCACGCCGTATGGTGCACGCAGTCCGTCATATTCATGATATTCTGATACGCCCGTTCCGCGATAAATGGTGTCACTGGAGCCATGACGGTGACCAGGGTTTTGAGCACCCAGCCAAAGAGCCCCATGGCAGTCGCATCGTCCCGAAGCCTTGTTCTGCTCCGGCGCAGATACCAGGTAGAAAGATCGTCAATAAACGCGGCAATTGTCCGGCAGGCTGCCACCGTATCGTAGCTATCCAAGCCTCGCGTCACGTCGGCAACGAGCTTCGTGGTTAGTCCCAAAAGCCAGCGATCTAATACATGCGTGGCAGCTGGAGGACCCGCCGGTACGCTCGTCTGTCCACGATACAGGAGAAAAAACGCAACCACATTCCAGAATCTCGTCATCACGTTTTGGTAGACCTCTTTGACGCCCGACTCGGAGAAGTTTAGGTTCTCTGCCCGCATCACAACGGCGCCCATGAGATAGAACCGCAGCGCATCCACGCCGTACGCTTCCGCGAGCTTCATCGGATCCGGAAAGTTTTTCTTGGATTTGCTCATCTTGGAGCCGTCCTGGGCTAGGATGACGCCGTGGGTGAGGGCGTTTTCAAATGTGTGTTTGCCAAACAGCGCAACGGACATGACGTGGAGCGTGTAAAACCACGCCCGCGTCTGGGAAATGTACTCGACGATAAACTGCGCCGGATGGGTCTTTTCAAACAGATCTTTGTGTTCAAAGGGATAGTGGAGGGCGGCGTAGGGCATGCTGCCGGACTCCACCCAGCAGTCGAAGACCTCCGGGATACGCTTGCCCTTAATCGTCTTGGCATCATCCACCCAGACTTCAATATCATCTAAAAACTCACGATGTATATCGGTGAGTCCCGCAACTTTCTGTGGGTCCACCGCCCACTTCTTGAGTTCTTCAATAGATCCAATAATTCTTATTTGACATTTGTCATTTGACATTTGACATTTCCATATAGGTAATGGCGTACCCCAATATCTCGAACGCGAGATGTTCCAGTCCGGCGCCGTCGCGAGCCCCTTCCCAAAGCGCCCCTTCTTAAGGTGCCCGGGGTACCAGTTGATATTCTCGTTTTGCTTGACCAAATCCGTTTTCATCTTTTGGATATTGATAAACCACGCAGGCACGGCCGTGTAGTAGAGCGGCGTCTCACACCGGTAACAGAAGGGGTAGGAGTGGACGGACTTTTCCGCCCGAAGAAGCAGGTCCCGGTCGATGAGATCAGCCACGATCCACTCTTCGGCTTTTTTGAAAAATATTCCCTTGAGCGGCTCGACGAAATCAAGATATCTCCCCTGCTCGTCCAGCATCGGGACAGTCGGAAGATCAAGTTTTTGGGCAAACTGGTAATCATCCTCTCCGTAGATGGCTGCGGTATGGACGAGCCCCGTCCCTTCCTCAAGCGACACGAAGTCTCCCGCGCCCACGTAGTAGGCTTTTTTATCACCGATGGGCAAGTAGGTATAGAGCGGCTCGTA
>JACQHE010000031.1 GCA_016199185.1 Candidatus Gottesmanbacteria bacterium
CTGTGGCAGATTGTCGGTACGATCTGGCAGTATCCGCATTTTATTTCCTACGCGAACGAGCTTGCTGGTCCGCGGGACCGGCGGTATGAAATTTTGGCTGACAGCAATCTGGATTGGGGACAGGCGTTTCCGGACGCCATTCGGTATGCCAAACAAAATGGATTCGGGAAACTGCGGTTCTCGTATTTCGGGAGGCTAAACGAGAACATGTGGCGTTTTGAAGATATCTGCGCGTTTCGTACGTTTCCCGTGGATCCGGCCAAGAATGAGACGGTAACGATGATCAGCGTGTCAAACTGGTATGCCTGCGGGTACAATAAGGAGGAAGCGTATCGAAAAGAAAATATCCAGAATGTAGTGGCCGATGTATTTTTGGTATTTTGAAGCCATCACTATTCCGGCTCAAGGCCGGAATGACAACACTCTCTTATGAAGCGATACGTGCCTATCACTATTCTTATCGTCTTCTGGCTCGTCTTTTTTTGGCGGCAGATAGTAGGCGGGGAGGTGTGGTATTGCTGCGATAATCTGCTCGTCAATATCCCCTCCAAAGTATTTTTGGCAGAGGAGCTCAAAGCCGGAAGGTTCCCCCTGTGGAATCCCTATATATTTTCCGGTACGCCGTTTTTTGCAGATATAAATCTCGCTGTCCTTCATCCGTTCAACCTCCTCTACCTCGTGTTTCCTCCGTTTCGCGCGTTGACCGTGGGAATTCTTATACTCTTTTTGGCGGGAAGCACGGGAATGTATTTTCTTGGGAGAACACTAAAATTAGGTAGGTTTGCGTCATTGGTTGGTGCCGTTGTGTTTGGCTTTAGCGGGTCGCTCGTTGTCTACGCCAACAATATCCCGATTCTGCAGGTTGCCGTCCTCGTGCCGTGGGTGATGGCGGCCTGGATCCGGTATCTCAAATCGATGACAGGGCAAGACCTTGTCATGTTTGTGTTGGTGGCTGCGTTTCAATTTTTTTCGGGACACCCGCAGTTTACCTACTATACGTGGTTGCTTCTTGCTCTGTATTCATGGAGGCGTCTGTGGCCTTTGGCCAAAGCGGGCGGGCTCGTACTGATGGTATCGGCACTCCAGTTGGTACCGTTTTTGACGTTTGCCTTATCCTCAACCCGGGCGGGCGCGGATTTTACCTTCGTCACCACGGATTCGGTAAAGCCGCTTTCGCTTATCCGTCTTATCCTGCCGGGGATCGTTGGGAATCTCTCCGGCGGCACCGCGTGGATACAGGCGGGGACGATCCACGGATATGTGGGGTTCCTGCCGCTCCTTCTGGCGCCGCTTGCGTGGACAACGAAGATCGGAAGATTTTTCCTTACGATTGCCGTTGTTTGGCTCCTTATGGCGATGGGGAAATACACACCGGTCTATTGGCTTGCGTATCATATAGTGCCGGGTATTGCGTGGTTCCGCGAGCCGGTGCAGACGCTGTTTCTGTGGGGATTTGGGATTGCGGGAGCGGCAATGGTCGCAGTGGAATCGCTTCTCAAAAAGCCTCGGTCAATACGATATCTACTCGTCATAGGCATTATTTTTTTGATGGTAGCCGGGATCATGCGCATACTCAACGCTAACATTGTTGAAACGATGGTTTCGCACGTTACTTCCAAAGCATATCCTTCCGGTTTCATGCAAGAACTCGTCTATAATCTGGCGTTTATCGGGGCTATCGGGATACTAGGGGGAATAGGGGTAGGAATGGTGCGAGAGAGACTTGCAAAAATTATGGTACTCGGCGTTTTATTTGCCGATCTTTATGTCTATGGGCAAACGAACGTAACGACCCTGCCCGAGGCGACTGTTGTAAGCTGGCAAAAAAGCACACAGGAACGCGTTGCATCGTGGAAATTGTCCGGTCAATACCGCTATTACACCGATCCGGCAATCTATCCGTATCCGGATAAAGTGCCTTTCGGCCAGTTTAACGATCCGGGCGAGAGCGCATGGCAGTTTAAAATTTTACGGCCTACCACCGGTATGCTGTACGGTGTCGCTGCGGTGGACGGGTACGCCTCCATGGTACCTGCGTCGTACCAACGGCGATTCGGAGAGCCGGAGCGTTATGATCCGACGGGGGTCGTGATTCCCTCGATTATCCATCCGCTCCTGCCGAAGTTGGGTGTGCGCTACATTATCACCAGGCCGCACAATCCATTGCTCGGCGATACGACACGCTTTCGGTTGCTTGAAAGCGACGGCGTGATTGCCGTGTATGAGGATTCGTGGGCAATTCCTATCACGTCCGCAGAAGAAACCGTACAATAAATAGGACGTTGAGAAACGTTAAAGATCCGATGATAGCAAGGAGCATCGACTTCCATTGAAGACCAACGTTTTTTAGTTTGGTATACAGTGCCGCCAGGCCAAACGCCAAAACAGGAAGTGTGGAGACCAGCATACGGCCGGAGTAAGAAGCTCCCTGCCACCAGATGCTCCAGGATCCGACGATTGCCACTTCCAGTGCAAATAGCGCGAAGAACCACACACGGCGCTTGTCTTTCCAAAATAGAAAACCTCCTGTGGCAAGAAGGGTGATCGGCGTCCACAGAAAAAGTCCGTTGGTAGGGGAGAAAAGCACGTCAAAGAAGTGAGGCGACCACCAGGAGAACGATTCGCCCATCGTAAGATACGGATTAGTCCACAGTGCACCATAGAGTGCCTGCCAAGCAAGAAGTTGTGGAAAGAACGTGACAATGAGCCCAAGAAAAAATGCTTTGGAATATTTTGGAAATGCAAGTAAACCAAGTACTGCGTCCTGCGGCCGGACCAGGGCGCAAAAACCAAGCGCGCAACCGGTCAGGAATGGCGATACGTTTTTAGAGAACAAAAATGAAAGGAATACGGTAGCTGCGAAGAATGAAATGGCGTGACTATTGACCGGATCAACCGCGCCGTAGAAGAAGAGGTTAGTGGCACCAGCGATACTTAGGATAGCAAGCATGCTCGCGGTTTGTGAGAATGCCTTTCGTAACTGTCGGTAGAGGAGGGTCAGCCCTGACAGGGTTGCAAGGACGGAGATAAAGCCGGTAAGCAGTTGATAAGGGAGATCATACCCATTTCCCTGGATGATCGCATGGGCCTGCGCGTACCAGGGAAGCCAAAAGAGGGGTGCACCGATGGGGTGTTTGTTGCCCGGCGCATAAACGCCGAAATGGGCATATTCGTTGGCGAAGTTGATATCGCCATCGACGATAATCGAACGAACCCAGGAAAAATAAAAGACCCCGTCGCCGTAGACTGTTCTTTTAAGATATACCGCATGGCCAAAAAATATCAGCAGATAGAGAATGGCTATGAGGAGAATAGCAGATGTGATTTTCATGGCGTGGTAGAATTATAGCAAATGGTTTCCGCAGTGATTCTCACGCACAATGACGAAGCGATACTTCCCCGGTGTCTCAAGAGCGTCGAGTGGTGCGATGAAATTGTTGTCGTTGATGATCGGTCAATTGATGGTACGGTGGCTTTGGCGAAGAAACTCGGAGCGAGCGTATGGTCTCGACCCTTACGGGACGATTTCGCCGCGCAGCGAAACTTCGGCCTTGCAAAAGCAAAAGGGGAGTGGGTATTTTTCGTAGACTCGGATGAAGTCGTACTCGGTGAATTGGCGTATGAAATTCAGGCGCTTCCCTTTGATAAAAACGGTTATTTCGTCAAAAGAAAAGACTATTGGGGAGGAACGTGGCTCAAGCACGGGGAGACGGGGAGTGCGAAATTATTGCGATTGGCAAGAAAAAATGCGGGTTTATGGGAGCAGCCGGTGCATGAAACGTGGCACATTGATGGACCAGTTGGAGAACTCGTTCATCCCCTTCTCCACTACCCACATCAAAACGTCGCACAATTTCTTGAGGACGTGAACCGCTATTCTACGTTATACGCACATTACCTCCACACACGAGACATCCGGGAGCCTATCTGGACAATCGCGGTTAAGCCTGCAGCAAAGTTTTTTGTCAACTACGTATTGCGTTTCGGGTTCTTGGATGGTACTGCGGGATTGGTAGTAGCCCTGATGATGAGCTTTCATTCTTTTCTCGTACGTGCCAAACTTTGGTTTTTATGGCGATTCTCTTGATCGTATTGTGGTTTAGTCTGCTTTTGGGACAGCTCGGTGGCATACCGCTTGGCGACGGTGTCAGACTCTACGTCCAGGACATCGTCCTTTCGGCGCTCGTTTTGGTCTCAGTGGCGCGGCACGGGTTGATCAGGAAATTGCCTACGTTCAGATTATTCCTTCCGATTACGCTGTTTACCCTCGCGGGAGTTTTGTCGCTCGGTAGTAATTTTTCAACAGGGTTCTTGTATCTTGTGCGTTGGGTTGCGTACGCGTTTCTTTACGCAGTTGTACTGGTCAGTCCGCTGTCTGTCAGGTTTTGGCTCTGGTGGCTGGCTCGTTTCGGTGTGGCTCTGGGCGCGGTTGGACTCGTGCAGTTTGTGTGGTATCCGGATTTACGGAACCTTTGGTATCTGGGATGGGATCCGCATTACTACCGCGTTTTTGCGACCCTTCTTGACCCTAACTACGTTGGGATACTCCTTGTGCTGACATTGTTTTTGCTTCTCTATTTGTTCAGGAGGGTTCGATGGCAGATGGGTGCGGTTGGCGTGGCACTTCTTTTGACCTATTCGCGCAGTAGCTATCTGGCACTTCTTGTCGGAGTAGGCGTGGCTATTGTTTCTTTGAAGCGATGGAAAAAGGGATTGTTTCTATTTCTTTTTTTCCTTCTTGCAATTGTTTATCTACCGAAAGCCGGGGGGGATACGCTGTCTCTGGATCGGTATGATTCAACCGCCTCGCGGATACAAAATTGGAGCCAAACAATCGCGCGTATCGAAAAGCGGCCGGTGTTTGGTTACGGTTTTGGCGTGACAGGGATTGACAGTAGCCTTTTGTATGTGGGTGTTACGACCGGTATTGTTGGATTTGCGAGTTACCTATGGCTTATTTGGGAACAAGTAAAATTAGTACGACGCTCCCGGAATACACCGTTTCGAGTGATGTTTTATGCAACGTTTGCGGCACTTCTCATCCATAGCTTGTTTGTTAACAGCTTGTTTTATCCGTGGGTGATGATTTGGATGTGGGTGTTGGTGGGGGTAGCAGAAAAATATTATTTGGAATAGGTGGCGCGGCGTTCGGCGCTCTCCTGATTGCCGGCGGGGTCGGTTGCTACGATACGGATGGTATTTTCTCCTTCGGACAAAGAGTACGAATAGCTAAACGATCCGTCGTTTGATACGACGGCAAGCCGGTCATTGACCGTGACCGCGTTATCCGGAGAAGTTTTCCCTTTCACCGTAACCGTATTACTCTCTCCTACGATTCGCGCGCCTTCCTGGGGGCTCGTGACAGTAAGTTCTGGCTTTGTTCGCATGATGTTTATTCTCACAACATTGGAAAGGTCGCTTAGAGAATCTTTGTCATTTTTTGCCTTGGCACTCACGGTATGATTCCCTTCAGGAAGCTTCTTCGTGAAAGAGAATGTTCCGTCATCCTTGACTGGAAGCGTCGTGGATTCTTCTTCATCGATATAAAGAACGACTTTGACTCCGGGATCGCCTTTGCCGGTAATAGCGATGCTGGCGCTGTTTGTGGCTTCCGGTAAAGGATCAAGGATGGGAGGTAGGATGAGCTCCTGATTTTGTGATTGCTGCGGGACGTTTCCGCGGATGCGGTCAACGAGAAGACTGAAACCGACGAGGATTTTGAGGCCGAAGACAAAGAGAAAGACAATAAGTGTTAGCATGCCGCCGAGGGCGAGCATTAGGCGCTGCCGTTGCTTCCGTTCTTCGTGCCGGCGAAGTCGTGAATAGAGCATACAAGAGCCGTCTGGGAGGATCGAACTCCCGACCTACGCTTGGAGTTTATCCGCCTCTGGCGGAAAGGCGCCGCCCCGCCTACGTGAATTGGAGC
>JACQHE010000028.1 GCA_016199185.1 Candidatus Gottesmanbacteria bacterium
TACTTTGCTGTTCATTTGTTATCACCTCCCTCGCCCGCCGACCCGCTTCGCCATAGCTTCAGCGAGGCGAGTCACGCGCTCTTTGCGACGTGTACGACTAGTACTGAACAGTCGCAAAGGAAGCGTAGGCGGGCAATCTAATTCCTTCCTCATGTATTCTATCGCACCCATCATAGTACAGCCACTTGCATCTGACAAGCCTCTATGCTATACTCCTTTTACAATTTCATAGGCGTTGAAGGAGAATTGGGGTTATTAAGCGAAGCGCTCCAACCCCATCGAGCTCCCGAGGGAGGTACTATACAATACCTCCCCAGGTATCGAATGGTACCTGGCCAGGAATCGAAGAAATCTTTTAGGCTTGCCCTGAGCGAGCGTGAGCGAGTCGAAGGGAAAGTAGATTCCAATTAATGAGCGAAACGCGCTCTTCCGTCAAGGCAAAGTCCCGAGCGAAGTCGAGGGGCTGATACGGAAGGCTTTTTGTAGCGTTTTGAAAGAAGCGTGGCACCACGGGCAAAGTCCGTCGCTTCAGGGTTTTTCGCCAACCGGCGGAAGATTCTGAACCGGCGGATTTTTTGTTGGTTCTGAAAGGAGGTGAACTCTATGAAAGATTTACCAAAACGAGCTTACAAATACAAGCAGAACTTGCTGAACTCCTTAATGGCATGACTATTCGCCCGTGGAGCCCTGGAGATGCACAAGAAATTTATGATGTCCTCGAGCACCCAAACTGGGCCCCATGGCTTGAAGCCAGCGCTAAAACGCTTGCGGCAAGAGCAAACGTATTTCCACAAGGACAATTAATTATGACGGATGGATTCGGAAAGTATGCTGCCAGTTTATCGCTAAATCAAATTGATTGGAATGGAAATATCAGTCATTTGCCAACCTGGGATGAGGTCGCTGGCGATCCAACTGATTACAGCACAACGTATAAGCCTACAGGAAATACCTTAGTATTGCTGTCGATGAACGTATCACCAGCATATAAAGGGTTACAACTTCCAAGCAAAATGATCGACGCGGCAGTGATTGTTGCCAAATCGCTAACGGTTGATCATCTGATCGGATCATTCCGTCCAAGTGGGTTTGGAGAGGCAAAAAAAGAGTCAGGGCATGAATTGGATTTTGAGCATTATTGCATGACGACACAGCCAAACAGCACAAAACCTGTTGATCCATGGCTTAGAAGCCTCTGGTGGAAAGGCATGCAGATGCTTGCGGTCGACCCAAAAGCAATGACTGTCATTGTAACTAGTCCTGAACTTGTTCACTACCAGCATGTCTATAAACCATCATCTTGGAATGAAGTCAAGCCTGGAACTTGGGAATGTGGTGAAGTTGGAGCATGGATAATTGATGGTCAGATGGGAAAGGCGACGTATCAGGAAAGTAACATCTGGGGCGCATTGCCACTTCCGTAAATGATGAAGGCAACGGGGCACGGTACTGCAGGTAGGCAGGCGCCCCGGACCTTCAGAAAGGAGGTATGAAAAAGAAATCATGGTTTACAGTGGGTCAGGTTCATCCGCGCGTCTTTGCGCTTGCGGAGTTCTCCCATTGGGAAAAAGTTGTGTCATATCTAGTTGTTGGAAAACGACACGCAATCCTTTTTGATAGTGGTATGGGCTATGCTGATCTTCTCGCTATGGTGGCAACGGTCACTCCGCTACCAGTTACGGTTTTCCTCACACATGGCCATTGGGATCACATCGGCAGTGTTCATAAATTTGAAGAGATTTATCTCTTTAATCACCCCTTTGAAACGGATCTCCTCTCGAGCGGGTTTTCATCGAATACCATCGAGGAACTTGTTGACCCCAACCTCTTTGATAAACCATTTACCCCGCGGTCGTTTACGGCACCAGGCATACGGCAGTATCATAAAATTCATGATGGAGAAACAGTATCGTTTGATACCATAACTGTTACGTGCATTCATACACCTGGACACACCCCTGGTTCAGCCTGCTATAAGGTCGACCCCTTCGATATCCTCGTCACCGGAGACACCATCTACTCGGGACCGTTGTATGCGAATCTACCGGAATCAAACCTGCAAGATTACGCAATGTCAGTCAATAAACTTGCACGCACCGTGACTTCAAAAATGGTCCTTCTACCGGGACACAATGCCATTCATGAGAAACCCTCGCTTGTTGGAAAAGTGGCAGCTGGGTTTTGCGAAATCCTCGCGGGGAAACCAAAAACAAGCGATATTAAAGGACGTCGCTGCTACGGTTTTGGTTCGTTTTCCGTTCTAACAATGGGCACCGCAAACTAGACACGAAGCAATGTTCTTTGCCGCCATGATACTTCTCACGCAGTTTGGGAAACAAACACCCGAGGTCATCGCTCAACACCTTGTTGGCCGGGCGGCACGGTCGGGATAATTTCAGTCCGTCCTTTTTGATTGTCGAAACTGACGGAGAAAAGATTCCAAAAATCAAGGCGACCCAGAAGTGGATCAACGTTGCTTTCAATAAAATAGCAGCGCAATAAAAAATACTTATTTCCTAATTTCGTATGAACGCTGTGTGGATAGGCAAAAACTCCTCTTCCTTCAACTCCGCCGATTACTATTTTGTTTTTGGGATCTTTTTTGAAGTTGGGAAAATATGAAGCGAGTGGCGTCAAAGGAAAAGTAGTGACGTCAGCTCCAGAATCCAAAAGCATCTCAAATGGCCAAAAGCCCTTTATCGTTTCTAGCTCTACGGTGACTACGGGGACGAAAATTTTCCCCTCGTCAATGCGTTTTGTTTGATAAGGAAATATAAACATTAATAGACCCGGCTTTCTGAATAGGCCCCACAAGAATAGTATCAGCGGGTTTCAATTTTTTCCTTTGCAGTTTCTTAAAAACGTCGTCAATTTTTTTACCAACGGCCACAACTTTATTTTGCACTTTATTTAAGGCAACTAACTGCCCGGAATATTTTTTTTGCAACTGATCGTAAGAAATTTTTTTCATGTATGGCTTATAGCTATTATAGCACACTTCTAGGTGTATCTGTCCGCTACTTTGCTTGCCGCGTAGGCATCCGGCTTGATTTTGACGGCGTAGCCGGATCCGCGGATCATGCCCACGATTTCCGCGATCATCTCGCGGGTCTCCCCGAACTGGCCGATGTCCACATGGATCTCCACGTCGTACTTGGTGATACCGTCTTTATGAAGGAGCGCAAGCACGGTCTCCGCCATCTCCAAAGACATCGTCGCCTCATCATACATCCGCTGGCGTAAGACATAGTGTTTTTTATTGACGACCCGCTTCCAAAAATAAATGCCGCCGTGGCCTTTACGGTGGACGACAATCGTCGTCACGAAATCCACTCCCGCGCCGTTGTTCGGTTGTGAATCGGTGCCGACCACCAGCTGATATTTGTGTTCGGGCTCTTCGGAAAGAAACGTGAGGATGCGCTCGCGTATCTGGGGAAGCTCGAGGCTCCCATAGGTAGGACTCTGAAACATACGAGGCGTATCGTACCAAAACCCCTACCCAGACGCAAACAACCCCGCCGATGGCGGGGTTGTTTTTGCGAATCCTTTTCTATTAGTTTCGCGGTCTTTCCTCACGAGGTCTCGCCTCGTTGACGACCAGCGCTCGTCCCTCGACGTCTTTGCCATTGAGCATTTCAATAGCTTTCTTCGTCTCTTCGTCGCTTGCCATTTCGACAAACCCGAAGCCTCGTGACCGGCCGGAATACTTATCCGAGATCACTTTGGCGGACGTAACAGTACCGGCTTGTGCAAACAACTGCCCAAGGCCGTCACTATCCATGCTGTAGGGAAGATTCCCGACAAACAAATTGGTTGCCATAGTATTTGGATTTCCTTTCTCCTTAGGTCTTGAAGGGGACACGAACACGCCTAAAGAGAAATCTTAAGACGAGGGTCACACACTTTGTTCCCAGGACAAAAGCGAGTATAGCACATTTACCTTTATTCCACCACTTCCTCCTCATCCACCGCAACATCCTCAACAATCGGCGCGGGATCGGAGCTCGCAGCGGTCCCTGGCTCCTTGACCGGCACGAAGGCGAATGAGTCTACAATGGTCGCGTGGACGCCGGTCCAAAACTGCGCGTCGTCAAGGGTCGCTTCCACCGACCAGATGATGCTGTCGTAGATGGTACCCACGACCAACATCCGCGTGACGCCCTCTACCATGACTTTCGCGGCCTTCTGGCCGCCGAGTTGCGTATCCAAGACGCTTGCGCCGGTAAAGCGTTTTTCGTTTTTCAACCAGCTCGCCGTGTCCGTCACTCCGCGAGCCGGATCCTTTCCCCAAATAATAATTTTTCCGGGGTGATCAGGATGAGTAAACTCGATGTGCGCGTAGTTTTCCTTGTCCTCATCGTGCCTGTTGACATTAAGTCCCTCGGGATACTGGAAGGTAAAGCCGTTAGGGTCAGTCCACGTCAAAAGCTGCACTGGTGCCGGGGTCGGCGCCGCTGATTGCTCGACCGGTGCCGGCTTGTTTCGTACCCACCAGAGATACCCGGCGCTTGCAATGCCGCCGATGAGAAGGCCGACGAGAATGGGAAGACCAAACTTCTTCATCACACACCTATGATATACTACTTTTATGATCCATGGTAGACGCGTCCTTTTCGTTTTTCTCTTTTTGGTAGTAACGCTTTCTGTTTCGCCGCCAGTTCATGCGGCTAAACCCCGGGTACAAAAAAGTGTGCCGGCCGCTTCCAAAAAAGTCGTCGCCGGCGTTACCTTCTCTTCAGCCAAGCTGTCCACTGCTTCAAGAAGCGTCGTGGTTTCCTTCGTTAATCTGGACAAAGTCAGCAAGATCTCCTACCTCCTCAACTACACCGGCAGCGGCCAGTCGCAGGGTGTGGGAGGGAGCATCACACCAAGCGGGACAACGGACAGCCGCGACCTGTACTTTGGCACCTGCAGCAAGGGTGTCTGCACGCCGCATTACAATATCAAGAATGCAACATTGGTGGTCACGGCCACCCTCAAATCCGGCGGCGCCCGTACCAAACGCTACCTCCTCCGGCCGAAATGGTAACCTATTGACATTACCTACTGTTTGATACCACACTAAGAGTAGGTCTATGAAGTTCATCATTGCCCTCCTGTCCCTGGCTGTCGTCGGAGTACTCGGGTACTTCGGCTACAATTACTACCTCTCGGTGCGCCAGCCCTCCACTGAAACCTCCGCAACTGCTCCGCTCCCTGGCTTCCAAAACCCGTTTGACGATAAACCCACGACATCCTTCGGCCTGACCAACGCCCCCACCCCGACTCCCGTCAATCCGTTTGCCCAACCCACGCAGGGGTACCAAAACCCGTTCTCATCAACACCAGCAGGATCCCAGGAGTACCAGAATCCGTTTGAAGCGCTACGATGAAACTGTTTCTCAAAACATTATTCGTCTTGATACTTTTTTCCGCGTCGGTATTTGCCGGAAAAATATCCGCGCAGACGAGGCTTGTCTACCCGATTCCGGAGCTTGGCTACTGCCGCGATGCCAAGGAGTGCTCCCTCTACTGCGAGATTCCCCAAAATAAAGCCGCCTGCTGGAGTTACGGGAAGTATAAAGTAGGCAACGATGTCCTGGGTGTCACGACGATGAATGAAGAAGAGAAGCGAATGATGGAGGAGAAAGCCAAACAGTACAACATCACCTTCCCCATCGCAGATTTAGGCAATTGCGCCGGGCCGCAAGAATGCCGCGACTTCTGCGAGCAACCCGCCAATCAACAGGTGTGCATGGACTTTGCCAAGAAAAAAGGATTACAGAAAGAAACAAAAGACGAACTCCTCCAAAAAGCCAAAACGGAACTAGGTTGCACTTCCATGGAGTCATGCAGCCAGATTTGCCAAACTGACCAGAGCCGCTGCGAATCGTTTGCCAGGAAGCACGGCGTCTACCAGGAACCGCCGGAGTCGCGCGGGCGGTATTCCGCCGAAGAAAAAATGCAACTCATGCAGAAAGCCCAATCCGAACTGGGCTGCACGTCCATGGAGACGTGCAAGTCTACGTGCGAACAAAACCCGGAGCGCTGCATGGCGTTTGCCAAAAAGCACGGGTTTGACAAAGAGCAGGAAGAGCGGCCCTCCCCGACGTACGGTACCCAACGGTTCGGCAGCGAGCGCCTGCCTGCCGGCAGGCAGGGCTGCGACAGCGAGGAGTCGTGTAAAACATACTGCCAGGAGCACCCCGACGAGTGTCCAGGCTTCCAGGGCTACACCAGGGCAACCCAAGAAGGAAGCTACATGAGTCCCTCCGGTTGCAGGACAGAAGCAGAGTGCAAAAACTGGTGTAACGATCACCCAGACAAATGTCCCGGATTTAGCGAAGGGAAAGCGCGCGAAGAATCCGGTGGCGGATCCCCAAGTTACCCATCTCCTGGCACATACTCGCCACCGATCACCCTCCCGGCAGCCCCATAACAATGGTATTCAAACATCCCTCTTGCATTCTCTTTTTGTTTGGTATAATACAATAGGTATGAAATTTGGTTTTGTCCTTGCCGCCATTGCCCTCATCGTGGGAGCAGCTACCACGAACACAACCTCGTTTCAAAAACAAACCGCCCTCAATCAACCCAATGTAAAAGCCGCCGTTAGCGTTGTCCCCTGGTATCGCACATTCATAAACCGTTTTCTGAAAACACGGAAAAATATCCAGGGCATCAACACGCGAGTCGTAAATCTTGGGCAGACCATCATGGTCAAACCGGCCGTTCGAGATCCAAAAAAGTGGGCTCCTGCCCGCTGCAATGACGGCACGCCGTTTGGATTTGATCTGCGCCGGTCGACGAGGGGTTCCAACGACTGGGTTCTTTACCTCGAAGGCGGAGCTTTTTGCGACGACCTTGCCAAGCCATGCAGCGAGCGGACCGGCAGACTTACGACAACACCACCCGAAGCTGATGGTGCTGTTTCATCAATGAAATCCGACGGCATCTTCAGCACTGATCCGACTATCAATCCTACCTTTTCCAGCGCCAACCACGTGTTCGCCCGCTACTGCTCTTCAGACGGATGGAGCGGCGCAACCACTGCACGAAGGCCAAGTACGGGAGATCCGACGAACGGATGGTACTTTTCCGGTCGAGCCAATGTGCGCGCCATGGTGGAAATACTCAAGGCGTCGTTTGGTCTGGATGATACCAATGCGCAAACCAAAGTGCTATTTGCCGGCTCTTCCGCCGGTGGCATTGGCGTGGAAACCAATGCCGATAGCATTGCGTCACTTCTGCCGAAAACAGCAAAAGGCGGAAGATTCCTCTTGCTTGATGACGGCGGATTCATTCCGGATTTCGACGACCCCACACACCGACCCGGCGCGTTTGACGGTCCGATCCGAGATCTCATCGCAAAGAACTACGCGTTTTGGGGATCACGACTCAATCCCCCGTGTGAAAAAGCAAATACAGGAAATCCCGGCCGCTGTTTCTTAAGCGCGGTTGTCTACCCATATCTCACGCAACCCTCACCCAACGGATTGGGGCTACCGGTCTTCATTCAATATTCAAGCATCGATAAGTTTTCCCTGGACCTCCATAGCATCGATAACCCCAAAGACCCATCTGACGCACAAGCGCTTGAAACATTCCGAAACACTTCGCTTGATTCATTTGCCGGCATCTCATGGGTATTTTCCGGCGGCGCACAACCATACCATACGATCTTAACGAGTCCTACGGGTTGGACGTATGGGGAAACGGGAAATACCTTCCGCGAAGTTCTGGACCGGTATTGGCAAGGAGCAACTCCCCAACGGGTCATATTTGGCAACCCGTAAATGAACAGGAAAAAAAGTAGTACCCGTTAATACCCCAACTTCTCTCTGACAAAAACCACAGTCAGGCGTCCGGGCGTGACTTCACAGTTGATGATCAAAAGCTTGTTGACGGCACTTCCCGGCAATCCATATGCCTTGCGCGCGCGCTCCGATTCAAGCGGCAGCGTGTATTCAGAGATCCGTTTGATCCCTTCCTCCACATTCGCCACGATCTTTTGGACACCCACGACCCAGATAACGTGTGCCGCGGCGTAAACGTATGCCGGCAACTGGCTGCCGCTGTAGCTCGCTATAAGGATGTGGCCGTCTTGGGTCACCGCGTGCACGCTCCCCACAGTCCACTCCGGCGCGGCGCCAAGCTTGAGCATCTCGACATGCTGTGTTTCCCTATTCATGGCGTAGAGCTTATCCCGCACCGGTTTATAGCGGCTGGAACTGTTGATCGCCTCGGTCAAGCCAACGGTATCAAGGGTGACCGAACTCATCGTCATGACCTCCGCGCCCTCGGGGAGCATTGAAAGCGCTCTTTCTTTTGCCTCTGCACCGGCTGAAACAACGGTGGCGTCTATGCCGTTTCCTTTGAGCGCTTCAATGGTTTTTGCAATCGTTGCCTCATCTGCGAGCGTATCCCAAGATTTCATAGCCATATTTTATAAAAAAACTATACAGGTTTGCAACGAGAAGCGCAAGCAGTAATGGGTCACCCACGCGATACCCCAGAAGGTTTTGAACAAATACCAACAGTCCCACCAGCACGCCCCATCCCCATGCCCAAGCGCCTCGCATAGGGGCTGTTCTGGGCTCCGGCAGCATGACGAAGGCAAACAGAAATACCGTACCATCGAACGTTAAGCTAATGGATCTAGTGAGGAAGTAGTATACAATAAGGAAGGTTATCCCCATCCACTGGCGATGAAGTCTCCATACTACAGGAAGCATGCCTGCCGCAAGAATAACGACGGGAAGCATTCCCCACGATGCTGCCCACCAGGCCACGGATCGCCCAAACAACAATGAACTTACGGCGATTCCCAGTGCCGCGGGGTTAAAGACATGTTGGTGCTCCCCGGCGCCAAGATACGCCTTGCTCAAGGAAGCAATCGCGCACGCCGTCAACGTGGCAACCGGTCCGGCAAACGGATCAAAGACCAATCCGATGAGGAGCCCCGTCACGACGGATGAAAGCGACACGACGGTTGTTTTTTTCCCAATCCAGTTGATCAGTGTGTCCAACCCAACGCTTGCGGCGACCGCAAAAACCACGCTGATCACAAACCCCGCGCGAAACTCATGCACCAGCGCGGCAAGCCAAAGGAGGACCAGAAGAGCAATGACCTTCCCCCGACTATCTGCCCAAACCATCTTCGCATTCATGTATGTCTCCCCCTCATAACCTTCTTCACGTAGTCGCCTGGTATCATAATTATTTTGGGTGCAACGAAGGCTACCACCTCTTTGGTAAAGAAATGCCGTTTATCAAACGTCACTATCATGTCTGCGGGGCACTGCAGAGCAGCGGCCAAAATGGGTGCGTCTTTTGCATGAATGATCTGCTCGCAGACCTTCACGCGTTCCGGCGTAGGATCAGGGGCTAGGGCAAGTTGGGATTTTTCTACAAGGCCGTCAAGCCGTGCAATAGCCGATGAAGGCAATTTCAGTGCGACGTTTTTCTTGGCTTCTCCTAAAACATCAGCGGAGACATACCCCGCAATCTTTCCCTCCCTACACCAACCGAGGATAAGCGCAGAAGCGCCCTCAAGCGACGCCGCAGCGGCAACAAGCACGGAAGAGTCCAAAAAGACGCTGTTCATGGAAGATCGGACCAGAGCAAACGGGCTTTCTTTGCAAGTTTCGGAAGAATTTTGTCCGCCCGGAGCATGGCACGAAGTTCGTCGTCTGTGTAGGTTTCATAGTCCGCGACATCCCGAGGCTCCACCACGAGCCGGTTGCCTATCTTCCGAATCCGCGCCACTTCGCCCTCGCGCATGCCAAGGTCATCACGGAATTTCTTGGGGATGGTGACCATGCCTTTCCCTAAAATCTTCACCCACTCGTCAGAAACTGGCAGGGCAATCGGCGGCGTCATAAAAGTTTACCTTTCTAACTTTCTACATTGTAAACTTTTATCACATGCGTGTCAAGTGAGCAGAGGAAAATAAAAACTACCGAAGCGAATCGGCGAGTCATCACAAAAACCGCGGAGGTTACTTCACGCCGCAGACTTTGCAATCTCCTTTGTGCGTGGCGATCACGTAGACCGTGGAGGCGCCTACTAGGACGTACACGAGCATCTCCAGAGCCGGCAGCGACCCAAACAACGCATTGACCAGATTAAACTTGAATAACCCCACGAGTCCCCAGTTGAGCCCGCCAACCCAAAGCAGCATGTACGCCGCCATATGTAATGCTTTCATCGTTATCACCTCCGTTCCTCTCCTCATTATATGCTCTTTCTTCTCTAGTATTGCAAGGCAGCAATCTACTTCCCTTTGCTTATCTGCTTCCAGAGCCAGAGGCCCAGAAGCACGAGGTCAATGAAGATCACGATGCCGTAAAGCGAGCCGAATAAACCCCATCCGCCGGCCGCCCCCATCATGCTACCGCCATAATTCCATCCCATCATAGAAAATCACCTCCGTTAGAAACGCTTGCCAAATCTTTGAGGCATAGCGTTTCTTACGTCCGCCTAAGGCCGCTCTTCTCAGAAAAATCGCTTATCCGTCGCCACGCGTGGCGTATCCCCGCGCGAAGCCGCATCAGCGGAGTAATATGGCCGCCGTCCATGGGAATGCGCATCTCCAGGTAAAACCGCTGGAGGTGGCGCAAAAGACACAAAAAAAGCTCGTCTTTGCCCTCTGTTTTCCCCCGGCAGATGTGGTGGTGGGCTCCGATGGCGACCGTCTGGACCGGCACAATAAGCGTAATGTTTTGCATATCGTCCCGGTCAAGCGAACCGTCTGTTTTATATGCCGCTTCCACCTGCATCGCCGCGTAGCGCGCTTCCAGTTTATCCTTTGTGTATTCCTCGTAGCGCATGGCGATGAGTTTGTCCCAGAGATCCAGATGCTCTTTTTCAATCCCGTACCCCCGCAGGGTTTCCCTATGGGCTTTGGGAATTTCATCACGAACAAGCGCGAAATACTCTCCCATCAACTCAGCTGTCTGAAGATCCTTGGCATCTAGTGTCAGCATGAGAAGCGTGATGGTCGCCAGGACGAGTTCATTGAATATCCGATCCCGCTCGATCCTCTCCAGGGAATCAAACCCCAAAAGAGTGCGGAATGTTTTATCCTCGAATATCCGAAACGCCCAGCCGCTGGCGGCCTGGTCAAACGAAGCCGCCAGAATCTTGGCCATCTTCGCGGGCGGCAGCGGTCGGTCGGGTCCGCGGCTTTCCAGCTTCCTCATTTCTTCATCCAGATTCATACGCGTTCTTTCCTCCGTTTTCTATTGCACCTATTATGGCTTTATATCAGGGGTATTATCCACTCCTTGTATATTACAAGTTGCGACCGCTACTTGCCATGTACATGTTTTTCCTGACTTACTGCCTCCGTTGGGCCCGGGTGCGGGCGAGTTTGGTGAGATGTTTTTTGCGAAGGCGCAAATTCTGGGGCGTGATTTCCAGGAGTTCATCTTCCTCCAAAAAGTCCAACGCCTGCTCGAGCGTAAGGATAAGGGGCGGATCCAGCTGGATGGCGATATCGGCGTTGGCGGAGTGGATGTTAGTCAGTTTTTTGGTCTTGCATACATTGATATCGATATCCTCCTGGCGATTATTGATCCCGATGATCATCCCGGTGTATACCGGGACGCCGGGGCCGATAAATGCCTTGCCCCGTGCCTCTACGGTCGTGAGCGCGTAGCCGGAGGACTTGCCGGATTCGTAGGCAACGAGCACCCCGTTTCGGAGTTTGGAAACCCGCGGCGTCTCGGGGAAATAGCCGATGAACCGGGTTGCAAAAATCCCGTTGCCGCGGGTCTTGGTGAGGATATCACCGCGAAATCCCAGAAGGTTCCGGCTCGATACTTTATAGACCGTCCGCGTCATCCCCCGCCCGTCGGTATGGGTATCCAAAAGTTCAGCTTTTCGTCTCCCTAACTCTTCTATAACGACTCCCACGAATGACGCGTCAATGTCGATCGTCATTTCCTCATACGGCTCGCTCATTACACCGCCCAAAGTTTTGAGGATGACTTCGGGCTTGCCTACCTGCATCTCGTACCCTTCGCGACGCAGGGTCTCAAGGAGTATGGCCAGATGCAGCTCACCCCGGCCGGCAACGACAAAGCTACTGCCACCGGCATTTTCTTCAATGATAAGCCCGATGTTCGTCTGCTTTTCGCGTTGGAGCCTCTCCCCGATCTGCCGAGCAGTGCTAAACTTGCCCTCCCGTCCGGCAAACGGCGACGTGTTGGCAGATACGGTGATTTTCAAGGTTGGGGGTTCCAGGTGTATCGCCGGATAGCCCGTGGGGTCGGAAGGATCAGCGACGGTATTGCCGATCGCCACATCAGCAATGCCCGTCACGGCAACGATGTCTCCGGAGTCTCCAACATCCACGGATATTCTCTCCAGTCCCACGCTTGTGAATACCTCATCAATACGAAATGTACCAAGAATCTTTTTTTCATGAAGAAGCACGACCGACTGACCAGGTCGCACCGTACCTTGACGTATTTTCCCGATGGCAAAGGTGCCTTTGTGCGAATCAAAGTCCAGGGTCGAGACGAGCATTTTCAGCGGCTTATCCGCATGAGCATCAGGCGCCGGAATGCTTCTGATAATTGCATCAAACAGCGCCTCCAATGAGCCCGGCTCATGCATGTCGTTGGGATACTGATTCCACGCTTTTCCCTCTCTCCCTATCGCATAAACAACGGGGAACGTTAAATGATCTTCGTGGGCGGCCAGATGGAGAAACAGGTTTTCAATCTCATGAAGTACCGCACCGGGACGCGCATCTTTTCGATCGATCTTATTGATGAGGACGATGATTTTGAGGTTATATTCAAGCGCCTTTTGCAGCACAAACTGGGTCTGCGGCAGGGGTCCTTCTGCCGCATCAACGACCAGGAGTGCACCGTCTGCCATGTTGATGACGCGCTCGACCTCGCCGCCGAAATCCGCGTGCCCGGGGGTGTCAATGATGTTGATCTTCGTCCCGTGGTACATGACCGCCGTGTTTTTGGCAAGAATCGTGATCCCCTTCTCCCGCTCCAGATCATTGGTATCCATGATCGTCGTAGCCATCATCTCCGCCTGATTATCGCGGAACGTATGGGTTTGTTTGAGCATGCCATCCACCAGCGTGGTTTTGCCGTGATCTACATGGGCGATGATGGCTACGTTTCTGATATCCATAAAAAAATACGCCCGCATGCTCCTGTCCGCATTGCGGGTCGCGCTTGAACTACTTCTATATTATACTACATTTGTGGAAACACTTCTCTTTTATAGCCTCATCGGCGGGTTGTTTTCTCTTCTCGGAGGAGTGCTCCTTCTGGCAATCGGCACAAAAATACGACAAGCCATCACTACTTCCCTTCTCTCATTTGCCGCCGGTGCCTTCATCGCGACGAGCTTTACGGACCTTATCCCTGAAGCTATTGATCAATTTGGATCAGCTCATCCCGTTCTTCTTGCCACCATGACGGGATTGGTCACATTTTTTATCCTTGAGCGCCTCCTCATGCGGTACGGACTGCGAAGTGATAAACACGACCACGCCGACCATACGGAAACGCTTCCTACGCTTCTCATCCTTGGGGACACAATCCACAACTTTCTTGACGGCATCGTCATCGCGGTTGCCTACGTAGCCAATCCCGTCTTGGGACTTACGACCACGCTTGCCGTTGCGGCCCACGAACTGCCGCAGGAAATCGGCGACTTCAGCGTACTTCTGAACCACGGTTGGTCACGGGGAAAAGTGCTTCTTGTCAATATCCTCCAGTCGCTTGCGACTGTCCCAGGGGTCGTTGTAGGATTTGCCGCAGGAAATGCCCTTACTGCGCATTTACCGAGTTTCCTGGGAGCCGCCGGCGGCATATTCCTCTACCTGGGGGCCTCTGATCTCATCCCGGAGCTCCACCATCGCGCGGGGCACAGACATGTTCTTCGCGTCGTCGTCCCTCTTCTTGCCGGCATTACTATCGTCACCGCTCTCGTCCGCCTCACCCACGGAGGATAAGACTGACTTTTGCATTGTAGAGTGGAAACTGATAGTATAAAAACATGAATACTCGCATATCTTTTATTACTCCCATTCTTGCAATCGCCGTTACGGCAAGGCGGTAGTTTGGGAGAAAATAAACGAGATTTTAACGTTCACTACCCTCCCAAACATGGGAGGTTTTTTTATGGAAAACATATGACTGAAATTTTTCCGAGACCGGATAGTAATCCCTGGCAAACTCTTTCTAGAGTTACTGGAGAAGATAATCCGGTTGGAAGTAAAATTTAACTTATGCCTACAGCTTTAGAACTATCTCAGAGGTTACAAGCGAATGGCGCTAATATTAACCCGAGTGATATAAGATATGCCATAAATTTTTTAAAGGAGAGAGGAGAGTGGCCGGGAGAGGATTTATATACTACGGAGGTATTCCCTAGAGGAGTTAGAACAACGAGAGATCTAACAGAGGAACAGGAGGCAGCAGTTCTTGGGAAACTAGAGGCGATGGCTACTAGTCAACCGCGCATAAGACGGATATTTAGCTATCGCCCAAAGTAAAATATCTCAACTTGCAAATTTCCTGCGATTTGCTACAATTAGCTCATAACCATGAATAGTAGAATGATAAATCAAACGCTTTCTGTCCTTATTATTGGTCTCCCAAGGGAGATTGGTAATTCTGTGCTTTCCACCTAGAACAAAGACTAGCAACATAATCATCAATCTCCCAAACTTGGGAGGTTTTTTTATGGAGAAAAACTATGAAAACATTACTATCCATTGTCATTCCGGCATATAATGAAGAAGATTTTATTATTCATCTTCTAAATTCTCTCAGGTTGCAAAAATTCAACATGGCCAAGACGGAGATTATTGTCGTTAATAATGGCTCAGATGATTCGACCAGCAACCTTATGAAAGAGTATAAAAATCAGTACCGTTCTTTAAACATCACTCTTGCAAAAGAAGCCAAGCGTCATGTATCTGCGGCGAGAAATAAAGGAGCAAGATTAGCGAAAGGGAAGCTGCTTATATTTTTAGATTCGGATAATATTGTTTATTCTGATTTCCTGTTCCAGATATACACGAAAGTTTTTGTTGAAGGATATGAGGCGGGTACTATTTTTACCCTAGCCATAGAAGATTCACAAAAAGGGCACAAACTATTTTTACTCCTTGAGCTAATTAAGCTTACTTTTGGGAAACCATTTGGAAAATGTTTTTGTTCAAAGAGAATTTTCAATGCGGTAGGTGGCTATAACAAAAGTATAACTATCGGAACAAATCTTGATTTCTTGTTGCGGGTCAAGAAGTTACTTCAGCAGGAAGGTAAAATGCTTGCTCATATTCAGAAACCAATATTTACATCTTTAAGACGGTTTGAGCAAAAAGGGTACGCTTCAGTGCTTATTAGATGGTTTCTTGGTTATATAGGAATAAGAAAAGTTCACTATCCCATGTGTGAATCATCTAGATATGTCGTATCCAGCCCAATCTAATATGGATTACGTTTCGAACAAAGAGCACTTCAGTAATGGTGTGCAAGCAAGTTTGCCGATTGTGTTGGGATACGTGGCTATCGGACTGGTGGTTGGTGTCGTGGCAAGAACCGCTGGTCTGACCGTTTTTGAAGTTGCTCTCATGTCTCTCCTCCTCTATGCCGGTTCTGCACAACTCATTGTCGCAAGCCTCATCGGAGCGGGCGCATCCGCGCCGGCGATAATTTTTACCATCTTTCTTGTGAACCTGCGCCATCTTCTCTACAGCGCATCTCTGGCGCCTCATGTTCGCAAATTTCCACTCTGGCAGAATATTCTCATCGGGCTGGAACTCACTGATGAGACGTTCGCCGTCGCGGCCAATCATCTCGCAGGCAATCGCCGTGCACACGCAGCCTGGGTTTTCGGTCTCAATCTGACGGCACACGCCACATGGATTGTATCTACAACCGTAGGTGTAATCGCGGGACTCGCCATCCCCAACACGCATGCACTTGGTCTGGATTTTGCGCTTACTGCGATGTTTGCCGCGCTCCTCGTTCTACAGATTACCAGTCGACCACAGATGCGTGTGGCAATTACGGTAGGTTTGGTTAGTGCTGTTGTTGCTGTTGGCGGCACTTTATTTATGTCTTCAAGTTGGGCTCTTATTGTCGCTGCAGTGATTGCGGCGAGCGTTGGAGTGGTAATCGAAAGGAAGCTCCTATGGATATAAGGTCATCGATATTTTGGATTATCGTGGGAACAGCCATGGTGACGGCAGTCCCGCGCGTGTTGCCTTTGATACTGCTTAGTCGCATTACCTTGCCTGAATGGGTGAATCGCTGGCTCGGATATGTGACCGTAGCAATAATTGCCGCACTTTTAACACAGTCAGTGATAGTCCCTGACGGACACATCGCACTTTCTGCGAAAAACCTAGCTTTGCTGGCAGTTATTCCAACCCTATTGGTAGCTATAAAGACTCGCAACCTCATCGTGACGGTACTAGGAGGTATTGCAACGATGGCATTATTGCGCCTGGTGATGGGATAGATCCGTGGAGACAGAGAGAGTAACCCCCATCCTGTCGATCGCGATTCCTCCACAAGCGCGTTGTTATCATGTTCTAGAACATGATAACAACACACGATCTCTTACTCGTGTCGTCATCCCGCTTCTTGCCGGTATCGCAATCGTCACCCTCCTCGTCCGCCTCACCCACGGAGGATAAA
>JACQHE010000032.1 GCA_016199185.1 Candidatus Gottesmanbacteria bacterium
ACGACTGACGACTGACGACTTGCTCTTTCACCGTCTCCACTAATGTATTCCACTCCCCGCACTGCGGACATTTTCCATACCACTGCGGCGTCTCATACCCGCACTGCTGACAGACAAATGAAGTTCTCAACTTCATAATTATCAAATTATCCAATTCTCAAATTCTCAAATTCTCAAATAATCCCAGGAGTTACGCAGTCGATATAAGTTTAGGTTGTCATTTCGAGCCGACGGCGAGAAATCTAGCGTGAGCGCTTTGCTAGATTTCTCACTGCGCTGACGCTCCGTTCGAAATGACGTTACGTAAGTACTGATAATCCAATAAAAAAATTATTTTGATGCCGATTTGATAATCGAACTGATGATCTTTATCAATTCTTCATTTTCGGCAAGAAGCTGTTGCAATCGCGGCTTAAGCTGAGGATACAACTCCGCGATCACCCGAAGCCAATACCGTGCTTCCTTCTGGGTACTCATTTGCCCCTATTATATGCCCTATTGGATAATTTGAGAATTGGATAATTGGATTATTGGATAATTGTTATCTATACCCTACTGGTTTTTCCGTAAGCGTCATAGAGAGGCTGACTTTGCGCAGGTCCGGCTTGATGTCCTCAATCGTACAGGTAATCTCTTCCCCTGCTTTCGGCTCCTGCCCGGGGGCGAGCTTGCTGATGTGAATGAGCCCTTCAATCCCGGGGCTAAGCGTCACAAAAATGCCAAACGGCGTCACGCGTGAGACCGTACCTTTGACCACACTATCTTTCTCAAACATGTCCAACACATGATCCCACGGGTCCGGCAGGAGCTGTTTAAGCGAGAGCGTCAACTTGCCCGTCTTTTCGTCCACTCCCACGACTTTGACCTTGAGTGAGTCGCCCACCTTCAGATACGCATTGGGGTCATCCACCTTCTCCCAGGCAATCTCGCTGATGTGAATCAGTCCCTCCACGTCATGGGTCTCTGCGTCCTTGGCAACGGTAAACTTGGCGAATGCTCCAAACGGCACGACGCCGGTGATCGTAGCCGCGACACTCTCCCCTACCGGCACGAGAGAAAGTATTTCTTTTTGCTTGACAAGCGCTTCTCCCTCTACCGCCTGGCGTTGGGAAAACACGAGCCGGTTGGTGGATTGATCCACCTCCACGACCTTTGCTCTCACTCGCCGTCCGGTAAGTTTATCCAGTTGCCGGGCCATCTCGCTATCCAGTTGCGACTGGGGAATATACCCGCGAATCCCGCCGTAGTCCACGAGGATCCCGCCGCGCACCGGTTCTTTAAACAAAACTTCAATCGTCTCCCCGCTCTTTTGTTTTTGCGTGAGTTCCGCCCAGCGTTTTTCAAAAATATTCCTTCGAAGGGAAACCACCGGATTGCCGCGATCGTTTTCCTCGACAATCACCTGTGCCACGACGCGGTCGCCGGGTTTAAGCGCCATGAGCGCGTCCTTGTAGGTCTCAAGCTCGCGGTCAATGACGACGCACTCGGTCTTGCGTCCGATGTCGATGGTCATTTCTTTGGGGGAAACGCGCCGTACCGTCCCTTCTATAACGTCGCCCTTCTTGAGCCCTTTGAGCTGATAGCCGGTCATGGCCAGGAGTTCCTCCATGGTCTGGGGGGCTTGCTTATCGCTTTTCGCTTTTTTTATTGCCATTCACGTTTACCGCCTTTCGTTTGGAATATACCTATTATACCCGATCCCCGGGCTTCATACAACCACCGGTCAATACACCTCCTCATGCGTACCGATGCGAAGGAGAAAAGCCTGATCGTCCTGCCACTCGAGCAAAATCCGCAGATCCATGGTTACAGAAAGCGAATAGACCTCACCACCGGATAATTTGTGGAGACGAAGGGATGGATGGTTGGGATTGGTAGAAAATAATGTGAGCGTTTTATCTATCCGTTGTGCCAATGCCCGTCGTTTTTTGATAATCCGATCAAACTCCCGGTCAAACCGGAAGGTGGCAATAAGTTTCATGCGGCCAGTTTTGCACGGATGTACCGATGAATATCAGACCGACTTTTGAGAACGATGGTTTTGCCTTCAGCGTGTTCTTTATGGGCCTCCCGTATGAGCTTGGTGTACCGCATTTCCGCAAGAAGCGCCCGTAGCGAACTTCTGACGATATCACTAAACGACGCATAGTGCCCCTGATCAATGAGCCCCTCCGCCTGGGCTTTGAGTTGAGTTGGAAGAGAAATGTTGATCGTATCCATATGTATAGATATTAGCAATAATCATACATGGTGTCAATCACCAAAAAACCTAAAAACAGAATCGCCCCGGCAATGATCTATCTTCCCGACTCCTTGCGGAGTAGGTATTGTCGACGCTAAGACGTTTGACTTCCCAGTTCGGAATGGGATGGGGTCGTTCCATCTCGCTCAAATCACCGAGACAATTCTGTTTTCAGAAATAGCGGTTGTCTTTTTTAGTAGTTACTTCGTAAGGGAGAATCCATTAGGATGAGAAAAACACCCCTGTTCTCTACAACTTCGACCGATTAGTACGAGTAAACTAAATGCCTTACGGCACGTACATTTCTCGCCTATCAAACCCGTCATCTACGGGTGGTCTTCAACGATTCCTCATCTTGGGGTGGGCTTGGCGCTTGAGATGCTTTCAGCACTTATCCCGTCCGGATCTAGCTACCCTACGATGCTCCGCCAGCTGGCGGAACAATAGGCACACCAGGGATCCGTTCCTCCCGGTCCTCTCGTACTGGGGAGAACTCCCCTCAAGAATCGATCGCTTGCACTGGATAGAGACCGACAATGTTGTTAATCT
>JACQHE010000033.1 GCA_016199185.1 Candidatus Gottesmanbacteria bacterium
CATCCACGAGGAGCTGTCCCTTCCCGCGCGGGGCAACGGTAAATCGCGTGCCGTCCGGCAGGTACGTCCCTTGCGACGCACACTGTGTCCCGTCGCAAATGGGAGAGAGCACATCGGGCGGGAGTTTAAATGTGATGCCAGGCACCGGCTGTTTTGTGGTGCCGCTTATTGCCTGTATCGTCTTCCATCCGGCGTACGGGTCAACAATCTGCGTTGGTGTTATGCTCACCTCCGATGTACCTGCCTTTTTCACATCGGAGGTGGAAGGCGTTGGTGTTGATCTTACCGTGGATTGAGATGGTGTCTCCGCCCGCAAAGCCAGCCACTGCCGGAGCACAACGCTCAACCCCACGCCAACGGCAAACAAGACGATAAACAGGAGAGTCATCCCCAACGTGCTGATAAAGGAAGATCGTGGGTTTGCCTTCACCTCCGAGGTGGAAGAGATCGGCTCGATGATCGGCGTTTCTTCGTATTGAAGTGGCTGTGGTTGTTGCGGTAAAGAAGCATCATCCATGATGGTATTGTGTCACCAAAAACAAAATCTTGTCAACGATGAACGGATGTCATTCCCGCGAAAGCGGGAATCCAGTCTTAATATTGGGCTGGATCCCGGCTCAAGGCCGGGATGACAATAATTGTTACGCCACCCGTTTTATCAGGCACACGGTCATGTTATCCGTTGCTCCTTGATTCTTCGCAAACGCAAGCATATTCACCGCCACATCAGAAAGTTGTGGAGCGTTTTGCTCTACGTCTTTAAGAAACCTTACGCATTTGTCCGCATCCATCTCCCGAGCGACGCCGTCGGTCATGAGGATTATGCAGTCACCGGCCAAAAAATCTCCGGTGATGATCGACGGCGTAAGGCCATACCGGGTCGTCCCGATTGTTTTGGTCAGTCGACCGGAGCTGTCCACGTCTTCCGTCGTCAGCTTGGTCATCGTTCCGTCACGCACGAGAAACGCACTGCTGTCGCCGACGTTGCCGATGTAAAACCGCCGGTCAAGAACAATACATACCAGCATGGTTGTTGCCATACCATCAGTAAATCCTTCTTCGCGTTGTTTCTGCCAAAGGGTTATGTTGGTAGTTCTAAAAATCCGTTTGAGAAACAGTTTTCTATCTTTCCAGTAAGCATGCCGTTGGCGTACCAATCGATACGCCCAAACAGCTGTGTCGCCGGCCAGCTGTGCTGCTACTTCTCCGTGAGGCATTCCTCCAACGCCGTCGGCCACGACAAAACACTCGTCGTTAAAGTTGACGAAATAATCTTCCTGGGTCTCCCGCGTTCCTTGAAGCTGGCTTGCGGCAAAAATAACAGACGTCTGCTGTGGGCGAGGGTGCAACAAAAGAGCATCGGCAATAGTCATTATCCGAATTGTACTGCTTCTTTGTACCGTCTCTCAACTTCCATCCAGTTAACAACATACCACCAGTTCTTTATGTACTCCGCACGCAGGTTTTGGTACTTGAGGTAATAGGCGTGTTCCCAAACGTCCAGTCCCAAGATCGGTATCCGTCCTTCCATGAGTGGATTGTCTTGATTTGCACTATCTTCTACCTTCAATCCCTGTCCTGAGCTTGTCGAAGGATCCACTACAAGCCACGCCCAACCACTCCCAAAACGACCCATCGCGGCCGCGGCGAATAGTTCCTGAAACTTCTCAAAATTACCAAAGTTCTCGTCCACGGCTTTGGCGATCGCTCCCGATGGTCGACCACCGGCATTCGGCGCCATAACGGTCCAAAAGACCGAGTGATTGTAGTGCCCGCCGCCATTGTTGCGTACTTTTGTACGCACGGCGTCCGGAACACTCGCCAAGCTCCCCATCAACGCTTCAATGGACATAGACAGAAGCGCATCCTGCCCGGCAAGCGCATCATTGAGGTTCTTGACGTACGCACCGTGGTGCTTATCATGATGAATCTGCATGGTGCGCTTATCAATATAGGGCTCGAGCGCATTGTACGCATACGGAAGATCGGGTAAAGTAAACATAGGAATCTCCTTTCTTCAAAATAGCTATTACCGCTTAGCGTCACGATTCAAATATGACATAAAAGC
>JACQHE010000034.1 GCA_016199185.1 Candidatus Gottesmanbacteria bacterium
AGTCCGAGGAAGCATTCTATAAATATATGAAAGCGCATGTCCTGCATTTTATTGTTTTACTGCTCATTCTTACCGGCGGAACCGCAATGTTCTTGGGGACACAGGGCAATACCGGGCTCCAGCTCATGATTGGTGTGGTCACCAGCGCCGCATACGTGGCATGGGGGATTATCCATCATGCCATGCTGGGGGATCTGCATCGGAAGGTTGTGATAGAATACGTGTTTATTGGCGGGATTGCTATCACGCTGCTGTTTATCGTTCTTGGGTATTAAAGGAGGTACGATATGAAAGGGGTCATTCTGGCCGGTGGGCTCGCAACTCGGCTTCGGCCGCTGACGCTGGTTACCAACAAACACTTGTTGCCTATCTACAACAAGCCGATGATCTTTTACCCCCTTGAGGCCATGCAGAAAGCGGGCATCAAGGAAGTGTTGCTGACGACTTCCGGAGATCACGCCGGGCATTTTGCAAATTTGCTTAAAGCCGGAGAGGACTTCGGGATGAAGCTTTACCATGCCGTTCAGCAGAATCCCAAAGGAGGCATCGCAGACGCGATAGCGCTCGCCGAGGAGTTTGCCCAGAACGAGCCGATTTTGGTTTTATTGGGAGACAACATCTTTAATTTCAATCTCCTGGCTGCCAGGCAGAAATTTGAGGCGGTTGGCCACGGCGCCATGGTATTTGGCGTGCACAAAGATACCCAATCCAAGCAGTACGGCGTCATTGAAGTAGACCAGGGTGGAAAAGTCGTCTCTATCGAAGAAAAGCCAGAACACCCAAAGTCTGACATCGCCCAGACGGGGATATATATGTATGACGCCAAGGCATTCCAATACATAAAAAAGCTCTCGCCTTCCGGCAGAGGAGAGCTGGAAGTGACGGATCTGAATAATTACTATCTTGAGGCAGGCGAGCTTCTCTGCGAGATCATCGATTGGTGGATTGACGCAGGCACCTCCTATGATGAGCTTCTCCATGCTAACCAACAGGTGGCGCAGATGGTCAAAGAAGGCAAGTTATGATGATCGACGGCGTCCAAATAAAAAGGCTCATCCGCCACCCCGACGAGCGCGGTTTTTTTGAAGAACTTATCAGGTTCACTGACCCCATATTTGCGGAGGGATTTGGGCAACTCTCGCGTTCATCGATGGTTACCGGAGTCGTGAAGGCCTGGCACGTCCATACAACGCAGATAGATTGGTGGTATGTGGTGAAAGGGACGGTGAAGGTGGCCCTTTATGATGCGCGGTCGGGAAGCGCCACACATAAAGAACTCAACGAGTTTACGCTGGGCGAGGAAGGACAAGACATTATTTTGAAGATTCCTGCAGGGGTTGCTCATGGATTAAAAGTGATTAAGGGCCCGGCGGAGCTAGTATATGTGACGAGTGGCACCTATAGCAAAGACGAGGAAGGACGCATTCCTTACGATGACCCAGAAATCGGCTACGATTGGGTGCAGGGGATGGAGATAACCAACAAGAATATTACTTGAAGAAATCAAGAGTCAGGAGTACAAAGTACAGAAAAAAACGCGTTTTTTACTCTATGTACTCTTGACTATGTACTTTTGACTCTTATGAAGCTTCTGGTCACCGGTGGAGCGGGATTTATCGGTTCCAACTTTATTCTGTACTGGATGCGGGAACATCCAGCTGATGAAGTAGTCAATCTTGATAAGCTTACCTATGCGGGTAATCTAGAGAACTTGGCAGACGTTGAGAACAACCCTCACTATTCATTCATTCATGGAGACATTTGTGATCCGGAGACTGTCAAGAAGGTCATCACGGGCGTGGATGTTGTCGTGCATTTTGCAGCGGAAAGCCATGTGGACCGGTCAATTCTCGAGCCGTCGCCTTTTATCACGACTAATATCCTGGGCACCTATACGCTTCTTGAGGAGGCGGTAAAAGCCAAGGTTCCCCGCTTTCATCATGTTTCGACAGATGAAGTGTTCGGATCGCTTGAATTTGGAAGTTCGGGTAAGTTTAGTGAACGAACACCCTATGACCCCAGAAGTCCGTATTCAGCAAGTAAGGCCAGTTCGGATCATTTAGTACTGGCGTACCATGAGACCTACGGGCTTCCTGTGACGATTACCAACTGCTCCAACAACTTCGGTCCCTACCAGTTTCCCGAAAAGTTTATTCCTCTGGCCATTACGAATATCATGGAAGACAAGAAGGTGCCCGTCTACGGAGACGGGCTTAACGTGCGCGACTGGCTGTATGTCGAAGACCACTGCCGTGCCATTGATGCGGTGCTCGCCCGCGGGAGCGTGGGCGAAACGTATTGCGTGGGCGGGCTCACCCAGGACGTCAATAATCTGACAGTCGTCAAAAAGATCCTTGCCCTGATGGGCAAGAGTGAGGACTTCATTGAGTTTGTCAAAGACCGACCGGGTCACGATCGGCGCTACGCCATAGACTGGACTAAAATACATAAGGAACTCGGTTGGCAGCCACGACATGACTTCGATACGTGGCTTGCCCGCACCATTGAGTGGTACAAAACGTACGAGTCGTGGTGGAAACGCGTGAAGTCGGGAAAGGGACAGCCGTGAACATTATCGGCACAGGATTATCAGGGTTGGTCGGATCGCGCGTTGTAGAGCTTCTTGCAGGGGACTTTCAATTTGAGAATTTGAGCCTGGAAACCGGTGTAGACATTACCAACAACGAAGTCGTACGGGAAAGGTTTGCGGCGTCTGGCGCGCCCTGGGTATTTCATTTTGCCGCCGTGACTGATTTGGATGCTTCCGAAAAAGAGCGTCAGCTAGGAGAAAAAAGTCTTGCGTGGCGCGTGAATGTAGAAGGGACGAGAAACATTGTTGAGGCAGCTCAAGCAGGTGGTAAACGTGTCCTCTATCTCTCCACAGACTTTGTTTTTGACGGAAACGGCGGGCCGTACACCGAAGAAAGTCAACCGAATCCTCAAAGTTGGTATGCGGTGACGAAATATGAAGGAGAAAAGTTGGTAGCGGGAATGGATCGAAAAGGTATCATACTACGTATCGCTTTTCCGTACCAAGCAAGACCGCAGGGCAGACCGGACTTTGTGCACCGCATCATAGAAGAGCTTCGCGCCGGAAAGGATATTGAGGCCCCCGATGATCAGCGTATCACGCCGACGTATATAGATGACGTGGCTCATGCGATACGGGTTTTGACGGGAAGCGACGCATCGGGTATATACCACGCAGTGGGCAGTCAAGCGCTTTCTCCATTTGATGTGGTCAGGCTTATCGCCCGAACCCACCATTTAGATGTGTCACAAATTGCCCCGACGAGCGCGGAGTCGTATTATAAAGGTCGTGCACCGCGGCCGCGCAAAGCAGTGTTAAAGAATGATAAAATAGAATTCTTGGGTATTTGCATGAAGACGTTTGAAGAAGGACTCCGATTATTATGACCATTACATGTATCGGACACGGATACGTAGGGCTTGTGACTGCCGCGGTATTTGCGGATTTAGGCAACACCGTCTGGGTTGTGGGGCGTACGCCGGAAAAAATTGAAAACCTGAAAATTGGGAAAGCGCCGTTTTATGAACCGGGACTGGAAGAGCTGGTCAAGCGAAACGTCGAGGCCGGGCGGCTGTTGTTTACGTTGGATTATAAAGAAGCTGTCGTCCCGTCAGAGATCATTTTTATCTGTGTTGGCACCCCACCCAAATCGTCTGGTGAGGCGGACCTGACGAGCGTTTTTGCCGCCGCGGAAAGCATCGGAAAAGCGCTTGTAGGGTATAAGGTCATCGTGACCAAAAGCACGGTGCCGCCCGGGACGAATAAAAAAGTCGCTGCTATCATAGAGAAAGCCAAACCGGGAGGAGCATCGTTTGCCATCGCGTCCGTCCCGGAGTTCTTGCGTGAGGGTACGGCAATAAGCGATACGCTTCACCCCGATCGTGTCGTCATCGGGACGACTTCCAAGAGAGCCGAAGAGCTCATTCTGGAGCTTCATAAACCCATTGATGGCAAGAGCGTGCTTTGCAATACCGAAACCGCAGAGCTTATCAAATACGCGTCTAACTCACTTCTCTCCACAAAAATATCCTTTGCCAATGCCATAGCGTTTCTCTCGGAGAAGGTCGGTGCCGATGCGGAGAAGGTACTTGAGGGCGTGGGGCTTGATAAACGGCTTGGGCGAAGTTTTCTCTACCCTGGTGTGGGCTATGGCGGCAGCTGCTTTCCGAAAGACGTAAAAGCGCTTATTGCCATCGCTGCCGATTACGGGTACAATTTTTCAATCCTGAAAGCAGTTGATGAGGTCAATAGAGATGCGGTGACGAGGTTTATACAAAAAATTAGCAGTCATTTTCAGGATCATCTGAAGGGTAAGACCATCGCCATCTTAGGACTTTCGTTTAAACCGGATACCGACGACATGCGCGATGCGCCCTCGGTAGTCGTCATCAGCACGCTGGTTTCAGGCGGAGCGATGGTGAGAGCATACGACCCGGTGGCGATGGCAAACGCACAAAACGTGCTTCCGGAAGGCATTGTTTATGCCAAAGACGCCTATGAAGCAGCTCAAGGCGCAGATGCGGTGATTGTTCTTACGGAGTGGAACGAATTCCGGCAAGTGGATCTCGTCAGGCTTGCCAAGGAGCTCAAAGAACGTGTGCTTTTTGACGGACGCAACATATACAATCCAAGTCGTGTCAAACAATTAGGATTCATGTATTATGGAGTAGGAAGAATGTGAGGAGGAACATGGCACAGAAAGCACTCATTACCGGCATTGCAGGATTCGTCGGAAGTCACTTGGCGGAACTCTTACTTGAGCGTGGGTTTGAAGTATATGGTTTGTGTCGTCCGCGTACGAAACGGGATCATATAGAATCCATCACCAATAAGCTTCATTTAGAAGATGCAGACCTTTTGGATACCCATAGTTTGTATACAACACTTTCCCGTATAAAACCGGATTATATTTTTCATTTGGCTGCACAATCATTTGTTCCCACCTCGTGGGTGTCGCCATCAGTTACCCTTGAAGTGAATATCGTGGGAAGCGCGAATTTATTTGAAGCAGTACGGCAGGCAGGCATCGATTCAGTTATCCAGATAGCATGTTCATCCGAAGAATACGGCTTGGTTCATGAAAACGAACTTCCAATAAAAGAGACCAATCCATTGCGCCCGTTGTCTCCGTACGCAGTATCAAAAGTTGCTATGGATTACCTGGGATATCAGTATTATCAATCATATAAAGTACGCATTATCAGAACTCGTGGATTCAATCATACTGGCCCCCGGCGCGGCGAAACATTCGCGGAATCCAATTTTGCCAAACAGATAGCACTTATCGAAAAGGGAAAACAGGAACCGGTCATCAGCGTAGGAAATCTGGAAGCAAAACGCGATTATTCTGACGTGCGGGATATGGTACGGGCGTATCTTTTGGCCGTCGAGAAATGCGATCCCGGCGACGTCTACAATATTGCCGTGGGTAAGGCGATCCGGATTGGAGACATGCTCAATCTTTTACTTTCTTATTCCCAAAAAAAAGTAATGATTAAAAAAGACCCCTTCCGTATGCGGCCGTCTGACGTGCCGGTTTTAATCGGCGATAATACCAAGTTTGTGCAAAAGACGGGGTGGAAGCCGGAGATTCCGTTTGAGAAAACCATGGAAGACCTCCTCAACTACTGGCGCGAACGGGTCTAGCGCAAGTATAATGGATGAATGAATACTGTCGTCATACTCCCCACGTTTAACGAGAAGGAGAATATTCTTACCATGCTTGAAGGGGTCAGCGCGGCATGGCTTCAGATTCCTCATCACAAGCTTACGATTTTAGTCGTTGATGACCAGTCTCCCGACGGGACGGGGGACCTCGTTAGGGCATATCAGAAAAAACACGCCAACGTTACGCTTATTTCTAAGAAAAAAGAGGGTTTGGGGAGTGCTCTTTTGTTTGGAATGAACTACGCCCTCGATACACTCAAGGCCGAGGTTATCGTTCAGATGGATGCGGATTTGTCTCACGACCCTGTAGCGCTTCCGCTCTTTATGGCGGCCATCAGTAAAGGGGCGGATTTCGCCGTTGGCAGCCGCTATATCCCCGGAGGATCAATCCCGGATAACTGGGGTTTACACCGGAAGCTGTTTAGCATAATGGGGAACGCAATTGTCCGGTTCGGTTTGGGATACACTGCTGTCCACGACTGGACTGGTGGGTACCGCGCCTATCTACGCTCGTTTGCCGCAGCCGCCAGAGGAGAACTGTCTAGCTATCAGGGATATGTCTTTCAGATAGCCTATCTTCATAAGTCCGTCCGGCGCGGAGCGAAGATTACTGAAGTGCCGATTCACTTTACCGACCGGAAGTTCGGCCACTCCAAAATCGCGCCGTCCCAATACATCCGCGATGTTTTGCGCTATGTTATCGGTGCGCGCGTGAAAGCAACGCTGAGCGGTTCATTTGGAAAGTTTCTCGTGGTTGGTTCCGTCGGTTTTATCATCAATACCACGATATTGGAGATAGTAGTTCGATTGGGTTTCCACCCGGCTTTGGGCAGTGGGGTAGGTGCGGAGCTTGCGATCGTTTCCAATTTCTTCCTCAATAACGGGTGGACGTTCGGGTCGCGAAGAGTTAAAGGTATCCGCGCGATCGGGAAATTTTTTCAATTCAATATGACCTCTGCAGGGGCAATTCTCATTCAGGCGGGAACTGTCTGGACCGGGACCATGCTTTTTGGAGTCTCGTTCTACCGATGGTTCTATCTTCTTGGGGTGGGCATAGGACTTGTATGGAACTATACGATGTACTCCAAAGTGATATGGAAGAAGTAAAGTCAAAAGTCAAAAGTCAAAAGTCAAAAGGAGTAAGACGCTTCGTGCCTTTGTTTTTTGTCGTAATCATTTTGGCTTTAGCGGCATATCTTCGTCTCTACAACATTTCCGGCTACATGACGTTTTTAGGAGATGAAGGACGCGACGTCCTGGTGGTCAAACGGATGCTCGTTGATCACAAATGGACGCTTTTGGGGCCAACTGCTTCCGTAGGAGGATTCTTTTTAGGGCCGATCTACTATTATTTCATGCTCCCGTTCCTGTGGGCGTGGAGGCTGGATCCCACGGGCCCGGCGGTGATGGTGGCGTTGTTTGGTGTTGCCACGGTGTACCTCGTGTACCGCGCCGGCCGTGACATGTTTCACCCGTGGATCGGGTTCGTGGCAAGCGCACTGTACGCCCTCTCACCCGTCGTTATCGCGTACTCACGGTCTTCGTGGAACCCGAATCTCGTGCCGTTTTTTTCTCTTCTGACGATGTATCTTTTATGGAAGTACGCTAAGGGCAGGAAGATACGGAATATATTTTGGGCCGGGGTATCTATGGGCATTGGCCTTCAGTTGCATTATCTTTTCCTGTTTCTTTTTCCGGTTGCTGCCATATGGCTTTTGTTAAATCGAAAAGTAGGAGCGAGACTTCGATCATGGGTTTTTGGTGCTGTAGGATTTGTGATCGGGTATGCACCGTTTCTGCTATTTGAACTACGCCACGGCTTTCCAAATACGTTGTCTATTATCCAGTTTGTTCTTGCCGGAAAGGATACGGGACTGGTTGGCGAGAAATACCGAGTCATTATTCAGGATGTCCTATTTCGATTAGTTGGGCGACTGGTCATCCGTCTTCCGCAGCCAGAAATCTGGTCGGATGTTCCGGGTTGGCAACAAGGAGTGTGGCAATGGGGAGTAGTCGGAATTTTGGTCGGGGGCACGATATCTCTTTTGATCTGGCGGCAACGGTCTTCGGTTCTACTGCTGCTGTGGGGTGGAGTGGTGGCAGCGCTGTTTGGGTTATATAAACGGGCGATCTATGATTACTATTTCGGTATCTGGTTTGCGCTGCCGTTTTTACTTACGGCATTGGTTCTGTATCCTATCGCACAGGTTCGGATTGCGGGCCGTCTGGTAGCCGGCGGGCTGTTGGCGTTCCTTCTTTGGTGGAATTGGCAGGGACGGCCCTTTATCTACGCGCCCAACAATCAACTTGCGCAGGCTAAGGCCATAGCCAGGGAGGCGTTGGATAAGACCGAGGGCATGCCGTTTAATTTCGCGCTCGTTACCCAGGGAAACTCCGATCATGGGTACCGGTATTTTTTTGAAATATGGGGCAATCCGCCGGTGACGATAGAGCCGGAGTTTGCCGATCCGGAGAGAAAAACCGTGAAGGATCAACTCATTGTGATCTGCGAAGAACCCGAGTGTAAACCGCTCGGACACCCGCTTTGGGAAATTGCAGGGTTTGGGACTGCCACCATTTCCGGGACCTGGCAAACTTCATTCGTGACCATTCATAAATTGGTACACTTATAACCATGGCAAAGCCGTATCTTTCCGTCGTCATTCCTGCGTATAACGAAGAAACGAATATCCGCCTCGGGGTACTTGATAAAGTATCCCGGTACATGGAGAGCCGCGACTATGGATGGGAAGTCATCCTTGTTGATGATGGCTCTGACGACAGGACCGCATAACTTTTGGAAGAATACGCAAGAGTCAACCATGGGTTTATCATTATGCACAATCCCCATCAGGGAAAAGCGGCGACCGTCATCACCGGAAGCTTAGCGGCCAAAGGGGACGTGGTGCTTTTTACGGATTTGGATCAGGCGACGCCCCTTTCCCAAGTCGAAAAACTTCTTCCGTGGTTTACCAGGGGATTTGACGTGGTTATCGGGTCAAGAAACAACAGGCGTGAAGGGGCGCCCATCACGCGTATCGCCATGGCGAGAGGATTTATGCTGCTCCGGTCGGTCATTCTTGGGCTCCATGGTATAACGGATACGCAGTGCGGATTTAAGGCATTTCGGCAGTCTGTAGCGAGAGACATTTTCGGACGGCTTAAGCTTTATGGGGATCGTCACGTGGTAGAGGGGTCCATGGTGACCGCCGGATTTGACATCGAAGTGCTTTTTCTTTCGAAAAAACTCGGCTACAACATTCAGGAAGTTCCTGTGGAATGGCACTACGTAGAGACGCGCAGAGTGAATCCTGTTAAGGACTCTTGGCAGGGACTCTTGGACATTCTCAAGATCCGTGTCAATGCGTGGAAAGGGCTATATACATGAAATATCAAATGTTATTTCCTGGATATATCGTAGCCTCTATCGCGCTATTCCTCTATTCTTTCACCCAGGTTGATTTAAGTCTTACGCTTTCTTCATCGGGCTTGCTGCAGACCATACAAAAGGCATTTCAATTCGTAGGGTTTTATCAGCGGACTGCCTCAACCGCGCTTTTTTTAGGAATCGTTGGTTTCTGGTTTTTTCTTTACGCGATTGTCCTTCGCGTTACAAAGAAAGGGATGCTTTCGATGAAACACATTTGGAGCATTGTAGGTGTTGTTACCGGTCTTTTGGTTTTTTCCTACCCGGCGTTTTCCTATGACCTGTTTAACTATATATTCACAGCAAAGACCATCCTTGTCTATCACAAAAATCCGTATGAAGTGGTCCCGCTTCAGTTTGCGGGTATTGATCCGCTGGTTGCCGTGATGCGCTGGACGCATCTGCCGAGCGCATATACGCCTTTGTGGATTCTACTCACGCTCCCTGCGTATCTGTTGGGCTTCGGGAAGTTTTTGCTTGTTGTATGGAATCTCAAACTGTTGGTTGCCCTTTTTTATCTTGCGGCGGTACGGGGAGTACAGAAAGTTTTGGAAGCAGTTGAGCCCACGCGCGCTCCTTTGGGGACGGCCATCTTTGCCCTCAACCCATTGGTGGTTATTGAAAGCCTTGTGGGCGCGCATAATGACATAGCCATGATGGCCATTGCGATGTGGGCTGTCGTCTTTTTTCTAGAAAAAAGACGGTTGGCCTCGTGGTTCACCCTCGCTCTTTCCGTGGCCGTGAAGCTTATGACTCTTACGCTCGTGCCGGTTATGTTTCTTATTCATCACAAAGCCGTTGACTTTCGAAAATGGTCATTGGTTGCCATAATGCTTGGGTTTCTCATCGTTTTATCCCGTCGCGAGCCGCTCCCATGGTACGGCGTATGGTTCATGCCGTTCGTCGCTCTTTTTCCTTCCAAGCGATGGCTTACGATCCTTTTCGGCGCATACACACTTGCTCTTCTCTTGCGTTACGCACCATATTTGTATTACGGCAACTGGAACGCTCCGGTCCCGATCCTCAAGTGGTGGGTGACCATAATACCGGTGGCGATAGCAATCATTGGCATACTGCTGCGTGGTTTTCCAAAAGTGGGCATCAGAGGTCCTAACGCCGGC
>JACQHE010000035.1 GCA_016199185.1 Candidatus Gottesmanbacteria bacterium
ACCTATCTCTTGTCCCCATCCCGGAGAACGCCGAGGACCGGGAATTAGTTTCCATACTCACGAGCGACTCTAGTCTCTTCCGATTTCTCCCCAATTTTTATCACGGCGAGCCCTTGCGCGATGTGCTCGAGTTTAACGCGCCGATTGGTCACCAGATCCAGTCCGTCTCCGGCTACGACACGCCACCCCTTCGCAGTTACTGGGAGTTTTTGCTTGAAGCCAACGGATATGCCTTTTGGGATGTCCTGCAATACACCGAATCAATTCCGCCGATCCGTAACCGTCAGGCGCTCAATTTCCTCAATGTAAAATATATACTCGCGCCCATGAATACCACCCTCACTGGTTTTCGGATGATCAAGGAACATCCCGTCCGGGGCTGGCGGCTCTATGAGAATCCGGACGTCAGCCCCCGATTTTTTATGGTGTCGCAAGCCCCTCCCCGGCGCGGGGTATCGTTTGATCTTCAACAAACCTGTGTTGGTGGCGGGCAGTTTCGTCCGGTAGACGTGGTATCGTATACCCCGAACACCATACTATTGAAATCAAACAATACGTGCGATGGGTATCTCGTAAGCTCTGAAACTTACTATCCTGGCTGGCGGGCGACGATAGATGGAAAAGAAACGCCGGTCTTTGAAGGAAACATCGCATTCCGGACCATCTTTCTCCCGGCAGGCGCCCACCGCATCGAGTTTTCCTACCGGCCAACCATCGTGCTCGTTGGGGCGGCAGTAAGTACCGCGGCAATTCTCCTCGCCATATTCCTCGTCGTTATCTGATAAGCAGGGGAAAGTATTGTATTTGGCGTCACGCGTAAAAGAATTGATGGTGGAGGTTGTCTTCCGGTTAATGTGCATCCTCTTTCTGACCTCCAAATAAACTATCTAAATCAGCATCTATTAAAGTGAATGTAGTCTGAGTTATACTAGTTTCATGGAGTTTTATCCAACCCGTAAACTTAAAATAAATCCTTTTCAGCAAATAGTCAATTACATTTTTTTGATATTTATAGTTTACTTGTTAATTTTTCGGCCCTGGTTAGATTATATACGCCTACAGACGTTTGATAACCTTAGGGCGGCGGCTGTCACAACAGTATTGATGTTAATTATATTAATCCCAATATTTGTTTTGGGTTATATAACAAATCGAGTAAAACGATCAAAAATCAGTATCATTGGCGATGATCTCGTTGTGCTTAGCCGCCCATTGGGTTCCGATTGGAAAGAGGTTAAAACAATCAAATTAAAAACAGTAAGAGCGATTACCTATTCATATTCTGAGGAACAACCGTTTGAGATTCTTAAATCAATTCCGTCTAGATCACCTGGAGCACATGAAGTTTCACTCCATTTAGCCTTCACGACCAACGATAATCAGATTGAAAAAGTATGGCTACCTTTCTGGAATAATCTATCTATAAAGTCAGTGCTAGATAAAATATCTACAAATTACCCTTCAATAGTGGTGAGAAACCCGATGGTGAGAAACCCGACGGGTTAAATAGCTTTAAACCTCCTCTAGCGCCAGGTGTTTGATTTTCTCCGACTCTTTAAAAGGTTTTCCACCTCCGGTGTGTCGTAGCCTCGATACATGTGGATCCGTTCGTGTTTGTAAGGCAAACGTAGTATTTTCGACCGCGGCCGTTACTCAAAAATACTACGTTCATGCGTCTCAAATTCAAGGTAGTGTTCATTTAACTGCATGATAAAAACGGCAGTTTTCCCCTTTGTAATCTTCTGAACTCTCAACTACACTCACTCGCAGTGTTGAAAGGAGGATGGACTATGGAGAAAAAAACGGCAGTGCCCCTCGTGTGGTGGTCGTCTGGTTCGCAATGGAGGCAAAATGCTCCGACGGGTTTCCCTTCGAGAAACGATAACAGAACGGGTCCAACAGTGGTGGTGTCAACAGTGCCGCAGTAGTTTTACCTTTCGTCGATTGACGGGGCGCAAGCATTTTGCCGGACTCTTCATCCGGGAAACTGTCAAGGACTTCATTCAGGGGAGAAGCTCAGTAGCGGTCATCCATGAACGGAAAGGGGTTGGGGTTGGCACGATCTCTTCGTGGGTTCGTCGATTCGGAGATGCCTGTATGAATCCGGTGGAGATTGCGGTCATCCTCTCGCTCACGAAGAAGAACCGCTGGAGCGGGATCCTGCTTCTTGATGCCAAATATCTCAATAAACGACAACTCCTCCTGGTTGCTGTAGACTTCGCGACATTGGATATTGTGGGGTGGCTGGTGACGGATGCGGAGACCGTGGACGGATACAGCAGACTCGTTGACCAGGTAGAGGCGTGTGGCTATGTCATCAAGGCGCTCATCTCCGATGGCCACCCGGCCATCATCGCCCTCACGCAAGCCCCTGCGCCACGATTCATCCGCAAAGGAACACGACCATACCCGAGGCCGGGCGTGCTGCCGGCACTACCAAAAACCCCTCGCCTTGCCGGCATTCCCCATCAGTGGTGTGTCATTCATGCCGAGCGGGATATCGACCGGTTCACGGCCAAACTTCCGCAAGAAGAACGTCAAGCCATCCATACGCTTGTTCATGATCTCCTCTTTGCCCGGACCGTGACCAAAGCAGAGCGCATGCAAAAGAAACTGGCGGAGGCAACTGCGCTCTCACCCCTTGCTGCTCAACGCGTCGCCCGGTGGATCGTATATCACTGGGAACTCTTGACTGTGCATCATACGGTTCGTATCGGAAGAAAAAAGATACCTCGAGACACCAATGCCATCGAAAATGTGCTCTCCTATGTCAATACACGACTCAAGACGATGAGGAGGTTGCGGACAACCGCCTCTGCCGAGGCAATTTCCAATCTCATAGTCGTCAATTACCGTACGAAACCTTTGGCAAACAGTGGAAACAAGCTGAAACGGGGAAAATCGCCTTTGGGGCTTGCGATCGGAAAAAACGTGAAGATCGACTGGATGAAACTCATCAAAAAATCATGCTCTTAAATGAACGTCGTCCAAATTCAACCCGAAATTCAACCCGTAGTCTTATCCAATCGAAAAATGATACGGTAGAGGACTGGAAACTATTGGCGCGAACCGTTACCCTGTACCTTTTCGTCAATACACCTGGGCGTGGGTGCCGATGTCTATAAACTCTACGGTAGACGCATCAATGACATGGTACAACACCCGGATGTCTCCGGTTACCGAAAACGCAGAGAACCCTTTCTTTGATCCCTTCAACGGATGGACGCGAAGCAGAGGATGCTCCGGGTTGGAAAGAAACATCTCGACTCTTCTGTCAAATGCACGAGAAAGCATCATGTTCTTGCCGATGCGCCGCGCGAAGTGTTTAGAGAACGTCCGACTGTACTTTAGGTTTACGACCATACAACTGATCGAGAAAATCGTCGGCGCTATGGGCGACATACACCGGTTCTTTACCGGACTCTATGTCATCCATCATCTTGTTGTAGCGGCGGATGGCTCTGGGAGAGAGCTGAACAGCCGGCTCCTCGTAGCGGATGATCGGCGTCTGCCGGACAATCTGGGAAAGCCACACGCGGATAGACTCCTGAAGGCTGGAAAATCCCATCACGCGGGCGGCCGCGGCCGCACGGGCTTTAAGAGCACTATCCATGGGAATCTGCAGAGTCGCTTTTGCCATACCGTATCATTATACTATTTTGATACGAGGAGTCAAGGAAGGCAACGCTCTTGAATCCTGACCCTTACGTGCTATGATGACACCCATGCAGGAGACGAAAGAGCGAGACTCCTTTCTTTCATCATTTGCCAAAAGCCACAGTGCTGGGTCCATCATTGACCAGTTAACGAAGCTCAGGACCCTCAAGATTCTCATTATCGGGGAGGCCATCATCGACCAGTACCAGTACACCTCCCCCATGGGCAAAGAATCCAAAGAGCCTCTGGTCGTCCATCGCCATGAAGGCGAGGAGCTGTTCGCCGGCGGGGCATTGGCAACGGCAAATCATACCGCGTCTCTTTCCGGTAACGTTACCCTCGTTACCCTGTTGGGGAAATCCCCCTCGTATGAGTCCTTCATCCGCGACCATGTCAAAAAGGGCGTCAGACTCAAGTTTTTCTCCCGCGACGGATCCACCATCATCAAACGCCGCTTCATCGACCAGTATACCAATCAGAAATTGTTTCAGGTCAGTGAGATCTGGAATGATATGATCACCCCTAGGCTCGAAAAAGCAGTGGCCGATTTCCTCAAGCGGGAGATTACCAAATACGACTGCGTTATGGTCAATGATTTCGGTCATGGATTTTTGACGCCCAAACTCATCCGCCTCATCTGCCGCAAAGCCAAAACGCTCTGCCTCAATGTCCAGGCTAACAGCGCCAACTACGGATTTAACATTGTCACCAAATACCCCCGCGCGGATATCGCCACCACAGACATCCATGAGATCAGACTGGCAACCCATGACCGCTACGGTGATATCCTCACGCTTGCCAAAAAAGTCGCCCGCCACCTCCATACCAAGACGCTCGTCGTCACCCGCGGCCCCTTCGGCAGCACGGGATACACCAAAGAACAAGGCTTTGTGGACGTGCCGGCATTCACCGACCGGATCGTTGACCGGGTGGGGGCAGGAGACGCGCTGTTTTCCATCATTTCCCCGTGCTTAGTCCGCGGCATGGATCTGCCTACCGGGCTTTTTGTGGGTAATGTCGCGGCAGCCATCAAGATTGGCTCTGTGGGCAACAAAACACCGATTGAGTTTAACCAGCTGAAGAGCTTTATCTCAACATTATTGCCATAACATGAATATTCTGGTTACCGGCGGGGCGGGCTACGTGGGGGCAGTTCTTGTCCCCATGCTCCTTGATCGGGGCTACCGTGTCCGGGTAGTGGACCTTTTTATGTATGGCGATACCCTCGCGTCGCATAAAAGCCTTGAGTGTATTCGGGGAGATATCCGGAAGCCTGACGTTGTCAAAAGAGCATTGAAGGGAATCGATGCGGTCATTCATTTGGCAGGTATTTCCAACGATCCGAGTTTTGAGCTGGATCCGGCTTTGGGCAAATCCGTCAATTACGATGCCACTATTGCTTTGATTGATCGCGCCAAGCGTTCAGGCGTCCGGCGATTCATCTACGCCTCAAGCTCGAGCGTCTACGGCGTCAAAACAGAAAAAAACGTCACGGAGGATTTGCCGCTTACGCCCATCACGGATTATTCCAAATATAAAGCACTGTGTGAGGCATATCTATTAAACCATACGTCCATGACCCCTGTTGTCCTTCGTCCGGCGACGGTGTGCGGCTATTCCCCCAGGATGCGACTCGATTTAACAGTAAACATTTTAACGATTAACGCGCTCGTCAATAAAAAAATTATTGTTTTAGGAGGATCACAATTGCGACCGAACATTCATATCGCTGATATGTGCCGTGCTTATTTGACCTCCCTGACGGCGCCGAAAAATAAAATCGCAGGAAAAACTTTTAACGTCGGCTATCAGAATCTTACTGTGATGCAAATTGCAAAAATGGTTACAAAGGTTCTCAGCGATCACTCAATAACCATTGAAGTAAAACCGACTAACGATATGCGCTCCTATCACATTTCATCGGATAAAATCAAAAAAGAACTGGGGTTTGCTCCCACGCATACGGTCGAGGATGCCATAGGGGATATTAAAGAGGCCTATGAGAAAGGGCTTCTCCCCGACGCCATGACAGACAAGCGATACTATAATATTCGGACGATGAAGGAGTTTTATGGATAAACATCTCCTCTATCAGATGCTGCGGATCCGGATGGTTGAGGAGGCAATCGCGGCCGAGTACCCGAAACAGGAGATGCGCTGCCCCACGCATTTGTGCATCGGGCAGGAGGCGATAGCCGTGGGCGTGTGCGCGGTACTGGGGAAGGAAGACGCCGTTTTTTCCACCCACCGCTCCCACGGCCAT
>JACQHE010000037.1 GCA_016199185.1 Candidatus Gottesmanbacteria bacterium
CTGTCATCCCCGCGGAGGCGGGGATCCAGTCTTTACATGATAGATTCCGGGTTAAACCCGGAATGACAAAAAGGGTGACGTACGTCAAACATCTCGGCAGGCTTCGGATTCCCACGCTGTTTCCTCATCTTCTGGATGAAGTCTGCAAGATCGACGGGATAGAGCTTATTGATTTCATCTCGAGTAACCCCTGGGATTTTTCTGATGATCTGATAGAAACAATAGCAATAAATCCTAAAATTTCCAGGCACATTCATCTGCCGGTACAAGCGGGAGATAATGAGGTGCTGCGCCGCATGAACCGGTGGTACACAAGGCAAGAGTATCTTGCCTTGATATCAAAGATCAAAAATCAAATATCAAATATAACGATAAGTACGGATATTATTGTTGGATTTTCCGGGGAAACCAAGGAGCAATTTCAGCATACCGTTGATCTTGCCAAAAAAGTCGGTTTCACCAAAGCCTACGTGGCCATGTACTCTGACCGTCCAGAGACGGCCGCCCACAAAGTCTATTCCGATGACGTGCCGCATACCGAGAAAAAACGCCGCTGGATGATTCTGGAAGAGCTTATTAACAAGAAGAATCTCAAAGCAGGAACATATCAGTGATGGCATGACAACTCAACTCTATGAACAAGCTTTTGATAGTATGCGGGCCGACGGCGACGGGGAAAACAAGTCTTGCGATTGAGTTGGCTAAGAAATTTCGAGGTGAACTTGTGAGCGCCGACTCCCGGCAAGTGTACAAGGGCCTTGACGGCCTGACGGGGAAAGGCCGATCCCAGGATATTCCCATTTGGCTCTACGATGTTGTTGCACCAGGTGACGAGTTCAGCGTCGCGCATTTTGTGCGTCTTGCCCGGGCGAGGATTGGTTATATTGAGAAGCAGGGGAGACTTCCCATCGTTGTTGGTGGGACGGGGTTTTATCTGCGGGCATTAACGGAAACCATTGATACTATTTTTATTCCTCCGGACTGGGAACTTCGAACGATGCTTGCGACGCTCTCTCTAGAGGAACTCCAAAAACGCCTGAATAAAAAGCGATTCGAAAAAATGAATGAATCTGATCAAAAAAATCCCCGACGCCTCATCCGGGCAATTGAGATTGAGGAAAAAGGAATATTCGCCCCGCCGCCGTCGCAGACATTCGACGCGCTTTGGATCGGGTTGATTGCGGCGCCCTCCGCGCTTAAACGCAGGATCCAAATGAGGATCCGCGCTCGATTCGCTCTGGCGGTACATGAAGCGAGGGATAATCTACCCCCGATCCTTGGAGCAAAGCAGGTTCTCGCATTCAAGAGAGGGAAGCTCACGAGAGAGGATGCCATTGCGCGGTGGCAAACAGAAGAGTATCAGTACGCGAAGCGTCAATTGACGTGGTTCCGGAAAGAAAAAGATATTCACTGGTTTGATGTGACGGAACCTGATTTCAGGCGAAGGATCATTGACACGGTCAGGTCATGGTATACTTAATCTATGACGAGCAAAATTGAGATTTCCCATCGCACGATCATATTCACCGTCGTTTTTCTCCTTGCCCTGTGGGTACTGTTTCAGATACGGGATATTCTGTTCCTCGTGTTTATCGCCTTCATCCTCATGACAGCCATCCGTCCGCTCGTAGATGGCTTGAGTTGGGCCAGGGTGCCGCGGGTGGTGGCGATTCTTCTCATCTATGGGATTGTATTCGGTTTCTTTGGTGTCTCGTTTGCCGGTACGGTACCCACGCTTGTTATCCAATCCACCAAGTTTGTGCAGGAACTCCCGACGTTTTTAGAAAAAGTGCTGCCGTACTGGAACATCGATGCACGCAACCTATCCCAGCAGATTGCGCCGATTAGTGAGAATATTCTTAAGCTGACGGTCGGGATATTTTCCAACATCCTGACCACGTTGACCGTCTTGGTATTTACGTTTTATTTTTTGCTTGAGCGTAAGAAGCTTGAGACTATGCTTGCCACCCTGATGGGTGAGGATGCGGCACAGCGCATCACATTGACGCTTAAGGAAGTAGAATCGCGCTTAGGCGCGTGGGTCAACGGCCAGATACTTCTTATGGCGCTCGTTGGCGTGTCCGTGTATTTCGGGCTTACGCTGCTGCGTGTAGATTTTGCTCTTCCCTTGGCCATCATCGCAGGTGTTTTGGAAATCGTCCCCATGATCGGCCCTATCGTTTCTGCCATACCTGCAGTCCTGGTGGCGCTTACCATGTCGCCATTCTTAGCGTTTTCTGTTGTCGCCCTCTACTTCATCGTCCAGCAGGTGGAAAATAATATCTTCGTTCCCCTCATTTTGAAAAAGAGTGTTGGGCTTTCTCCTATCGTGACGGTCTTTGCGCTTATGGTCGGGGGAAGGCTCGCCGGCATCGTGGGGGCGGTACTCGCTGTGCCGATCGTGTTAGTGCTGCAGGTGGTTATCCGCGCGTTCCTTTCTCCTGCGCAAAAAAAGTAGGAGATCCTTCGACTTCGCCCCGCTGGGCGGGGCTTCGCTGAAGGGGATGACAAAAAGATCCTCGCTACGAGGATCTTTTTGTCACATTGGCATCTCGTAAGCCAGATTCTGTTTCACCTCGCCGAAGCGTTATCGCGGAGGCGGGTTAAACGCTCATTTCTCTCGTGCCCGTAGACTTCGGTCCTCCCGAATGCGTGGTGATAACGGACCATTCGCCGGTTGCAGCGGGTGGGATTACCAACGTTTCACCCATCGACCATAGCCGTCAGGCTACAGGTTGATGATCGTCTCTGTGGCTCTCTCATCCTGTCAGTTCAGGAATCGTCCCCGCCTTCTTTCGAAGGCGGGACACCCGATCTTACGATATCCCGCTTGCGCGGGATCCCCTGCATTCTGCTGTCTGGACTTTCCTCCCGCCAATAAGCGCACCATGAGCCGCGCTACGAATAGTAGGTAAGGCGAATGGTAAGCTATGGTGGGCGAGCGTCCGGATACCAATGTGCAAGCTATATTATATCACAAATCATCTCTCAAATCTGCCCCTTCCTCTTTCGGTCTGCTTCTGGTATCCTATCAGTTTAGATAGGAACGTAATGCACGTTCCACATATAGGAAAAGGAGTTCTATGGCAAACAAATTGTTTGTAGGGAGTTTGTCCTTTAATGTTACGGATGCTACGCTTTCCGATGCGTTTGCTCAAGCGGGGAGCGTGGTATCTGCCAAAGTCATCATAGACCGGATGACGGGCCGATCTAAGGGATTCGGATTTGTGGAAATGGCTAGTCAGGAAGAAGCAAACCGCGCCATTGAGATGTGGAACGGCAAGCCGATAGACGGTCGGCCCGTGGTCGTCAATGAAGCCCGTCCCATGGAACCGCGGAGCGGCGGTGGCGGAGGCTACCGTGGCGGTGGCTATCGTGGAGGCGGCGGTGGCGGAGGAGGGCACCGAGGCGGCGGTCATGGCAGTGATCGCCGGGGCTACCCGGGCGACAACACCGGCGGCCGCGACTGGTAATCACAGAAGTCGGAAAAGCACATGAAAACCCCGCTCGAAGAACGGGGTTTTCTTTATTTCGTTTTGGGTAGATTTATCCGCCGATCTTGTACATGCCGGTTCCGCACACGGGACACTTGCCTTTCATTGCCGGCTTGCCGTTTTTCATCGTCACTTTTACTGCGCTTGGATCTTCTCTCTTCGCGCGACATTTTACGCAATACATGCTTGCCATTTTTATCACCTCCCTTAGAAACACTTAACGAGTTTGACGAGTTTAGTGTTTCTTAGGCCCTTCTAAGACCGCTCTTGCCGCCGCGCTACGAATAGTAGGTAAGGCGGGAAGGAAGGTCAGGAGGGCAAAATCCTTGCCAACACCACTTCTCCCGCTATTGCCGCTGCTGCCAGAATAAGAGTTTTGACCAGGTCCCTGCGGACGGCGTGATCCATGGGTTGTACCGCACTGACCGAAAGAGAAGAAGCGCCCAGTTTTGCCTGATACGCATACAGGGACGGGGGGTGAGGGCGAGCGTTCTCGCGGAAAGCCGTGAGCCTGCGTCGATACTGCGCGATGATTTTTTCTTTCTTCGTTTTCTTCGGCATACCAGGTGGTGAAAACTTTTTTGAAGCTAATTAGCCTCGATGCGGGAGCAGCGTATCACGAGGGAGACAGCTTTGTCAACTTCCGAAGCAACTTGTTGACAATCGCCTCGAGAGAATCGTAAGATGGACAATATCAATGGTGTTCAATAATGGATTGATCATCGGTTTACTGGTACTGTTAATTTTGGGGTTTTGTGCGTTAACATATATTGTCGTTAAGCTCCAGGCGCATTACAACCGGCTGACGCACGGGGTAAACAGCGGGACGCTTACGCAGGTTCTCAATGACGTGCTCACCGAGCTTCGATCGCTCAAAAGCCGCACGACCCGTGGAGAACAAGCGATCGAGGAGCTTATCACGCAAGGGTTGGGTCACGTGCAGCGGATCGGCATTGTCCGGTTCAATCCGTTTTCCGATACCGGCGGCGCGCAGAGCTTTACGATGGCAATTTTAGACGGGAACGGGAGCGGCGTGGTGATGACGTCGCTCTATGCCCGGACGGGCAATCGTTGGTACGTCAAAGGGATTGTCGAAGGGAAAGGCAAAGACATAGAATTATCGAAGGAAGAATTATCTGCCATCAAGCAGGCGATAGAAACATCATGAACAAACAGCAATTTTTGATGATGAGTATCGTGGGTTTGGCGCTCTATCTCATCGCGACCGGCCTCTCCTTTGGTGCGTTTTCCCTGCTTGGTGGCCGTGGTACTTCGCTGGGCACTACAAAAGAAGAAACCAAAGGGCCGCAAGAGCACTTCGTCGTTGACCCCAGCCTCCCCAAGACGGAAGCGTGTCCTGTCAATGGTGCCTATTTTACCAAGCCCGAACGCGAACTCTGGGAAAAGCGCCGGCCCCTGGCTGTCATGATTGAGAATCATGCGGAAGCGCGACCTCAATCAGGTTTATCCTCGGCTGACGTGGTGTATGAAGCAGTTGCCGAAGGCGGCATCAGCCGGTTTATGGGAGTCTTTTATTGCGGCGCGGCTGGAGCCCGGGTGACGCTCGCGCCGGTCCGGAGCGCACGCACGTATTTTCTCCCCTGGGTGCTTGAGTATGATGCGCTCTACAATCACGTCGGCGGCGCGGGACGGTGCAATGACGATACGGTAGATGAGCGCGCCAAGGCCCTGTGTCAGATCGAAACGTGGAAGGTCAAAGACATGGACCAGTTCGGCATTTCCTTCCCGACGTGTTATAGGAACTACGACCGGCTGGATCATCCGGTTGCCACCGAGCACACCATGGTGTGCTTCAGCGATAAGCTCTACAAACTTGCCGCCGAGCGCGGATGGACGAACGTGGATGCCAAGGGCGTCCCGTGGGATAAAAGTTTCGAGCGGTGGAAGTTTAAAGACGATGCGGAAGTAAACGCGCGCGGCGCGTCATTTTCGGCAAGCTTCGTTGCCTGGAAAGGCTATGAGCGCGAGTACGGTGTCCGCTGGGACTGGGATCCAGTAGCGAACAGCTACAAGCGGTTTACCGGCGGGGCCGCCCAAACCGATCTTGAAAACGGGCAACAGTTGACGGCCAAAGTCGTTATCGTCCAATTTGCCAAGGAAATCGGGCCGGTTGATGAGCACGCGCACCTGCTTTATGGAAACGTGGGGACTGGTAGCGGATTCCTTTGGCAGGACGGGAAGGAAACTCCCATTACCTGGAGGAAGGCTACCAGGAACGCCCGCACGGAGTTTTACGACGCAAGTGGCAAAGAAGTAAGCTTCAACCGTGGTCAAATCTGGATAGAGCTCCTGCCCATCGGAACGCCGATTAACAAATGATGTATTTGTGATACTAGAAGACCTTATCATCTCCAGAGTCAGGGTCAAGATGCTCACGCTTTTTCTTTCCCACCCTGGTACCATTTTTCACGTCCGTGACATTGTGCGGAAAGTCGACGAGGAAATAAATGCCGTTCGTCGCGAACTTGCGCACATGGAAAAAAAGGGAATGGTTACCAAAGAAGCTCGGGCCAATCGACTGTTTTATACATTCCGAAAAGACTACCCCCTCTACTTTGAGCTTATCGAGCTCATTGGCAAAACCAGCGGGTTAGGGTGGGACATCCTCAAGCAGAAGGCCAAACTGGGTAAAATCAAGTTTGCCATGCTTTCCGGCAGGTTCCTGCGCGGGCTTTCCAAGAGAGGCTCCACAGACGTCGATCTTCTCGTGGTGGGTACCGTGGTCCTTCCGGAGTTGGCGCAGATCGTCAAGTCCGAGGAGACCAAGCGCGGACGCGAGCTTAACTACACCGTGATGACGGAAGAAGAGTTTGTCTTCCGCAAGCGTCGCCGCGATCCGTTCGTCATCGGTATTCTCACCGGATCCCGCGTCATGATTGTGGGAGACGAAGAAGAACTCGTTGACGGACTGTAACTGCCCCATGCTACAATACTCACCATGTTCAAGAATCCTCGACGCGTATTTCTTCTCATCATTCTGCTCACGGCCATCCTTGCCGCCATAGACCTCCCGGAAAACTTTCGGATAGAGCGCACCGTCTTTGGCAGAAAAATTGATATAACGATCAACCCGCCGGAGATCAATATCAATGTGGCTAACATCCGCATCCGGAAACTGTTCAGAACGCAGTTGGGTTTGGACCTTTCCGGCGGAACCCACATCGTTCTTGACGCAAACATGACCGGCGTTCCTGCCGGCGAGCGAAACGATGCGCTGGAGGCCAGCCGGCAGGTTATCGACCGGAGGGTCAACTTTTTCGGCGTCGCCGAACCGGTCGTTCAGACGGCAAAATCCGGCGACCAGTACCGCGTCATCGTCGAGCTTCCCGGCGTGACGGATGTGGACTCTGCCGTTGCCCTCATCGGGCAAACCGCAAGCTTGGAGTTTCGCGAGTTTACCGATCCCGCGGCAGCCACCGGCGCGGCGCAAGTGTTTCCGCGGCTTGCAAATACCAAATCCGTTGATATTACAGGCAAAGATCTCAAGAGCGCGAAGCTCGATTTTAGTTCTGATACCGGCGCGCCGCAGGTGGCGCTTGAGTTTACTCCCGACGGCACGGTCAAGTTTGCCTCTGCCACAGCCCGTCTGGTAAATAAACATCTTGCGATCTTTCTGGATGATCAGCCGCTCACCTGGCCGCGGGTTAATACCGCAATCAGCGACGGACGTGCCGTCATTACGGGCGGGTTCACGGTCGAGCAGGCCAAAAATCTCTCGCTTCAGCTGGCAGCCGGTGCCCTTCCCGTGCCGGTCAAGGTGGTGGAAAAGCGCACGATCGGTGCGACCTTGGGCGAGGCCTCCGTCACGAAAAGTGTCCGTGCCGGTCTTATTGGTCTTGCAGTTGTTGCTTTATTTATGATCGCCCAGTACGGGAGGCTGGGGTTGCTTGCCGATGCGGCGCTTCTCGTGTACGGCATTACCACATACGCACTGTTTCGTCTTATACCCGTCACGCTCACGCTTCCCGGTATCGCCGGATTTATCCTCTCTATCGGCATGGCAGTGGATAGCAACATCCTTATTTTTGAACGGTACAAAGAGGAGCGCTTTCGCGGCAAGCCGTCGGGTATTGCCATGGAGCAGGCATTCGGCCGGGCGTGGGACAGTATCCGCGACGCCAACATTACGACCATTCTGACCGCCATCATCCTGTATAATCCCGGCAACTGGCAGTTTCTGCCCAGTTCCGGCATGGTGCGCGGATTTGCCCTGACCTTATTTTTGGGAGTGATTGTGGGGCTGTTTACCGGCATCGTCGTGACCAGGACGTTTGTGAGAGTGCTGTATAGTGAAAAATCCAAAATTCTAATATCTAAATCCTAAACAATATCAAAATCCAAAACTCAAAATTCAAAACGTTTTGAATTTAGAATTTCGATATTTGGATTTGTTTAGGATTTGGTGCTTAGGATTTAGAATTTATGATTAGGTTTAGTAAATATCTCTGGCTTTACGCCCTCATCTCGGGTCTCGTCCTTGTGCCCGGTGTATACTCTCTGGCGAGGTACGGCCTCAAGCAGTCCATAGACTTTACCGGCGGGGCGCTTCTTGAGGTTTCCTATGACACACCGCCGGAGAGCGCGATTGTGGCAGCGGCGACCAAGACCAATACCAATTCCTATATCTTCCGTATGAAAACGGATGAGTCAGCTGTCTTGGCTACCCAGGGGGCGACCATCCTTCGCAGTGAAACCGTCGGGCCGGTCTTAGGAAGTGAGCTTTTGGTGAAGTCAATCGTTGCCGCAGTCATCGCCATCGTAGGAATACTTCTCTACGTGGCCTATGCCTTCAAAAACATCAAGTTCGGGCTCTCGGCGATTGTTGCCCTTATCCACGACCTTCTGGTCGTCCTCGGCGTATTTTCGCTCCTTGGTGTTTTGTGGGGGGTAGAAGTGGACACGCTTTTCGTCACCGCGTTTCTTACCACCATGAGTTTCTCGGTGCACGATACGATTGTCGTGTTTGACCGCATCCGCGAGTATAGGAGGCGCGACGAGAAGACGCCCTTTGACGAGCTGGCCGATGCTGCACTCACCGAGACCATGGGCAGGTCGCTCACCAATTCTTTCACCATAGTTTTCATGCTTTTAGCGCTCATCCTCATGGGCGGGGAGAGTATCAAATGGTTTGTCGTCGCCCTTCTGGTCGGCACCATCTCCGGCACCTACTCCTCGCCCTTCGTCGCCACCCCGATCCTTATTTTGTGGGATCGTTGGGAAAAGAAGAAGAAATGATGGACTTTCCCGTAATCGATTTCAACTCTCGCATTCTTTTGAGCAGCGCCTCTCGTTCGTTCGGAAGCTTCCCTTCCTCCACTTCTTCAAAAAGTTGATCCAGGATCTTTCCGATGACCGGTCCGGGCTTGACGCCCAGTTCAGCCATCACGTCGTGGCCGTCGACTGCAAGATCATGGACGGTAAACGGCTGTTTTTGCACCTCCACGAGCCGTTTCTTATAAAGCTCAAGCCGCCATGACGTGTCCCTTGCTCCTCCTCCCAACCGGTCACCCGTGCGAAGGGCGAGCATTGCTTCAAGATTGTCGCGGCCGACCCGCCGGATAAAGCGCCGGAGAGCTGCATCGGTCTGTCGCTCATCCACGCTGAACTGGTGCCAGCGGACGAGGGTTGTCACAAGGTCTGCCTGCTTTTTAGAAAGCCGCAGCCTGCGCACGATGTCCCGCACGAGTTTGACCCCCACCACTTCGTGGTTATAAAACGTGATGATTCCGGACTGGTCTTTGCGAAATGTTTTTGGTTTGCCGACGTCATGGAGGAGGGTAGCCAGTCTCACGACCGGGTCAGGAGACGGGCAGTATTTGAGCGCCATCACCGAGTGCGTGCCCACGTCGTAAATGTGGTGGCGTTTCGGGCTCTTTTGGGCTGCCCCAAACGCCTCGTCAAGTTCCGGTAAGATGAGTTTGAGAAGCCCCGTAGATTTAAGGATTAAGATTCCGTCGGCCGCAAACTGCGCGGCAAGCGTACGTAACAGCTCGTCGCGGATACGCTCCATGGATATGGCAGCCAGTAGGGGGGCATGAGCTTTAATGCCGGCAAGCGTGGCTTCTGCGATCATGAAGCCCAGTTCGGCAGCAAGCCGCACCGCCCGCATCATCCGTAGCGCATCTTCCCCAAAGCGGGCCTTAGGATCGCGGACTGCACGAACGAGTTTCGCCTTGATGTCTTTTTGACCGTCGTAGGGATCGATGAGCGTTTTCCCATTCGTTGCGATCGCATTGATCGTAAAGTCCCGCCGAGCCAGATCCTCTTCGATTGTTTTTCCCCAGGCGATGGTATCCGGATGCCTCCGGTCCGTGTACCCCCCTTCACTCCTATACGTTGTAACCTCGTAGATATCTTCTATTTCATCTGACGACTGATGACTGACGACTGATGACTTATATATTTTAATGCCTACCGTCCCAAACTGATTATCGTAAAAACTGTCCGGGAACAGGTTGAGGATTTCTTCCGGTGTCGCGTTGGTCGTAAAGTCCCAACCCTTCGTCGGCCTGCCCATGAGCGTATCCCGTACCGATCCGCCCACGGCATAGGCCTCAAAGCCTGTTTGATTAAGGGTGGCGATGATTTGTTTTACCCGGGTTGGAAGGGTAATCATAGCTGTATGATATCATAGACTCCATGACCCTTCGACTATGCTCAGGGTCATAGTGAGTTAAATCGAACTATGAAGAAATGGGAAGGTTTACTAAGAACATTGCTGCAAAATAGGGGTATTAAGACCAAAAAAGAAATCGAGGATTTTTTGCACCCCCCTTATCCCCCCGATATCCCTGATCTCCCTGATATGAGCAAAGCCGTCACCCGTATCAGGAAAGCCATCAAACATAAAGAATCCATCGTGGTCTACGCCGACTATGATGCTGATGGCATCACCGCCGGTGCCATCATGTGGGAGTCGCTCCACCATCTTGGCGCCCACGTCATGCCGTACATTCCGCACCGGGTGGAGGAAGGCTACGGGTTGTCTGTTAAGGGGATTGATGCAGTAAGAGCGCAATACGACCCATCGCTTATCATTACCGTTGATCACGGTATTACGGCATGGGAAAAGGTGGAATACGCAAAAAAAATGGGGATGGACGTCATCGTTACCGATCACCACGTTAAACCAAAAAAACTCCCTGACTGCACGATTGTCCATACGACTCAACTCTCCGGTGCCGGCGTGTCGTGGTTTCTCGCCCGCCACGTCATTCTGGCAAGCGAGTCTTCGAGCGCGTCCAGAATCCCCGTTGGATCCTGGACAAGCCAGGATGACGCAGCACTTCTAGAACTTGCCGCCGTCGGGACGATCGCAGATATGGTTCCTTTGGTTGGCCCAAATCGCTCGATTGCCAAATACGGATTGGCGGCGATTAATGAGACTAAGCGGGTAGGTCTTGAGGCATTGATCGCCGATGCCGGGCTCACCAAGGGCGCCCTGGATGTCTACGCCGTCTCCCACATGGTCGCGCCGAGGCTTAATGCCATGGGGAGGATTGAACACGCCATGGATGCGCTCCGGCTTCTTTGCACCAAGCAGCAAAGTAAAGCAGCACTTTTAGCCCAAAAATTAGGATTTAAAAATCGTGAACGTCAGCAACTTACACTTGACACAACTGCGCATGCTTTACAAGGTCTCTCCTTGCTAAAGCAAGGAGAGACCTTAAGAAAATTATTATTTGTGGTTCACGAATCCTACAATCCCGGCGTCATCGGGCTGGTTGCCGGTAAGCTCGTAGAGAAGTATTATCGTCCGGCCATCGTCGTATCCAAAGGAAAGGTCTATAGCAAAGCTTCTGCGCGCTCTATCAATGGATTTAACATTGTGGAAGCCATCCGTTCCTGCAGCGACATCCTCGTTGACGTCGGAGGACACCCGATGGCAGCCGGATTTACCGTCGAGACGAAGCACTTAAAAACGCTTCAGAAACGGCTCGAGAAGCTGGCGGAACAAGAGCTTGATGAAGTTAAGCTGACGCGCACGCTCAACATCGACGCCGAGATTCCTCTTGATTTGGTTACCCAGGAATTTTACCAAGCCATCCAACAGCTCCAACCCTTCGGCTTGGGCAACCCCGAGCCGGTTTTTATGACCAGGATGATCCTTGTCAAAGAAGCCCGCCTGGTGGGCGAGGGTGGCAAGCACCTGAAATTACGTATTTCCGCATCAACGCATCAACGCATCAACGCATTAACCCCACCCATTGACGCCATCGCCTTTAACCAAGGAAGCCTATACGGCAAGCTGCAGTCAGGCCAGCCGGTCGATCTCGCTTACACCATCGCCCTGGACACCTGGAACGGCAATTCCAGATTGCAGTTAAAGATAAAAGATATTCATCTTCAGCCACAATCCCGGTAGTATGCTCGCCACTTCCGAAGCTTACAGCTTCGCGTCGTGGTGTCGTAACTACGGGATTGATGGTTACTAAGCTCTTCGCCCAGGGCGGATCGCAAAGTAACCATCAAAAAAATCCCCGCTTTCCTGCCTGCCGGCAGGCTTTCTGGCGCTATACTTGCCATGGAAAACGGGGATTTATTGATTTGAAAATTCCGCAAAACGCCAAAATTAAAGATGTTATAAGTATAACACCTTCAGAATGGGCGTTTTGCGGTGTGATGAATAATAAAAAAGAATTTTTTTGTTTGCACGCTGTGTGCAATTTTTCTTTTTTATTTTCATTTGTTGCTCATTCTGGGGAAGTTTTTTCTCGAAGATTCGAGAAAAAAATACAACCCCAAAGGGAGAGGCCCAGCGCCAGCGGCTGATAGTTCGGCGCCGGGCCTCTAGTTCTTACGTGTCCTCCTCCGCGTCCTCCTCGTCGAGAGCGAGGAGCAGTTGGGCTGTCTCTGCGTCAACTTGATAACGACCTTGGATTCGACGGATCACCTTCGGCGCTTTCTCTTGGAGAGATTGATGACCGTTCAAGAGCCGGTCACATTTGCAGCAGAGGCCATTGTCTGCTGCTCTACCGGCGGCCGGTACCTGACCAATCCCGCAATGGCTGCACAACATCTAGGACTCCTTTCGGTTGGTGATGCGGATAGGGGAACGGAAGAAGAGTTGAAGTTATTCCTTAATTCTACCTCCTTTCGATTATGATCTCCCCCAAAAGATTTTGGGTGGGCGAGGAAGAAACCACGTCATACGTGGCATCCTCGTCTCCCACCCAAAACGATTAGTTGTTAACGTGCTTGAGCGAAGTTTCGCTCGCCAACTATCCCAGCACCATGCTTCTCTCCTCCCGAGGGCTACGTCCTCGCGTCGGAGGGGCGCAGGTGCGGGATTGATGGTTGCTAAGCTCGTGAATCGGAATTCACTCGCAAAGCAACACATCAAAAAAACCTCCCGAGTTTGGGAGGTTCGTGTGAATAACTTTAAAAAATTAGGCAGTCACCACACGACCTCCCTTTGCCCATCGGAGGGTAATAAAGAGGACGTGAAGATACTGGTGACCGCGGGTTTGCATAAGACATTTTTTTATAGCATCCCGCGGCGCCGCTTGTCAAGAGGGAAAAAGACGGATATACTGTGTGCAGTATGATAAAGAAAAATCTTTCTCGTATGTACACACAAGAGGAGCGCGTGCTTTCGCGGGTATGGGAGAGATTCCGCGGTCATATCGTCATGGTGATGAATGATTCCGTATACACCGCTAAACGGGGCGACCGAGCGGCACGCGTGGTAAAAGACTTGGAACGACAGTATCATAAACGACCGCTTATTACGTACATTCCCAAAGAGGGAGCGCTCATTCTTTTTCTGTAGTGGTATGGCGATTTCTTTTTCTTTCCGCCGGGAACGCTCCCCGATATTCGGCACCATCTATAGACCGGTGGCTGAGGCATTTTTTCGTCATAGTGAACAAGACGTATGGCAGCCCGTGCGGATGATTGTGGATACCGGCGCTGATTATACGTTGCTTCCCCGGTTTTTAGCGCCGCTCATCGGTATTGACGTATCTACAGATTGTAGGAAAATAGAAACTCGGGGAGTGGGGGGGAAGAGCAATGTGTATCTTACTCGGAAACGAATCGTTGCCCGCATCGGAGATTTTGAGCGTCGTATTCCGGTTGGTTTTCTTCCGATAGACGACCTCCCGCCACTTTTAGGAAGACATGAGTTCTTAGAAACGTTTCGCGTCGTGTTTCATCATCATACGACGTCATTTGACCGTCCGTAAAGGGAGTGTGATGTATGACTAGGATACTTACCAAACAGACCATTGATCTTGTTGGAAAAGAAGTCATGCTTCAAGGTTGGGTTAATGCCCGGCGTGATCACGGCAAGATCATGTTTTTGGATCTGCGGGATCGGTCGGGGATCGTGCAATTGGTCGCGCCTCCCGCCTTCGCTAAAGCTTCGGTGGGCAAGGAGGATGTTATAGAAGTCGTGGGGCTTGTCAAAGAGCGCCCCGCCTCCATGGTCAACCCCAAGATTCCGACGGGTACCGTGGAAGTGGAAGTGAAGGAACTTCAGATACTGTCCAAAGCCCGTGAGCTTCCGTTTCCGATTGACACCGACGGGTACGAGATTGATGAGGAAATTCGCAATAAATACCGCTATTTGGATTTGCGCCGGCCGAGGATGGCACGCAACATAAGGCTTCGGTCGAAAGTAGTCAATTTTATCAGACAATTTTTAATCGGTCGGGATTTTGTCGAGGTGGAGACGCCGATTCTGACAAAAACCACGCCGGAGGGAGCCCGCGACTTCATCGTGCCGTCGCGGCTCCAGAAGGAAAAGTTTTACGCCCTTCCCCAGAGCCCACAGCAATACAAGCAGCTCCTCATGGTTGCGGGCTTGGAGCGCTATTTCCAGATTGCGCGCTGCTTCCGCGACGAGGATCCGCGTCACGACCGCGCCTACGGCGAGTTTACGCAACTCGATCTTGAAATGTCCTTCGTTACTCAAAACGACATTTTGACGCTTACCGAAGATCTTTACACCAAGATCGTCATCGAGCTTTTTCCAGAGAAGCATATCTCCCAAACTCCGTGGCCAAGGATTGCTCATGCCCAGGCAAAATCCAAATACGGCACAGACAAGCCGGATCTCCGGAAGGACAAAAAAGATCCCAACGAGCTTGCCTTCTCCTGGACCATAGATTTTCCGCTGTTTACCGAGCAGACAAAAGAAGACTTCTATCACGGCTCAGGAAAAGCCAAGTTCGCGCCCTCGCATCATATGTTTACGAGCCCCCACCCGGATGACGTGGCACTTCTGGACACGGACCCCATGAAGGTTCGCGGACTCCAACATGATCTGGTGCTTAATGGCTACGAAGTTGGGGGCGGCAGCATCAGAATCCATCAGAGGGATATCCAGGAAAAAGTGTTTGACCTCATCGGTTTTACAGACCAACAGAAACAGCAGTTTGCACACATGCTCACGGCGTTCACCTACGGCGTCCCGCCCCACGGCGGCATCGCGCCCGGGATAGATCGCTTCCTTATGGCGGCGTTAGGCGAGCCCAGCGTGCGGGAGGTCATGGCCTATCCGGCGACGTCATCCGGGCAAACCTCCGTCATGGACGCCCCAAGTGAAGCCACGAGTGAACAATTACAAGAACTCGGTATCATTCTCAAGAAACATGTCTAAAGAAAAAGCGTGGCCTCGTCGTTCGTGGCACAAAATCCTGTACCTTGTGATC
>JACQHE010000036.1 GCA_016199185.1 Candidatus Gottesmanbacteria bacterium
ACGAAATTTTAGAATCCCTCATTGAGTATGCCGCCAAGCGGGGCGTTACGTACATGACTTTTTGGACCTGGTCTACGGAGAACTGGCAGCGGGATAAGGGCGAGGTGGAGGCAATGATGCGTTTGTTTCGTCATGTCATCAAGCGTCGGTCGCAACGCCTTCATGAAAAGGGTGTTCGGATTCGCGTCATTGGTGATTTGACCAAATTTCCGGCGGATATCAAAAAAGCCCTTGAAGATGTCGTCGAGCAGACCAAGGACAATACGACGATTACGGCAGTGTTTGCGCTCAATTATGGGGGCCGCGACGAGATTATTCGTTCGGTGAATAAGATTTTGGTCAGTCATTCCGAGCGAAGCGAGGAATCTAGCGAAGCGCTAGCGCTAGATGCTTCGGCTTTGCCTCAGCATGACAGGAAAATAACGGAACAAGAGTTTACACAATTCCTCGATACCTCCGGCATCCCCGACCCCGAGCTTATCATCCGGACCGGCGGGGAGCAGCGGTTGAGTGGCTTTCTTCTTTGGCAGAGTGAATATAGCGAGCTGTACTTCCCTACGTGGTATATGCCGGACTTTACCCCGGAGCGCCTCGATGAAGCAATTGAAGAGTTTCAAAAGAGAAAGCGCCGTTTTGGAAAATGACCCGACGACAGTCGTGGTCATCCTGAGCGAGCGCGAGCGAGTCGAAGGATCTCAACTACTTAAACACCGACTGTATTTCTGCGACCCCGAAGATTTTTCCGGCAAGCTGCACGCCCCAGTACGCGACGAAGATCACGAGAAACCCCACGATGGCGTAGGTTAGGCGTTGTTTTCCGCTCTCGAGTTTTTTGGCATCCCCGGCGCTGGTCAAAAGCGTAAATCCTGCGCTCACGATCATAAGGAGGAGTCCCAGACCGGCAAAGCCAAACACAATCCCCATCGTCGTGGTGTTGAAGATGTCTCCGATTTTACTAAACTTCACCGGCCCCTCAATCGATCCGGGGATGTCATCTATGCTTAGTGATTGTGCAAAAATTTTTACCATACGATATTACGTAAACGACGGGATGCCTAAGATGTCCACGCCAATAATTCGTAGGAGAAAGACGGAAAAGACAATCATCAGAAGCCCGGTAATCGCCGAGCTTATCAACTCTTTTCCGGCATTGAGCCGCTCCGGGTTTCCGGCGCTCGTCAGGATTTGAAATCCTCCGAAAATAATGAGGAGAAACGCAATCCCTCCGGCTATCCCGATGCCGAAGTTGAGAAGTGTGGTGACAAAATCCGTGCCACTGACCGACACACAACCGAAAGCAGTATTAATTTCGTTATTTGTGCATCCGGCAAACGGACTGAAGCCAGTGCTAGGGCTAGAACCTCCGAGTTGGACGCGTACTGCATCACAGTCTGCTTGAGTGTCGCAATAGGATGGTGCGCATGCGACAGGGGGGAGACTACTTGGGTTACAGCCACGACCTGTACAGCATGCCGCTTGTGCGCGCGGGAGCGATATAAATAAAATGGCAAGTACCAATGCTCCAAGAAGTAATATTCGCTTCATGCTTTGAGTGTATCAAAGCAAAACAGAAAATGAAAGCATGGTAAAATAATGCAACCAATGAAGATTATCATTTATTTATTCGTTTATTCGCTTATTGGATTATTCGTTTATTCCCCGGTCTACGCACAAACGTGCGATCCTTCCTGTGCTAATCCCATTGAATGCCGCGATAAAATCGCCAAGTGTCAGGAGGCCTGGAATCAAATGGAGGCGGCCAAAAAGCCCCACGTTGATGCGCTCAAAAAAATGGAATCGGATATAGAAGTGTTTCAGGCACGCATAAAAATTCTTGGGGCAGATTTGGTTAAAAAAGCAGCGGCAATAGCAGAAGGCGAGAAAGCGCTTGGCGGACTTCTGGATATTGCTATGCGCCGGGCCCGCCAGCTCTACATTCGGACTAACAGTAACAATCCGTTGGTCACATTTTTAGGCAGTGGTGATATCGGCGCTGCCGTACGGGGACTTACATACCAGATGGTGGTTTTGGATGAGGATAAGAAGGCCATCACCCAGACGGCTATATCCGTCAAAGACCTGGAAGATCGGAAAAAGACGCTGGAGCTTGAGCGGGGGAGTTTAGCGTACCTCAAAGAGGAAACCGATAAACGCGCTGCATCAGTCCGGAAACTTGTGGGAGAGGCAAGTGCATATCAGGGGAAGCTTACGAGCATTATCGGGAGCTTAACTGCCAAACAGCAGTCTTTTTTGGCACAAAAACTCTCGGGCCTGGGTCTTCCGACCAGTCTTGGAGCAGGACCGCTTTTTTGTACGGACGACCGCAAGCTTGATGCCGGGTTCCGGCCGGCCTGGGCGTTTTTTACCTTCGGCATCCCGCACCGCGTGGGCATGAACCAATATGGAGCGCTGGGCAGAGCACAGGCAGGTCAGGGATATCAGGACATTCTGCGGGCGTACTTTGACAATATCTCATTTGACAAAAAAGACCCAACTATGAAAATTAAAGTCCAGGGGTATGGTGAAAAAACGCTTGAGGAATATGCGCTTCGCATTTATGAAATGCCGGAAAGTTGGCCGATGGAGGCGCTGAAAGCCCAGGCGGTTGCGGCGCGCTCGTATGCATATGCGTATACCAACGGAGGAGCCGGGGAAATATGCACGACGCAAGCGTGCCAAGTGTTCAAGCCGGATCCGAAAGGCGGAAATTGGGAAAAGGCAGTGCGCGAAACCGAAGGACAAGTCATGGTATCAGCTGGGGAAGTGGTGAAAGCGTGGTATTCATCAACGGATGGCGGATACACCTTCTCGTCAGGAGATGTTTGGGGGAGTAACAGGTCATATACAAAAAGGTTACGCGATACGAATGGTGACGTAGGGAGCTTTGGCGATCTTCTTTCAAAAGGATACGACCGGGACTCCCCTTGTTTTTACGCAGCCCAGGGATTTAGAAGTGAGTATGCCAAGTCTGCATGGCTTAAGGAAGAGGAGGTTAGTGATATCGTCAATGTCATCCTTCTTGCCCGCCGCGACTCTGGCATCAAGGAGCATCTCTATCAACCGGACAAACCCAATCCGGCAGGAACGGATTCCTGGAGCCGTGAAAAAGTCCGTCAGGAGCTTTCCTCCCGTGGGGTTACTCCATTTACTTCCATTTCCGAAATTCGTACGAGTGGTGTGGATTGGGGCGCCGGCCGCGTGACGCAGGTGGCGGCCAGTGGCAACGGGGGAACCGTTACGTTTGACGGAAGCGAATTTAAGGACTTTTTTAACCTGCGCGCTCCGGCCAACATCCAGATTGTGGGACCGTTATTTAATGTTGAGAAAAAGTAGTACAATAAGCCAAATCTACAAATGACAAATCTACAAATACACAAATGAATGACGTGAATGAGAAAAATGATTTAATTATTCACTAATTTAACCATTCATTTGTAGATTTGGATATTTGCAGATTTGTAGATTACTGTGCCTACCCTTTACCAAGCTCCCACCAAACCGACGAAAAAACCTACCAAGGCCGATGTCAGTGCCCGGATGAGCCCGCTCACGGCATTCGCCGTCAATCCGTATGGAGTCCGGTTTGAAACACAAGAAGCCGATGAGCAGGTCATCCTGTTCCTGCGACAGCATCTCATCGTCAACGTGCCATGGATTGCCCTCACGATCCTATTTCTTCTGGCGCCGTCGATTCTTTTCCCCCTTATCCTCAAAAGTCTCCCGGCGCCGCTCCCACTTGGCTACGTCCTGGTCGGGACGTTGTCGTGGTATCTGGTGACCGTCGGCTTCGCCCTGTTTAATTTTCTGCACTGGTTTTTTAACATTTATATCGTCACCAACGAGCGCGTTATTGACATCGACTTCCAGTATCTTCTCTTTAAGCGGTTCTCCCAGGCGGAGCTTGAGCGCATTCAGGACATCTCCTATACTGCCGGCGGCATTTTTGCCACGGTGTTTCATTACGGCAATGTGTATATTCAAACGGCAGGGGAAGTGCCTAACCTCGAGTTTCTTGCCGTGCCGCGGCCGGATAAAGTCGTCGAAAAGATACGAAGTCTCATGGAGAACTTACCCGGAGCCATATGACGCCAACTATCACGACCATCGTGCTGACCACCCTGAACGTATTGACGCTTGTGGGTTTGGGGCTCTATAGTATTTTTGCTGCGATCATGGTCCGGCAGGAGCAGCTGATGGCCGCGGTTTTGGAAGAAAGTTTTGAGCCGATCCTGCGGATTCTCACCATTATCCACTTCGCCGCCGCAGTGACGCTCTTTATCCTCGCCCTCATGATTCTTTAGATTC
>JACQHE010000003.1 GCA_016199185.1 Candidatus Gottesmanbacteria bacterium
AAAAAAACCCACGGCAAAAGCGCTTGCGAGCGCGTTTACGCAGCTTGATAAAGCTGCCAAAACCAATGTCATTCATAAAAACAAAGCCTCCCGCCTCAAATCCAGGCTCTCCAAACTTCTCCAGAAAAAATAATCCGACCAATCCAGACCAATCCGACCAATAACCCAATGAATGATTTAATGAACAAATGATTCAATCATTTCACTATTGAACCATTCATTGGTCGGATTGGGTTATTGGTAAATTGGTCGGATTCGCTTTATACTAGGCGTATGCCTGCCAAACCGATCGCCATCAATCTCCTGGGCCAGGAGGATCTCAAACACACGCCCCAGGGCCGGATCATCAGTTGGGCATTAACCTACGGCCGCTACATCATGATCGGCACGGAGATCGTCGTGCTTTTGGCATTCATCTCCCGATTTAGTTTGGACCGCAAGCTCACGGATCTCAAAGAGGAAATCAGCCAGAAACAGGCGATTCTGGAGGCAAATGTTGATCTGGAACGCGATATCCGGCTCCTTCAGGACGAACTCGTAAAAATAAAACAGACCACGTCCGGTCAGTCAGTGCCGCTGGGTACCCTTACCCTCCTTCAGGCCATCCTTCCTGCGGATGTTTACGTGGAAACGCTCGATATAGCCACGGATCGTCTATCGGTTGCTGCGGTGGCAGCATCAACGTACGGATTCTCTCAGTTTCTCACGAACCTTCAGGCAGCGAAACAATTTTCGCGTATCGACATCGGCGATATCAAAAAAAACGCATCAACCGGCATCGAGTTTAAATTTACGGCATATCTTTCAAATAAAACCAAATGAAACACTTATCACTTATCACTTATCACTTATCACTTTTTTAGTATGCCATTCAACTACAAAACCGAACTCCATCGCTACAGGCGCTACTACCAATCCATCAACGAGGTAGCCGCCAAGCCCCAGACGCGCGCGTATACGACGGCAATATTCTCGTTCCTCGCCGTATCGCTGTTTGGCTGGTACGCCATCCGACCCACCATCCAGACCATCCTTACCCTTCAAAAAGAAATAGAGGATAATCGGCTCGTGAGCGCCCAGATGGAAGAAAAAATCGGCAAGCTCATCGAGGCTCATGCCACCTACCAAAGCGTGGAAAATGACGTACCGTATGTTTCCCAGGCTTTGCCGCCCGCTCCGGAAGTGCTCACCGCACTGGGACAAATCCGCAATATCGCGCATCTGCGGGGAGCATCCATATCCGCCATCACAAGTTCGGCTGCCCCGCTTCTGTCCAAGGAACAGACTGCGCCAAAAACACCAGCCGCTGCCCCCAAAGGCATTTTCAACCGCAAAGTCAAATCCGTCCAGTTGTCCGTCGTACTCGTGGGCACCTTTGAGTCGCTTGCGGCCATCATTGAAGACATCGTTTCAATGCGCCGCATTGTCACAATCGAATCAATGGGTTTTACGCCTGATCGGGAGATGGAACAGCTTAAACTTGTCATGAGAATGAATGCGCACTATATTGATAGTGAGTAATATATGGACAACGATCGCGATCTTCTTCTCGTATCGGTATTTACGTTCTTCACAGTTTTGTTGTGGATTTCTTTCGAGCTTATAAAAACGACAAAAACTACCACGGTGACGGCGCCGGTCCGGCAAATCGTGACACCCCTCTCATCAACCATCGACACGCAGATTATTTTTCAACTCAAAGAACGGAAAACATACTAGAATATGACTATGCGCCCGTTTCGGCTTCCTACCATCGTCGGTATTCTCTTAGTCATTGCCCTCGCCGGTGCCCTCATCGCCCTGTTTGAGTGGTACAGCCGCAGACCCACGACGGCAAGCGGTTCCGTCGTCCCGGTACATGTAGCAATTACCAACATCTCTGATACGGGATTTACGGTGGTTTGGGTCACTCCGGGTCCGGCAACGGGTGCTGTGAAGATTATCTCCCCCAAACATACGCCGTCGACATTTTTTGACGACCGGGATACAACCGGCACTATGAAACGTTATACCACGCATAGCGTGACTCTTCGCTCGCTTACTCCGGCAACAACCTATACGTTTCAGATTCTCTCCAATGGAAAAAGTTACGCCGAAGTCAACAAGCCGTATGCCGCAACGACCGCTTCTACCATATCAGGAGGAGGCACGGGGCTTGAGCCCGCTTACGGCACGATCAATGACGCGGGAGGATCCCCTGTTGCCGGGGCGATCGTCCTGGTCACCCTCGAGCAAGGGCAACTCCTTTCCACTCTCACCTCTCCGTCCGGCTCATGGCTACTCTCGCTGGGGTTTGCCCGTACGGCGTCGCTTACCAAGTATCTTGACGGCAAAGAGCGGATTATGGAAACGATACGGGTGCTCTGGGGCGATCAGGAAGCCGCCGC
>JACQHE010000038.1 GCA_016199185.1 Candidatus Gottesmanbacteria bacterium
CGTATGTCTGTCGCAGCAAAAAGCATCGGCTGTCCGGCTTTCCCCGGTCTCACCAGAGAAATAGGCAGTGGCACGGAGACGGCAACGTCGTTCATGCTTCGATCCTCGTTCCTAAAACCCGCTCCCCGGCAATTGCTTTTGCTAAACTTCCATGTTCGATACCGTCAATGATCAAACCCGGAATGCCCTGCTTTGCCAAAGCGAGTGTTTCTTCTACTTTATGGATCATGCCACCAGTCACATCAACTCCACCAGAAGCGCCAAGAACGTTTCGGACCTTCTCAAACGTCGAAGGGGTAATCAACGGTATGATTTTTCCATCCGCATCGTACACGCCATTGGTCTGACCGCAATGAATGATGCGCTCAATAGAGTACCCTTTGTTTTTGAGTATAACGGCCAAATATCCCAAAATTTTCTCTGTTGAGTATATCGTACAACCTATGTTCGTATCTAAAATCTGATCACCGTACAAAACCGGTAACAGTCCCAGACGTAAAAGCTCCTCAATGCTCTCTGTGCAAAACGACTGTAGTTCATGATTTCTGGCAATGATCGTGCTTAAGGGGCTTACGGATACTGCGTTAACTCCTTTTGTAAGGAGCGCCTTAACCACTATGCGATTCAGTTGCGCTGCCACATCAGCTACTTCTGCTATTCCTCTATAGCTTTCTTCGTTAATGATACCTTTATGCGTCTGATACTTTTTTGCGGGTACATGACCGAAAGATCCTGCACCGTGGCCGATAATCAAGGTCTTTCCCAGAGTCGACGCCCGCTTGATTTCATCACAAATCACCGCCAGAGCTTTCCTTTTCAAAGAAAACGGCTTGGTTTTATCAGTAATCAGCGAACCCCCAATTTTGATGAAAACGAGTGGTTTCATGTTGTTATAAATAAATCCGGAAGCGCTTGCCGTGCGGCATAGAACCCATCCGGATCAAACCCTGCAGGAAATACCCGTACTCTTGGTAAAATATCCCACATTGTAGTAACATCCTGATCAGCTAAGGTAGCAGTAATTAAATTTAACGCAGGAAATGTAGCCGGGCGCAGATCAGGATCATGCAACAAATTTACGGGATCCATAAAACCGATACCTGTAACTTCGTTGCGTGATAAAAATACTTTCCTATCTCCGGAATAATACAAAACAACTACGTCTGCATGAACTTTTGACCCATTATGCGGAAATGGCGCGCCACCAACTAAACTTATTCTACCCGGAAAATACCAAAAATGTTCCAGGTCGTGTCTTTGTAGGCCCATTTCTTCTACTAAAGCACCCCGAACGTTTCCGGCAATAAATTCTCCTACTCTTCTTTTCTCTGTAACTAAATTTAGTCCGGAGCCTTTATCGGCAGGCTCTCGAACTACATAAACACCACTATCATTCATTACTGCCACCACACAACCGACTCCGTCAATGCCCTCCTCACCTAATTCCTCTACGGAATGTATTGGTCTATACCGTATAAGCTCCGTCATAACTATTCCTCCCGTGCGCGGCGTAGCATGGCCTTATACGCCGCGTGTTCGCGCTCCTTCCTTTTTTTCGGATTCAATGTGTCGTTGCGCAGCGCATCTCCGATAATACCCACGACTCTATAGTCATCCATATTTCCGTCTAATGCATGCAATAATCCAAGAAGCTGCGCGCGTACGCAGTGCAGATCAATATCATGGACATCAATTTGTTTCATGTTCAAACTACCATTCGATCCATGCGGTTCAACCACCTCTAAACACCCGCCATCATCTCGTAACTCTTCAAGAAACACTCCTGCGGCAATCACCATTTGTGCATAATCAAGTAATGTAAGAGACGGAGATCGCTCGTAGAACGACCCGGTGCATCCATTTATTCCTCCAACCCGTGTCTGAACGCAAACAGCCTCTCCCTGATGAATTCTCCCTGCCTGCGATGTTCCAAGTTCATATGCTTGCATCAACGCCGGCAGCTCATCAAGACTTGCCCTTTCTGCTAGCGGAAGTTTACAAAGAGCAACCCGCTCACTCTCCACTGTCATATGTCATACAAACGGCACTTTAAATATTCCAAGCCGATACATCCCCCAACTCCACGCTCCCATAATCGGACCCACAACGCTGACAACAAGGAGAATGCGTGCCAGGTCGAGCTTGAGACCGAACCGCAGCGTAAGATAACCGAGGGTCAATTTCCAAAAAAACAGCGTCGCGCTCAATACTAAAAACAATACGCTGAATGCTATTCCTGCGGCACTGGTAGTCCGCGGCGGCGGAAGCACTATATAAAGAAGGGATGTCATCAAAAACCAACACGAAGTGGGGATCAATGTATACCCCCATCCGAGTGTGATTCCTCTCAATGTTCCCTTTCCTCCGATACGCTCTCCCGCCACCCACACGGCCGCTACAACGATAGCGTACGTGGCAAATGCCGCAATAACGAACCGAAAGGCCGAAACGGCAACCAAGGATGCAATAAAAACGAGTTCCCACGCGCTTCCGCGGTCTATAATCCTCCGATACGTCTCGTACGGACGAACGACGAGACCAATGGCGGTACGGCAAAAAGAAACCCCTGCGATGAGAAGAGCATCAAGCATATATGGTAACTCCCCCTTCCCCCTCTTATGCTAAGAGGGGGTTTGGGGGCGTTAGTTCGTTAAAGCAAGTGTTTAGTCGTGAAGTCCACCTTAAAACCCGCGCTGGAGGAGAGTGACGAGGAGGGTGATCGTTGAACCGATAAGCATATAGAGGGCAACCACAAGTGCCGCAGCCGTCAGCACAAAGAGCGGCCACGGCATGACCTTCAAGCGCCGGATGAATGCTTTGTAGACGGGCGTAAACGGACCCAACGTCTGCGGCGGAAGGTCTATCACCTCTTCCCACCGGGCAACGAACTTTTTATAGGTGACGTCTCTCATGGTTTTGACGTCATGCTGGAAGCCCGAAGGGCTGATAGCATCCCCATGGGATCCTATCGGTCGCTTCGCTCCCTCCAGGATGACATGTTATATGGATAAAAACAGCTCCACAAACGCTTTCCTTGCCCGAAACAGCTGGGACTCGGCACTTTTGAAGCTGATCGCGAGTTTCTTGGCTATATCCGCCACCGTAAAATCGTCTGTATATTTGAGGATGAGGACACTCCGGTGCGTCGGAAGGAGCCTACCCAAAACGTTACGGATTTTCTCCCGAAGCAGGCTCGCGTCAAGCTCCTCTTCTGGTCCCAAAAGCGGCGCAACGAGTGACTCCAGCTGCGGCACGGCGGAAAACACCACGTGGCGGATCTTTTTCCTCCTGTACCAGTCAATCACCTTGTGATTTGCAATCGCGTAAAGAAAAGTCTTCAACTTGGATGCTCCGGAAAAGTCACGAATGGCCTCAAGAAACGCAAAAAGCGCATCCTGCAGCACTTCCTCGGCGTCATCAACATTATTGATTTTCCGACGAATGAACTGACGAAGCTTTGGGGCGTGGGTACGGTAGAACATCGAAAGTGCGTGTCGATCGCGGGTAAGTATTTTCTTAATAAGCTCGCTATCATTCATGATTGGCGCGTGAGGACAAAGCGGGCAAACTCGGTGAGCAGTATTGTAGCAGATTTTGGGATGACAAGCTTTTTTGCCTTCTTTTGAAACTCTTCCTCACTGATTGCGCCATCTAAAAAATCATCCCGCAGCTGATACGCTTCCCCCACCACCAGGCCGTATGGAACAAACGATGCAATCATTTTCTCATCTGCTCCTGCGATTGCAGCCCCAATCTGGAGTGGCCGGATGACGCTGTACCAGGCAGTTTTATAGCGATTGATGGTAGCCCGATCCGCGCTTGGCAACCCGGCAGCAGCCAAAACGTCTAAGCTTTGTCCCAGAATCACCTCTTGCTTCATGCGTTGGTATATGTCTTCACTCTTGTCTCTTGACTCTTGACTCTTGACTTTTTCCATAAGCTCATCCGCCCAAACCAGCGCAAGGTCACCGGCGAGGATGGCCATGCTTGTCCCGAAATGCTGCGCCTTTCGGGGGTTAATGCGTTGATGCGTTGATGCGTGAATGCGGAAGAACTCATGCACCGTTGGGCCGCCACGGCGAACCGAATCTTGGTCAATAATGTCATCATGGATAAGGGCAAACGATTGAAAAAGCTCGATCGCCATCATTGTCTGCAGCAACTCTTGACTCGTCTTGCTCTTGACTCTTGACTCTCTTGCTGTCTCATGCCCGAGCCACACCAAAAACGCCCGCGTCCGCTTGCCCCCGCGCATGGTGAAATCTGTCACCTGGTCGACGAGTAACGTGCAATGGCGGCTTATCTTTTTGGCTTCTCGCTTTTTCTTAGTAAAAAAAAACTCGAGCCCCTCCCCTACTTCTTTTTTTACGAACGTGAAGCCGTCCTGGAAAACCATGGATGAAGTATAGTACACTTGACGCATGGAACGCATCTTTGCTATTGAACTTCAAGACACATCAGAAACATTCAAGTCTTTTCCCACCTTCGGCGCACTCGTCAGTGTGATTGTACGAAACGCGTTCGTTTTGGCCGGCGTCATCAGCTTCCTTCTCTTGGTATTCGGCGGATTTAGCGTTATAATGGGAGCAGGCGCGGGCGACACCAAACAACTGGAGAAAGGAAAACAAACCATCACCGGCGCCATCGCAGGCCTTATCATCGTCGTCACCAGTTATTGGATCGTACAGATTGTGGGCAAACTAACCGGAGTTGCCCTTCTGGGACCATAATGTATGCAACAAACACAAAGGCTTCTTTCGGACGCGTCGGAAATCGTCGGATCCGTCACTAATCCGCTCCGTAACTCCTATGGCGATGTCGCAAAACAAGGCGGAGGCATCATTTTGTTTTTCACCAACATCCTCCGGCTCGTGTTCGTCGGCGCAGGCATCTATGCGCTGATTAACCTCATCATCGCCGGCTTCCAGTACATGACCGCGGGAGGCGATACAAAGGCGCTCACCGCCGCCTGGGCCAGAATCTGGCAAACGCTTTTGGGGCTTATCATTATCGTCGGGTCGTTTGCTCTGGCGGCGCTCTTTGGCTATCTCATTTTCGGTGACGCAGGTTTTATACTCAATCCGGTTATTTACGGTCCGGCTGTCTGCAGGGGCCCGTACTGCAATTAATATATGAGAGTGTTTGCGTTGGATCCCTTAGGTCAATCATCAACACCGCTTGGCCAGATCGGCGGCGAGGGGTTGGGGCCGTTTGGCAAGATCGGCGAAAACATCGCTAAGGGCGCTGCGGGAGGAGAAGCCGGACTCAAAGCTGTTACGGGCGCCGTTTCTTCTATCATCGGCGTCATGACGGTTGCCGCCGGCATCTGGTTTATTTTCCAGTTCATGACCGGAGGATTTTACTGGATCACGTCAGCAGGAGATAAGGCCAAACTCAACGAAGCGCGCGACCGGATCCAAAACGCGTTCATCGGTCTCATTATCGTCGTTGCCGGCTGGGCAGTCCTTGCTTTAGCCGGACAATTTTTGGGCTACGACATCGTCATTAAGGATCCCGGCACGCTGATCCAAAAGCTCAATATCAAATAATATGCATCGGATTCTGGCACAACTCACCAATCCCGTCATCCCACCGATCATCGGTGAAGGTGCAATTGAAAAAGGCGGGACGGCGGTTGGTCTTATTCTTTCTCGCGTTATAAGCGGGATATTTTTGCTTGCATTTATCATTGCGTTTTTTTATCTCATCACCGGCGCAATGTACTGGATTACGTCAGCCGGGGATAAAACCAAGCTTGAGGAAGCCAGAAACCGCATCACGCACTCCATCATCGGCATCATTGTGGTTGCGGCTACCTGGGCAATCATGGTGCTCACCGGCCAATTCCTGGGGCTTGATTTTGAAAATCTGCCGATACCAACCATCAGCTCGCCCTCAACCGGAGGCGCTCCTGCCCCATCATCAGGCGGTGGCGGAGGGGGTAAACCCGCAACCGGAGGGTACAACGAGATGTAATTGGGGGTTGACAAAGGCTGCCGGTTGCATCAAGATCAAATATAGGATATACTAAAGAAACTAAAGAGAGGAGAATTTGTATGAAAATGGTATTTGCAGCCGAACCAACGATAACCATAACCAGAGAGAAAGCAAAGTTTTTTAACATAACAAACTTGGGGGAACTCATCAGTGCAGCGGTGGGAGCGCTGCTCATCATTGCGGCACTGCTCGCCTTCTTTTACCTTATTCTGGGCGGCATCCAGTGGATAACCAGCGGCGGGGACAAAGCCGGTATGGAGGCAGCGCGCAATAAGATCACGCATGCGGTAGTCGGCCTGATCATCGTGGGCGCCGCGTGGGCGATCATGATTCTCGTCCAGAACTTCCTGGGGGTTTCCATCATCGACAAACAACTCACCTTTCCACAGCCATTTTAAATGGAAAAAACTTTTGCCGTGGACTGGCAATCTACTCCTAATTGCATCGTTCAGGAAGCTGCTACCATCCAGTGCATCGTGCCGCTATTCACCAACCTCGTCCAAGGAGTTTTGGCGCTTTCCGGCGTCGCGCTCTTTGTTATGCTTCTTGTGGGCGGGTTTCATTTCCTCCTCTCCGGCGGAGACCAAAAGAAGCTTGAGGCGGCTAAGGGAACGCTGACCAACGCCATCATCGGCCTGGTCGTCATCGTCGCGGCGTTTCTCATCATCAAAACAGTAGAGGTCGCAACCGGCGCCCCGGTAACACAGTTTAATCTGGGATTTTAACTTGACAAATCTCATATAAACATCTATATTTATCTTATGCTTAATCCAAAAGCTATTCGAACCATCTCGGACATCCGCGAGGACCCCCTTGGGGTCATCAAAGCCGCGCAAGCACTTGGTGAACCCATCTATGTGTTTCATCGTGCCACGCCGACGGGCGTTTTTATGGATCTGAAACAATATCAACGTCTCACTTCTCTTGTAACCGATTATCACGATTCGCTCCGTATTAAAGAAGCACTCGAAGATCCAGACGCGGAATGGGTAACGCTTGACCAGATGTGGGCTGACCATCAGTTTACCAAACACGAACCCAACGCATGAGGTATACCGTTGTTCTCCTCAAAAAACACCACAAAGAAATAGCAAAACTTTCCCCCAGTGAACAGGGGCGCGTCTACACCAGTCTCAAAGCACTCGAGGATAACCCACGCCCTCCCGGCAAAAAGATCGCGGCATTTCGCGGTCTACCAAAAGGATTACGACTGCGTATCGGTGACATTCGCGTCATCTTTACCGTCAACGACATAACGAAACAGGTATTTGTTGTTGAGATAGGACGTCGCGGCGATATTTACTAATCAACATTCATTGGAGTAGCGCCGCTTCCCCCGTATTGACTGCTCGGGATATATTGCAGATAATACAGATACGGCGTATGAAATTTCCTCATCAACCCTTCCGCTTCCTGGCCACCCTGGCCTTCTGCGCGGCCATCCTCGCTGTTACCCTCCTTGCGACCCCTCCCGCGGTGGGCGCCCAAGAAAATCCGAATGACTGGGTGAACGGGGGGTATGCGGAGGAAATGGAACAGGCGACAACGCAAGGGAGCGTCAGCCAAAGCCCGTACACTGCCCGGTCTTTTGATACCCCCATGTACCGGACTATCGAACATATTTTAGGTCCGGTGCCCGGCATTACCGTCACCGCTGACGTGTGGCAGCGAAACCCGCAGTACGCCCAACGAATGCTCCAAAAAAGCGCGGTTGCCGGCATCGGCAACTACATCGCCATGATCTATGCCAATCCGCCTGCGGATCTTGCCCTCTGGATCCAGGACACCGGCCAGACGCTCGGATTTCTCCCTAAACGCGCCTACGCCCAGGGGGTGGGCTTCTCCGGCCTCGCGCCACTTCTTCCCATCTGGAAAGCATTCCGCAACATCGCCTATTTATTGTTGGCTATCGTCATGATCGTCATCGGATTTATGGTGATGCTCCGGAAAAAAATCGACCCCAAAACCGTCGTCACCGTCCAAAACGCCCTCCCCCGCATCGTTATCACGCTTCTCCTCATTACTTTTTCGTATGCAATTGTGGGGGTTCTGGTAGATATGATGTATGTCATCATGCTCTTTGGTTTGAACGTTCTCGATCTTGCACCGCTTGCTCGTTTCCGTGGGTTTGATCCTCTAGCATTTCTTTATGGCGGAATCCCTGGTGGAATCGCAACCATAATCAATGGCATACGTAATTTCTTCAATAGTTCAACGCCGCAGCAAATTTTTTCTCAAGGCGGCCTGATAGACGTTTTTTATGCCATCTTTCCTTATGGCATCTCAAGCCTTACCGATCTTTCCGTTGATTTGCTTATACCATTCATGCCTAGCTGGATTGCATGGCCGGTTTCACCGTTCGTTGCCTTTCTCCTGGCGCTACTTCTTCTCTTTCTATTTATCCGGTTGCTCTTTTTGTTTCTCCGTGCGTACATCCAAATCATTATTTCTCTCGTATTTAGCCCCATTATGCTCCTTGGAGAGGCACTACCAGGAGGCAACAGCCTATCGTCTTGGTTTAACACGCTTATTGGAAACCTTATAGTTTTTCCAGCTGCATCATTTATGTTCGCCCTCGCGTATATGCTTTCGTACATGGCAGACACAAGTCTTGCTGGTGGTGGCGTCTTATGGTCCCCCCCCTTCTTACAACACACCGCTTCCGGAGTGGAAGGAAAAAGTATTGCGTCGTTGTTAACCATAGGATTACTTATGGTTTTCCCCACTTTTATAAGTAGCATCCAAGAAAAACTTAAATCACAACAGGCAGGAGCGGGGGTGTTTGGCCCAGCTGGTGGCCTGATAGGAACCGGAATGTCCCTCGGGAGCATGGCTATAGGCCTACGGACATCCAAACAACAACAGCAGTCGTTTGCACAGCTTGGTCAGGCTATACAGTCAGGACAGCAAGACCTCGGCCGATCAATCCAGCAAGCCATTCAGCAAGTAGCGCAACGTTCGGGTGGGGGTGGGGGTGGGGGTGGACACTGATGAAGGCGGAATGCGTATTAGTGCGATTTTTTATCTCCGCCACCTTCTTGTAAGGCAACGATCACCCCAACAGCAGCTGCGCTC